>NZ_CP110678.1:608437-909375 GCF_026167545.1 Sphingomonas sp. S1-29 | reverse complement strand
GAAGCTGGTGGAGGGGGAGGACCCCCAACGGCAGCAATCGCGCGCGCCCCCTTCGCCGCTGCGCGCTCCCGCTCCCCCTGGCGGGGGAGGATTATAGCTTCCAATCCCAGCTCAGCGGGTCGCCGTCCATCACTTCGACCCCGGCCGCTGCCAACTCGTCGCGCAGCGCATCCGAGCGGGCAAAGTCCTTCGCGGCGCGCGCCTCGCGGCGCTCGGCGAGCCTGGCCTCGATATCGGCAGCATCGATCGTCGCCGTCGCCGGACGGACGCGCAGATCGGCGCGGGTGAGCGTCGCCAGCTCCAGTCCGAGCGCCGCGTCGAACGCCTCGGCTGCGGCTAGCCGATCGGCAGGCGACAGTGCCTTGTCGGCCAGCAATTCATCGAGCACCGGCAGCGCCCGCGGCGTATTCAGGTCATCCGACAGCGCCTCGTCGAACCGCGAGCGATAGGCATCGGCGGTCGTCCGCGAAGGCTTCTCGGGCGCCGCCCGCAGTTTCTCGATGGTCTGCACCAACCGCTTCAACCTAGTCTGCGCGGCGATCGCGCCCTCCCAGGTGAACTCGAGCTCGCTGCGATAGTGCGCGCTAAGGCACATCAGCCGGTATGACAGCGGATGGATGCCGCGATCGACCAACGTCTGCAGCGTCAGGAATTCGCCCGCCGACTTCGACATCTTGCCCGCGCGATCGACCAGGAAGTTGTTGTGCATCCACATCCGCGCGCCGGTGAAGCCTGGCTCTGTATCGGTGCAGCCGCAAAACGCCTGGTTCTGCGCGATCTCGTTGGGGTGGTGAATTTCGCGATGGTCGATCCCGCCGGTGTGGATGTCGAACGGGTGGCCGAGCTGCGCGTTGCTCATCACCGAGCATTCGAGATGCCAGCCCGGCGCGCCGCGACCCCAGGGCGAATCCCATTCCATCTGGCGGCTCTCACCCGCCGGGGTCTTGCGCCAGATCGCGAAATCCTGCGGGTTGCGCTTGCCGCCGACCGGGTCGATCCGGCTTTCGCCCGCATCGGTGGCCTGGCGTGCCAGCCGGCCATAATCGGGCACGCTCGACACGTCGAAATAGAGCCCGCTGTCGAGCTCGTAGCAATGCTGCGCCGCGATCCGCTGCGCAAAGGCGATCATCTGCGGCACATAGTCGGTCGCCACGGTCCATTTCGCTGGCGGGGGGATGTTGAGCCGCGCGACATCGGCCTTGAACACCTGGGTATAATGCGCGGCGATTTCCCAGATTGATTTGGCCTGCGCGGCGGCGGCCTTCTCCATCTTGTCGTCGCCGGCATCGGCGTCCGAGGTCAGGTGGCCGACATCGGTGATGTTGATGATGTGCTTGAGGCCATAGCCCTTCCAGCGGAGCACGCGCCCGAGCGTATCGGCGAACAGGAACGCGCGCATATTGCCGATATGCTGGTAATTATAGACCGTCGGGCCGCAGGTGTAGACGCGCACCGGCCCGGCGGGGTCGATCGGCGCGAAGGGTTCGATGCTGCGGGTGAGCGAGTTGTAGAGCTTCAAGGGGGCGGCGTTCATGCCGCCCCGTCTAAAGCGCGTGGCCGCGAAGGCAAATGGGGTTTGCGTGGCCCGAGGACGTCAGGTGGCAGGCTTCAGGCGGCGAGGCGCGCGGGCCGGCTGCCGTTCGACACACGGAAGACGCTGTCGCCCTGCACCTGGCCAGTGCGGATCGGCAGCGCGGTCGCGCAGGTCGCGCATTCGGCGGTCACCCGTCCCACCAGCCATTGCGAGCCGCCACAGCCGGGGCAGTGATTGATTTCCTGCAGCCGATAGCCGGGCTCGCCGGCGCGGAAGGGGTGCTGAACGTGCATTACGATAAGGTCCTGATACTGGTTCGACCGCTTCAACCAAGGCGGTTCGCGCTTGGTTCCGCCTTCGCGTCAACGACGATCAAGAACGTTTCGTCGTGACATGCGGGCAACAGCCACGCGGAGGCTAGTCGCTAGGTGGCGGCACCGAGATGCCGGCATCGGTCTGCACCACCGGCTTCATCAAGCCGTTGGTGTCATATTGGAGGTGCTCGGCGGTCACCGCGCGGCGACCGATCGAGCCTTTTAGTTCGCCGATCGTCAGCGATGCGTTGTGCGCGAACAGATACCAGTTGTTCTTGAATTCGGCGATTCCGGGATGGATCGTGAAGCTGTCTTTGCCCGATCCGGTCAACTCGCCGCGATGCGTCCAGGGGCCGTCGAGCGAGGTCGCGGTCGAATAGGAAATCCGTTCGTCGCGATGCGTCTTCCGGTCGAGCGAGGCATAGGTCAGGTAGTAGAGGCCCCCGCGCTTGTGCAGCCACGGCCCTTCCTCGAAATGCGGCGGGGTGATCTCGCGGATCGGCCCGTCGATCTCGATCATGTTGGGTTTGAGCTTGGCGATATAGGCCTGGCGATTACCCCAGGCGATCCAGGTGGTACCGTCGTCGTCGGTGAGCACCGTCGGGTCGATATCCTCCCAGCTATGCGTACCCTTGGGGGTCATCTCGTTGGTGATCAGCGCCGTTCCCTTGGCATCGACGAAGGGGCCGGTCGGCTTGTCCGCGACCGCCACCCCGATCGCCTTGCCCGGATGCGTGGCGTCGTGCTCGACCGTGGCAAAGAACCAGAATTTGCCGTTCTTCTCGATCGTCTGCGCGGCCCAGGCGTCCTGCTTGGCCCATTTGAAGTCCGACACCTTCATGATCGATCCGTGGTCGGTCCAGGTCTTCATGTCGGTCGTCGAATAGACCAGCCAGTCGCGCATGTTGAACATCTGGTCGCGCTCGGCTTCGTCATGCCCGACATACAGATACAGCCGGTCGCCGACGACCAGCGGCGCCGGATCGGCGGTGAACTTGTCGCGGAACAACGGGTTCGATCCGGGGGCGGGTGCGGGCTTGCTCTGCGCCTGCACCACCGGCGCGCCGATCGTGGCGGCGGGCGTCACCGCACCGCCTACGGCGAGCAGCGCGATCGCCGATGTAAGGGTGCGAAGCGTGAGGCGCTTGGCGGCGATCATCATTCGGCTCCTACGGGCAACTCGAACGGTACGGCAGGCAGCGGAGCTTCGTCGAACAGGTTCACGACCGGCGCATCGGCCCAGGCATAGCGGACGCGGTCGACCGGCTGGCCGTCGCCCTTGAGCCGGACGGTGCTGCCCTGCGCCCGCGCCTCGGCGAAGCGACAGCTGGTCGGACCGCACAGCTCGAAGCCGATCGGCCCCGCCGCGCTCGATGCCGCCAGTCTGCCCTTTACCCCTTCGAAGGTCACGACGACATCGCTGCCGGCGTGCCGCGCGTGCAGCGGCAACGGTCCCGAGGGCGGCAGCTTCGCGCCATAAGCGAGCACCGATGCCGCCTGCGCCATGCGCTTGGCCAGGTCGTTCTTGTTCGCCGGGTGGATGTCGGTCGGCTCGCCGATATCGATCGCGGTGACGATCGCGGCATGACCATCGGCGAGCGCGGCGCGGCGCTGTTCATCACGCACCACCGCCCAGCCGCTTTCCTGCGGCGTGGTCGGTGGCGCGCCGAAATTGGCGAGCCCGACGATGACGAAGGGAAGCTGCGGATCGCCGAACTGGCGCCGCCACCCGGCCATCAGCGCCGCCATCCGCGCGTCGTAGCCCGGCATGCCGGCATCCGATTCACCCTGATACCAGGCGGCGCCCTTCAGCGCGATCGGGCCGAGCGGCGCGATCATGCCGTTGTAGAGCGTCGAGACGCCGGCATGGCTTTCCCACGGCATCCGCGGCGCGCGCCCCAGATCGGCGGTCTCGACCGAATAGCGCCAGCCCTTGCCCAGCGGCACCGGCGCGCCGCCCGCCGGGGTGATGCGGATCGCCTCGGCGGGGCCGACCATGCCACCGGTCTGCCAGCTGTCGCCGACCGACACGATCACCTCGTTGCTTCCCTGGCGCAGCACCGATGCGGGCACGGTGTAGCTGCGCGGGCTTCCCCAGCCGAAGGTCGATCCGACCGCGACGCCGTTGACCCACACGACATCGATCTCGTCGACCCCGCCCAATTCGATCAACGCGTCGCCGGTGGGCGCGGCGGCAAGGTCGAAGCGATTGCGGAACCACACATGCCCGCCCGATTTGGCGGTCTGCGGGTCGCCATAGTCCTGCCAGACGCCGATCCTGGGCACCGGCTTCCACTGGCGCTTGTCGGGCGCGGCCCAGGGTTCGGCGCCGACCGCGTCGCCGGTCTTGGCGCGCCACCATCCGCCCCATTGGTCGGCATATTGGCGGATCGCCGCGGTGCGGTCGCGTGCGTACAGCGCGAGCAGGTCGACGTCGGCGGCGGTGTCGGGGAGCTTGCGCGCATCTGCGGCGGCGATCCACGGGCGGATCCGCGTCCCGCCCCAGCTCGAATCGATCGCCCCCATCGGCACCTTCGCCTCGGCCTTGAGCGCCTTGACCATCAACAGGCACGCGGCGGAGAAATCGGCTGCGCTTTCGGAGGTCGCTGCCTGCCACTTGGGGCGTTCGGGCAGTGCTTCGTCGGCGGTGAGCCCGACGCGCTGCGCCATCGACAGCAGCCGGATGTCGGGATCGCCGGCGGCCTGGACGAGTCCTTCGCCGTTGAGCGCCGACTTGAGCGGATATTCCATGTTCGACTGGCCCGAGCACAGCCAGACATCGCCGATCATCAGATCGCTCGCGCTCGCGGTACCGTTTGCGCCGGTCACGTCGAGCCGGTACGGCCCGCCCGCCTTTTGCGGCGCCAGCTTGGCCTGCCAGGCGCCATCGGCGGCGGCGCGTACGCGCAAGCTTTGGGTGCCGAGCTTGACCGTCAGCCGTTCGCCCGGCTTTGCGGTGCCCGCGACGACGATCGGCCGATCGCGTTGCAACACCGCATGATCGCCCATCGGCGTCGCGATCGTCGGCACCTGCGCCGACGCCCCGACCGCGACGGCGCAAGACGCGGCGGCGAGCGCCCAATAGCAGCGGCGACGTACGGCGGATGGCATCATGCTCTCACTCCCAAAGCTGGTATTTTTGCGTGCTATGACGATGCCGGGTTGCCCCCGGCAACGATAATTCTGGGCTCAGCGCACGGAAAAGCGGCTGCGGTCCTTGTTGTCGGCGGTCGCGCCCGGGCTGTCGGCGCGCAGGCTGCCGTCGTCGGCGACGTGCAGATAGCGATGGGTCTCGAGCGACATCAGCAGGGCGCCGCCGGTCAGTGCCTCCATCCACTGGAATTGCTGCGCGACGCCGCCATCGGCGCGCCGCATCGTGACCGCGCCGTCCTTCGCCACCGTCAGCGCCTGCCCCCCGTGCAGCAGCGACACGCGCCCGAGCGGATGCTGCTGGACGAGCAACGGTTGCGCGAGCATCGGCGATCCGGCTGCGCCGATCGGGGTGAAGCGTACGTGCTTGCCATAGGGGATGGCCGGGCGGCTCTCGGCGCGCGGCTCGTTCACCGCGAAGTCGAGGAAATCGGCATGGCCGCCGGGCTTGCTGCCCTTGTTGTACGCGAACAGGCTGTAGCGGACGCCCTGGAAGGTCAGCAGCTGGTACGGCATCGTGATCGGCGTGCCGACATTGCTGAAGCGGCGGCCATCGGTCGACACCGCGAACTGCGCCTGGTCGGTCGAGAAATCGCCATCGGCGCGGAGCCACAAGCGCTCAGACGGCATCGGCTGCCGCGCGATTTCGCCGCGCAGTTCGTCGGTTACGACCAGCGCGAGCCCTGCGCCAGTGCGCTCGATCGCGATCGACGCGTGCGGACGGTTGAGCAGCGCCAGACCCGCAACGTCGCCAGCGCGCAGACCGCTCGCGTCGATCTCTACCACCGCCGCCGATTGCGGTCCCATCGCGCGCTGGGTCAGCGTGTTGCGCGCCTGCAGGAACCCGGAGGCGGGGAGGGTGGTCAGCCGCAACGCCCCCGGCCGTGCCCGCAGCGACCAATTGGCGTCGACCGGCACATGGTTCCATTGCCACACCGCGCCGAGCTCGGGTCCGTCGAAACGGTCGCCGCGCGCATAGGGCGCGCGGTCCGGTTGGACGGGCAGCGCGGGTTTCACCCAGGTGCGCGGCGTCCGCCCGAGATTGCCCGGCAGCCCGAAATAGGGCCAGCCGTCCTTCCAGGTGATCGGCGACAGCCCGGTCAGCCGCCCGACCGAATTGCCCTCGAACATCGACCAGCCCCACCATTCGCCCGCCGGGGTCTGGATGATTCCGCCCTGGTGCAGCGCCAGCGCGCCGCGCGCGGTGCTCGGCGGCACCAGCGTGATCGGCTCGTTGTTGCCCGCGACACGCCAGCCGTTGATCTGGCCGAAATCCTCGTCGATGCTGATCGCGCGATTGACTTCCCAGGGGCCGGTCAAGGTATCGGCGCGCGCCGCGGGCATGCGGAACGGGCTCGCCCATTCGGCGCTGGTGATGAAGTAGCGCCCGGCGAATTTGTAGAAATGCGACCCTTCGCCCATCCCCTCGCCCTTGCGGATAATGATCCGCTCGGTGCCGGGCACGATGTCGGTCAGCGTCGCGTCGAGCTGCGCCAGATGAATGTCCTGATAGCCCCACACCACCCAGGTCTTGCCGTCGTCGTCGAACAGCACCGACATGTCGTGCAGGCTGCGCTTCATCGGCGTGCGCTTCCACGGTCCCCCCGGCGACGTCGCGCTGAAGATCTGGCTGTTCTGCCCGTTGATGTTGGTGAAGATGTAGAAAATGCCGTCGCGATAGCGGAAGCTCGGCGCCCAGATGCCGCGGCCATAGACGTTCTTGCCGCCCTCGAGCCGGAAATCGGGGCCGAGGTCGAGCTTGTCCATCGCGTAGCCGACGAACTTCCAGTTCACCAGGTCGCGCGAATGCAGGATCGGCAGCCCCGGCATCGCGTGCATCGTCGTGCCGGTGAGGTAGAAATCGTCGCCGACGCGGATCATGTCGGGGTCGGAGAATTCGTCGAAGAACAGCGGATTGGTGAAGGTGCCGTTGCCATTGTCGGCGGTCCAGGTCGCCGATTGCGCCAGCGCCTGTCCGTCGCCCGCATTCGCCGCGGCGATCGTCGCCGCCATGCCCAGCGCGAGCCCCAGCCCCAGACGTCGTCCTGCCATCGCATCCTCCCCCGTTCGGTCGTTATGTCCGTCGTGCGACCGTTTGCACTTGCTTAACTCGGACAATATCGGTTTTCTAGGCGGAATGATGCTGCGCTCGCGCGCGCATCGCAGATAAACCAACGGGAGAGAGAAGTGCTGAAGCGATTCCATTTAGGGCTAGCCGTATCGTTCGCGGCATTGGTCGCGGCGCCCGCCGCCCTCGCGCAACAAGCCGCGGGTCAGGCCCCCGCCACCGCGACGCTGTCGGGCGACAAGCCGGGCCCGGTGATGCACCGCAACGTCTTCGGCCAGTTCGCCGAGCATCTCGGCACCGGCATCTATGAGGGCATCTGGGTCGGCGGCAATTCGCGTATTCCCAACGAGGGTGGCTATCGCCGCGACGTGCTGGCCGCACTCAAGGCGATCAACGTGCCGATGGTGCGCTGGCCCGGCGGCTGCTTCGCCGACGAATATCACTGGCGCGACGGCATCGGCCCGCGCGGCAAGCGCCCGGTCAAGGTCAACACCAACTGGGGCGGTGTGACCGAGGACAACAGCTTCGGCACGCATGAATTCATGGGCTTCGTCGAGAAGCTGGGGGCCGAAGCCTATGTCTCGGCCAACCTCGGCAGCGCGCCGCCCGCCGAGACTGCGCAATGGGTCGAATACCTCACCGCACCTGCAGGCACGAGCGTGCTCGCCAAGGAGCGCGGCGCCAATGGCCGCTCGCAGCCATGGAAAGTCCAGTATCTCGGCATCGGCAACGAGCTATGGGGCTGCGGCGGCAACATGCGCGCCGAATATGCCGCCGACCTGACCAACCAATATTCGCAATTCGCCAAATCGACCAACGGGCCGATGCTCAAGATCGCCAGCGGGCCCAGCGATTCGAACTATGACTGGACCGAGACCTTCATGAAGATCTCGGGCAAGCACATCAACGGGCTGGCGCTGCATTACTATACCCGCCCGCGCGACAAGGACTGGAGCGACAAGGGCCCGGCACTGGGCTTCCCCGAGCGCGAATGGGCCTCGACGATGGCGCACACGCTCCAGATGGAGGAGTTCATCACCAAGCATTCGGCGATCATGGACAAATATGATCCCGAGAAGAAGGTGATGCTTGCGGTCGACGAATGGGGCACGTGGTACGACCCGACCCCCGGATCGAACCCCGGCTTCCTCCAGCAGCAGAATTCGCTGCGCGATGCGGTGGTGGCGGGGCTCAACCTCAACATCTTCGCGCATCATGCCGATCGCGTGAAGATGGCGGCGATCGCGCAGCTGGTGAACGTGCTGCAGGCGATGCTGCTGACCGACGGCGCCAAGATGGTGAAGACCCCGACCTATCATGTCTTCGACATGTACCAGCCGTGGATGGACGCAACCACGCTGCCGATCGAGGTTGAATCGCCCTACTACCACAACGCCGAATTTGCGATGAAGGCGGTCAGCGCATCGGCGGTGCGCGACAAGAACGGGCAGGTGCATGTCGCGCTGGTCAACCTCGACCCCAACCGGCCGATGCCGATCTCGGTGGCGATGACCGGGGTGCAGGCGACCGGTGCGACCGGGCGTATCCTCACCGCCGAGGCGATGGACGCGCATAACAGCTTCGAGCGGCCCGACACTCTGGTGCCGGTGGCGTTCGATGGCGCGCAGATCGCGAACGGCACCTTGTCGGTGACGCTGCCGGCGAAGTCGGTGGTGGTGTTGGCGCTGCGCTAGGGCCGCAGCTTCGGCGTCGCCATCGCGGCGGCGCCGACGTGGCCCCGGCCCCGCGCTGAGCGGGGCCGGGGCAGACGATCAGAGGAAGCGGTTGATCAAATTCTCGATCCGCTCCTGCTGGCCCGACACCTGGTGCGGGTTCAGGTCACGCTCGACTGCCAGATCGGCGATACCGGCCAGGTCGAGCCCGCCGATCGTGCTGCCGATATCGGCATCCCAGCCGGCATAACGCTCGGCCTTGATCGCATCGACGCGGCCGTCCTCGATGATCGCCGCGGCTGCCAGCAGGCTCTTGGCGACGACGTCGATGCCGCCGACATGACCATAGAAGAGATCGGCAGGATCGATGCTCTGGCGACGGACCTTGGCGTCGAAGTTGAAGCCGCCATCGGTGAAGCCACCCGCACGGATGATCTCGATCATCGCGAGCGTCAACTCCTCGACCGAATTGGGGAACTGGTCGGTATCCCAGCCATTTTGCGGATCGCCGCGATTGGCGTCGATCGAACCGAAGATGCCGAGCGCCGCAGCGGTCGCGATCTCGTGCTCGAAGGTGTGGCCCGACAGCGTGGCGTGGTTCGCCTCGATATTGACCTTCACTTCGTTCTCGAGGCCGTAGCGCTTCAGGAAGCCGTACACCGTCGCGGTGTCGAAATCATACTGGTGCTTGGTCGGCTCGTGCGGCTTGGGTTCGATCAGGATCGTGCCCTTGAAGCCGATCTTGTGCTTGTGCTCGACCACCAGGCTCAAGAAGCGCCCGAAATTGTCGAGCTCGCGCTTGAGGTCGGTGTTGAGCAGCGTCTCATAGCCTTCGCGACCGCCCCACAGCACATAGTTCTGGCCACCCAGCCGATGCGTCGCCTCGAGCGCGTCGCGAACCTGCAGCGCGCTGAAGGCATAGACTTCGGGGTTGGGGTTGGTTGCCGCACCGGCGGCGAAGCGCGGGTGGCTGAACAAATTGGCGGTGCCCCACAGCAACTTGCGGCCCGACGATGCCTGCAGCTTTTCGAGATGATCGACCGCCTCGGCGAAATAGCGGCGATGTTCGGTGACGTTCGCCGCATCGGCCATCACGTCGATATCGTGGAAGCAATAATAGGGAATGTCGAGCTTCTGGAAGAAGTCGAACGCCACTTCGCGCTTCTCGGCGGCTGCCGCGCTGTCGTTGGCGCCGCGATGCCAGGGGCGGTTGAAGGTGCCGCCGCCGAACACGTCCGAACCCGGCCAGCAGAAGGTGTGCCAGAAGCAGGCGGAGAAGCGCAGATGGTCTTCCATCCGCTTGCCCAGCACGACCTTGTCCTTGTCGTAATAGCGATAGGCCAGTTCGTTGGTCGATTCGGTACCTTCGTACTTGATCGTTGGAATGTCGGCGAAGAAGTCGGACATCATGCGTTCCTTGTCGTGGATTTGGTGGTGATCCGGGGATAGGCCAGTTGGAAGGCCGCTTTTTTCTCCGCCAACGCGGCGACGAGCTGGGGATCGGGCGCGATGCGGTGCGCCACCGGCGGCGCGACGCAGACCTTGGCGGGATCGCCGCCATCGACCGCGAGTTGCGCGAGCCTTGCCGCGCCGAGCGCGGGGCCGACTTCGCCGCCCTGGAGGTAGACGAGCTCGACCCCCATCGCCGCAGCAATGACCTGGCCCCAATAGCGCGACCGCGCGCCGCCGCCGATCACCGACAGCCGCTCGACCACGGTACCGGCCTCGCGCAGCACTTCGAGCCCGTCGGCCAGCGCGAACGCCACGCCTTCGAGCACCGCCTGCGAGAGCCGCCCAGCATCGCTGTCGTTGTCGAGCCGCAGGAACGCGCCGCGAACCTCGGCATCGTTGTGCGGCGTGCGCTCGCCCGACAGATAGGGGAGGAACAGTTCGGGGCCGCTGGCTGGGCCGGCGGCTTCGGCGCGTGCGAACAGGTCGGCAGCGCCCGCCGCGCCGGTGATGCGTGCGACCCAGTCGATGCACGATGCCGCCGATAGATGCACCGACATCTGGTGCCACATCCCCGGCATCGCATGGCAGAATGCATGCACCGCGCGATCGGGGTTGGGCCGGAATTCCTGCGTCGCGACGAAGATCACGCCCGAGGTGCCGAGCGACAACAGCGCGTCGCCGTCGGAAACGACGCCGACGCCGACCGCTCCGGCGGCATTATCGCTGCCACCCGCCGCCACCGGTACCTGTGGCATGCCCCAGGCTTCGGCGACCTGCGGGGTGAGCGTACCGGTGATCTGCGTACCCTCGAACAGGGCCGGCATCTGCGCGCGGGTCAGCCCGCATGCGCTGAGCAGCGTATCGCTCCAGTCACGCTTGGCGACGTCGAGCCACAAGGTGCCCGCGCTGTCCGACAGGTCCGACGCCTTCTCGCCCGTCATCAGCAAGCGGACATAGTCCTTGGGCAACAGCACCGTCGCGATCTTGGCGAAGATCTCGGGCTCATGCTCGCGCACCCACAGCAATTTGGGCGCGGTGAAGCCGGGCATCGCGATATTGCCCGCGATGCTGCGCAGGTCGGGTACCGCGCGCTCCATCGCCTCGCACTCGGCGTGGCTGCGCCCGTCGTTCCACAGGATCGCCGGGCGAAGCGGAACGTCATCGGCATCGAGCAGCGTGGCGCCGTGCATCTGCCCGGCAAGCCCCACGCCGCGCACCGACCGGCGAATGCTCGGCTCGATCGCCTGCACCGCAGCGTTGGTCGCGCGCCACCAAGCTGCGGGGTCCTGCTCTGACCAGAGCGGATGCGGGCGCTGGACGGTCAAGGCGGCGACGCCCTGACCGACCACTGCGCCGGTCTCGTCGAGCACCACGGCCTTTACGCCCGAGGTGCCGATATCGATGCCGAGGAACATGCCCGATCAGTCCTTGAACGGATTGATCGGGACGATCGTGCCGTCGGGGTTGAAGGTCATCTCGGTCATCTTCACCGAACGCAGGTGGTTCTTATTCGACAGCTGGGTGTCGTGGTAGAAGAGCCACCATTTATCCTCGAACTTCACGATCGAATGATGCGTGGTCCAGCCCTGCACCGGCTCCATGATCCGTCCGGTATAGGTGAACGGGCCATAGGGATTGTCGCCGATCGCGTAGGCCAGATAATGCGTGTCGCCGGTCGAGTAGGTGAAGTAATATTTGCCATCGCGCTTGAACATCCACGCCGCCTCGAAGAAGCGCCGCTCATGGTCGCCGCCCAGGATCGGCTTGCCTTCGGCATCGACGATCTGCACGTCGCGCGGCTTTTCGGCGAAGGTCTTCATGTCGGCCGACATGCGCGCGATCTTGGGCGCCAGTGCCGGCTTGTCGTCCTGCTTCAGGTCGGTATCGCCGCCCTGCGCATTATAGCTGCCGTTCGCCCAGCGCTGGAGCTGGCCGCCCCAGATGCCGCCGAAGAACATGTAGCTTTCGTTATCGTCGTCGGTGAACACCGCCGGATCGATCGAATAGGCGCCGGGGATCGGCATCGGCTCGGCGACGAACGGGCCGGTCGGCGACTTCGAGGTGGCGACGCCGATGCGGAAGACGTCATCCTTGTCGCGCGCCGGCATGTACAGATAATAGGTGCCGTTCTTGTACGCCGCGTCGGGCGCCCAGGTCTGCTTCGACGCCCAGGGGATCTGCGACACGTCGATCGCGACCGGATGGATCGTCACTTCGCCGCCGGGCCGGTCCATGCTCAGCACGCGATAATCTTTCATCGCATATTGGTTGCCCAGATCGTCGTCGGGGATGCCCGCATCGATGTCATGACTCGGATAGACGTACAGCTTGCCGTTGAAGACATGCGCCGACGGATCGGCGGTGAAGATCTCGCTCACCAGCGGCTGGTTGAGATAGCGCTTGCCCTCGGGGCTGCGTGCCTCGTCACCCGCTGCCGCGTTGGCGCCCGCTTCGTTGGCAACCGCCTCGTTCGAGGTCGCGGTCTGCGACGCGTTGCAGCCGCCGAGCAAAATGAGGGGAAGCAGCATTGCGCTGGCCTGGAGCCCGATTTTCATGCCTTCGATCCTTTCCTATCGTCACGATCTTCTGCGAGATCGATGGTTCGTTAAAACTACGTTAGCGCTATCATAGACGGACGCCCGGTTGGTACAAGCCTAGCGTGCCCCCGTAGCGGGGGGAAGGGCGCCATCGCCGGGACGCGCGCCGCGGCGTCCCGGTCCGGCGTGCTTTCCCCCGCGCGGATGCCGGCGCATCGGGCTGGAATCGCGCGCAAAGCTCAGTGATTGTCGCGCGGCAGGCCCATCGTCTGGGCGATGCGCTGATATTTTTCGGCCCCTTCCAGGATTGCCCCGGTCTGCAACTGGCCCACCGTGGCACGCTGGATTTCCTGCCACGGTGTCTGCGAGGCGGGATAGGCATAGCCGCCGGCCTCGGTAAGCGCACGGCGGCGCTCGGCGAGTTCGGCGTCGTCGACCAGCACATCAGCCGAGCCCTTGCCCAGATCGATCCGCACGCGATCACCGGTGCGGATCAGCGCCAGCCCGCCCATCGCCGCCGCTTCGGGCGAAGCGTTGAGGATCGAAGGGCTGCCCGACGTGCCCGACTGGCGGCCATCGCCGATGCAGGGAAGGGCATGCACGCCTTCGCGGATCAGATAGGCGGGCGCGCGCATGTTGACGACTTCGGCCGCCCCCGGATAGCCGATCGGCCCGGCACCGCGCATGAAGAGCAAATGGCTGTCGGTGATGCCAAGCGCGGGATCGTCGATCCGCGCGTGATAATCCTCCGGACCATCGAACACCACCGCGGGACCTTCGAACGCCTCGGGATCGTCGGGGTTCGAGAAGTAGCGGTTGCGGAATTCGGGGCTGATCACGCTGGTCTTCATGATTGCCGATTCGAACAGATTGCCGCGCAGCACGATGAACCCGGCTTCTTCCTTCAGCGGCGTCGCGAACGGGCGGATGACCTTGTCGTCCTCGATCGTCGCATTGCGGCAATTGTCGCCGATCGTCTTGCCGTTGGCGGTAATCGCGTCCTCGTGAATCAGCCCCTGCTTCATCAGTTCGGCCACCACCGCGGGAACGCCGCCGGCATGGTAGAAATCCTCGCCGAGATATTCGCCGGCAGGCTGCAGATTGACCATCAGCGGCACCTTGTGGCCGTGCGTCTGCCAGTCATCGAGCGCGAGGTCGGCGCCGATGTGGCGCGCGATCGCGGCGAGATGGATCGGCGCGTTGGTCGATCCGCCGATCGCCGAATTGACGACGATCGCGTTGAGGAACGCGTCGCGCGTCATGATGTCCGACGGCTTGAGATCCTCGGCGACCATCTCGACGATGCGGCGGCCGGTGAAATAGGCGACTTCCTGGCGGTCGCGATACGGCGCCGGGATCGCCGCCGAGCCGGGCAGCTGCATGCCCAGTGCTTCGGCCAGCGAGTTCATCGTCGTCGCGGTGCCCATCGTGTTGCAATAGCCGGTCGAGGGCGCGGAGGAGGCGACGAGCTTGATGAAGCCCTCGTCATCGATCGCGCCGGTCGCAAGCAATTCGCGCGCCTTCCAGACGATCGTGCCCGAGCCGGTGCGCTCGCCCTTGTGCCAGCCGTTGAGCATCGGCCCGACCGACAAGGCGATCGCCGGGATGTTCACCGTCGCGGCGGCCATCAGGCAGGCAGGTGTGGTCTTGTCGCAACCGATCGTGAGCACCACGCCGTCGAGCGGATAGCCGTACAGCACCTCGACCAGCGCCAGATAGGCCAGGTTGCGATCGAGCCCCGCGGTCGGGCGCTTGCCCGTTTCCTGGATCGGATGCACCGGGAATTCGAGCGGGATGCCGCCCATTTCGCGGATGCCATCGCGCAGCCGCTCGGCCAGCACGAGGTGATGACGGTTGCAGGGCGAGAGATCGCTGCCCGTCTGCGCGATGCCGATGATCGGTTTGCCCGACCGCAATTCCTCGAGGCTGAGCCCGAAGTTCAGATAGCGCTCGAGGTAGAGCGCGGTCATGTCGACATTCTCGGGATTGTCGAACCAGGCGCGCGAGCGGAGCTTTGGCCGGAGCTGGGGCGTGTCAGTCATGCAGGGTCTTTCGCGAAACGGGCAGGTGGGTCAGCGCTTCGTCGACACGCGATAGATCATGACATGCCGATAGGGCTTGCCGGGATCGACGCGCGCCGAGACGAAACTCGGCTGGTTGGGGGCATCGGGAAACTTCTGTGGCTCAAGCGCGATGCCGTCGCCCATACGGTAAAGGTGCCCCTTCTTCCCGACGTACGTGGCATCAAGGAAGTTGCCGCTGTAGAATTGGACGCCTGGCTCGGTCGACAGCACTTCGAGCACGCGGCCCGATGCAGGGTCCTCGAGCCGTGCCGCGATTTCGGGGGTATCGGTCAGGCCCTTGTCGAGCGCGTAATTATGGTCGTAGCCCTGCGCGACGCGGATCTGCTCGTCCTTGCCGTCGCGAATGCGCTCGGCGATCATCCGCGGCCGGCGAAAGTCGAATGGCGTATTCTCGACCGGGCGCAGCTCGCCGGTCGGGATCAGCGCGGCGTTGACCGGGGTGTAGGCGCGCGCGGGGATCGTCAGCAGCTGGTCGGTCGCGCCCATCGGCGATCCGTCGCCCGCCATGTTGAACAGCGCGTGGTTGGTCATGTTGACGATCGTCGGCTTGTCGGTCTTCGCGTCGAACGCGATGCCCAGATTGCCCGTCTCGTCGAGCGTGTAGGTGACGGTGACGTCGAGCTTGCCCGGATAGCCCGAATCGCCATCGGGGCTGCGGTGCGACAGCACCAGCTTGGCGGTAGGCCCGCTGCTGACCGACACGACCTTCCACAGGATCTTGTCGAAGCCCTTGTCGCCGCCATGCAGCGAATTGACCTTGTCGTTGAGCGGTAGCTGATAGCTTTTGCCGTCGAGCGTGAACTTGCCCCCTGCGATCCGGTTGGCGAAGCGGCCGACGGTGACGCCGAAATAATTGGGACGGTCGACATAGGAAGCGACGTCGTCATAGCCGAGCACCACGTCGGCAAGCTTGCCGTCGCGACCCGGTACCATCAGCGATTGCAGCGTCGCGCCATAGGTCAGCACGCGCGCGCTGACGCCATTGGCGTTGCTGAGCGTGATCGCCTCGACAACTGATCCGTCCTTGAGCGTTCCCGCTGCTTCACGCGTCGCGGTGGCGGCGATCGCCCCGCCGGGGGACGTCATGGCCAGCATTGCACCAATCATCAGCGTCGCTGCCTTCATGTTCGCCATCCTTCGTCTCTCCCGCGCGGGCGTCGGTCCATGCGTCCGCTGCGCGGATATAGTCAGACAACATCGCGGTGGGCAAGCGCTTGGGGGCGGCTTTCGGGTTCGGTTCGGCGGCAATCAGGCGAGGATCGACCCGCCCTTCATCACCATCTTGACGCGGCCCTGCACCGGCAAGCCGTCGAACGGGGTGTTACCCGCCCGCCCGACCATCCGGTCGGCGACGATCTGCGCGCCGATATTGGGATCGACCAGGATCAGGTCGGCGGGCTGCCCCGCCGCCAGCATGCCCGTGTCGAGCCCGAGGATCCGCGCGGGGTTACGCGCGAGCAGCGCGAAGAGCCGCTCGATCGTGATCGTGCCGTCGTGCACCAGCCCGAGTCCCAGCGGCAGCAGCGTCTCGGCGCCCGACATGCCCGGTGCCGAATCGGCGAAGGGCAGGCGCTTTTCCTCGGGGCCGCGCGGATCGTGCGACGAGGTAAGCACGTCGATCGTCCCATCGGCGAGCGCCGAAAGCGCCGCGCGCCGGTCGTCTTCGCAGCGCAGCGGCGGCGAGAGATGCGCGAAGGTGCGGAAATCGTTCATCGCGATGTCCGACAGCAGCAGGTGCGCGGGCGAGATTCCGCAGGTCACCCGAACCCCGCGCGAACGTGCGGCGCGGATCAGGTCGAAGCCGGCAGCCGTCGTCACCTGGCGAAAATGGATCGCCGCGTCGGTTTCCTCGGCCAGCATCAAATCGCGGGCGATCGCCAGCGATTCGACGATGGCGGGGGCGGCGCGTAGGCCCAGCCGCGTCGCGGTCTCGCCCTCGGTCGCGACCGCGCCTGCAGCGAGCCCGGCATCTTCTGGGTGGGCGACAACTGTCAGCCCGATATCGGCGGCGTAGGCGAGCACGCGGCGCATCACGCCGCTATCGGCGATCCAGCCGCGCCCGGTCGCCACCGCGCGCGCGCCGGCCTCCTGGTTGATCGCCATTTCGGCGAGGTCGATGCCCGCCAATCCGCGCGTCGCGGCGGCGATCGGATGGACCCACAATTCGGGCTTGCCCATGTCGGCGGCGCGCTGGACGATGCCCGGATCGTCGAGGATCGGCGACTGATCGGGCATCAGCCCGACACGGACGATCCCGCCGACAAGGCACGCCGGCTTGTCGATCGCGAACACCCCCAAGTCAACGATCGCCGGCGCCAGCATCCGCCCGCGGCAATCGACGATCGTCGCATCGGCGGGCGCGTCGAAATCGCCGACTCGCGTGATACGATCGCCCTCGACCAACAGGCTGCCCGGCCGCACGCCGCCTTCGGGGCATACCAAGGTCGCGTTCACGAATGCCGTGGTCATGCCCACCCCTCCACGCCGCGCGCGCGCCGGGTCAGCACGTCGAGACACGCCATCCGCACCGCGACCCCCATTTCGACCTGCTCGGTGATCGCCGACCGGCCGGGCATGTCGGCGACCGACGAGGTGATCTCGACCCCGCGGTTCATCGGCCCCGGATGCATTACCAGCGCGTCGGGCTTGGCGAGCGCCAGCCGCTCGGGGGTCAGGCCATAGCGGCGGTGATATTCGCGCGTCGACGGGATGAACGCCCCCGACATCCGCTCGTTCTGCAGCCGCAGCATCATCACGACGTCGGCACCATCGAGCGCGGCGTCGAAATCGGTGAAGCGCGTGACCGCCATCTGCTCGACCGCGGCGGGCATCAGCGTCGACGGGCCGACGACGCGCACCTCGGCGGCGAGCGAGGCAAGCGCCAGCATGTTCGATCGCGCGACCCGGCTGTGCAGCACGTCGCCGCAGATCACCACGCGCTGGCCGGCGATGCTGCCGCGCCGCCGCCGGATCGTCAGCGCGTCGAGCAGCGCCTGGGTCGGGTGCTCGTGGCTGCCGTCGCCGGCGTTGAGCACCGGGCAATCGACCTTGTCGGCGATCAGCTGCACCGCGCCCGAGCTGCCGTGGCGGATGACGATCACGTCGGCGCGCATCGCGTTGAGCGTCACCGCGGTGTCGATCAGCGTCTCGCCCTTCTTCACGCTCGACTGGCCGACACCCATATTGACGACGTCGGCGCCGAGCCGCTTTCCCGCGATCTCGAACGACAGCAAGGTCCGCGTCGAATTTTCAAAGAAAGCGTTGATTTGGGTCACGCCGTCGAGCCGCCGGTCGTTCTTGGCGCGCGCGCGGTTCGCCTCGATCCATTGCTCCGATTCGTCGAGCAGGAAGGTGATCTCGTGCGGCTGCAGCCCGCCGATACCCGTGAGGTGCCGGTGCGGGAACGCGACGCGTCCGGGCAGGACGGCGGCGGGGGAGTGGTCCGAGGCTGACATCAAGGCCGGCGGTTAGAACGCCCCCGCCGCGCGCGCAAGCTCAAGCGGCTTCGAGCTTCGAGACGAAGGTGTCGGCGGCGGCATGCAGCGCACGCGAGGTTTCGGCGAGCGCAGATGCCGCGCCGAGCACGCGGTCGGACAGTGTTTCAGTGTCGTGCGCGGCCATCACCACATTGGCGATCTGGTCGGCCATTTGCGTTGCCCCCGCCGCGGTATCGATCGCCGTGGTCTTGAGCGCGGCAGCGGTGGCGCGCTGCGCGTCGATCGCGCTGCGGATCGCCGCCGCATCGGTGGCGAGATCGCCGATGGCGCCGGTGATTCCGGCCAGTGCATCGTGCGCGATCTCGGCCTCGCCATGCACCGACGTCGCGAGCGTGCGGATTTCGCCCGTCGCGCCGGTGGTTTGGCCCGCCAACAGCTTCACCTCTTGCGCGACCACCGCGAAGCCGCGTCCGACATCGCCCGCACGCGCCGCCTCGATCGTGGCGTTGAGCGCTAGCAAATTGGTGCGCGCGGCGATCGCATGGACCGAATCGGCAAAGCGTCCAATCGCTTCGGTACGCTCGGTGAGGTGGCGGACCGCGTCGTGCCCCGATGTCGATACGTCGCGCGCGTCACGGCTCAACCGCGCCTGGCGATCGACGCTGGCACCGATCGCGTTGATCGACAGCGACAGTTCGGCGATCCGCGCGGCAAGCGCCTCGGCGCTGGCCGACGACATCGCCGCGGTATCGGCGCTTTCGGTCGTCTCGCGGCTCGCGCGGCGGGCAATATCCCGCAGGTCGCGGGCCGACGCCTCGAGCTCGGACGACGCCGCGGACACCGATCCGACGATCGCGTCGATCGTGTCGTGGAAGCTGCCCGCGAGCGCGAGCATCTCGGCGCGGCGCGCCTCGGCGGCGTCGCGCTCGGCGGCCTCGCGGCGCTCGCGCTGCTCGCCTTCGCGGCGCTCGGCGGCGGCCGCCGCTTCCATCGCCGCCTCAATCTCGCGGCGGCGCGCGATCGCGTCGGCAGCCGCAGCATCGCTGTCCTCCTGCGCCTGTTGCTGCCGCAACATCAACGCCTGCAGTCGCATGGCAAGGAACGCGAGGACGCCGCATTGCAGGACCACCGCGATCACATGGATCACCGTCCGCCAGACATTGCCGCCGCCCAGAAACACCCAATCGGTGGCGAGCAACCCGAAGCTTAGATGGTGGAGCGCGATCAGCACCGACGCCAGCACCAGCGGGCGCCAGTCGCACAGCACTGCGAGCGCGGCGAGCGCGACGAAGAAATACATGTGGATATCGATCTGCCACGCGCGCCCGGCATATAGATAGACGCCTAGCGCGGGGAGCAACGCGGCGAGCACGCCCAGCATCAGCCGCGCATTGGGGTCGCGGCGACCGCGAAGCAGCGCGATCGTGGGGGGAAGCGTGGCTGCGATCCCGATCGACAGCACGATCCCAAATCCAGGCGCGCGAAGGACCATTCCCATCGCGCCGATCGCCGCTACGCTGACCCAGGCGGCGATGACCAGCAGGTCGAAGCCGCGGCGACGAAATGCGTCGAGCTGGTTCATGCCTTCTCCACCGCTTCGCTGCCACAGCCCGCCCCGGGCGCACGCAGCAATAGGATCGCGCGCCCCTGCGTCTGCCCGCGCAGCGCCGTCAGCGGCGATTCGACGATCAGCGACCCCGGCCAGCCGCCGGTCGCTACCAGCGATCCGCCCGCCGATCGTGCCAATGCCGCCATTGCGCCGGCCGAGGTGCCGTCGAGCGGGACCATCAGGATACGCCCGCGCTGCGGCGGCAGCCCTGCGAGCACGCCCATGCCAACGATCGCGACCAAGGCTTGGCCGATCAGCATCGAAGAGGATGAAAAACGCGCACGTTGGAACACGCGCTCGGTGTAACCGCGACTAGTTAGTGCGAAGTAAACTGCCCAAGAAGGTCTTTCGTACCCTTATTCAGCCATGCGCGAGCGCGTCGATCGCGCCTTGCAGGATCCAGGCGGCGGCCATGTTGTCGATCAATTCAGCGCGTTTTGCGCGACTTGCGTCCTGTTCGATCAACGTTCGCTCGACCGCGACGGTCGACCAGCGCTCGTCCCACAGCAATATCGGCAATGCGAGATCCTCGACATTCCGCGCGAACGCGCGGGTCGATTGGGTGCGCGGGGTGTCGCTGCCGTCTAGGCTCAGCGGCAGCCCGATGACGATTCCGCGCACCACCTGCTTGCCGATGACGCTGGCGATCTCGGCCTTGTCCTTCTGGAACTTGGTGCGGCGGATCAGCGTGGCGGGGCTTGCGAAGCTCCAGCCGGCGTCGCAGAAGGCGGTGCCGATCGTCTTGGTGCCGACGTCGAGCCCGATCAGCCGCCCGCCAGCAGGGAGCGCCGCGGCGAACACCGCCTTGTCGGTGGTGATCATCGCGCGAACGCCGCCATCCGCCGCGCCGCATCCTGGCGGATATTGCCCCAGAACAGGCTGTAGTCGAACACGTGGTAGTTGTTGCCCGGCAGCACGTAGTTGCCGAGGTCGGGCGGGGTACCGATCATCAGGATACCGCGCCCCTCGCAGCGCCCCGGGATGCGCCCGGGCTCGAGCGTCGCCTCGGTCAGGTCTTCCGACGGGAACAATGCGCCCAGATTGGCCGAGGCCTCGGCCGAATCGCCGGCATTGCCGGTGATCGGGTTGGTGCACACCACTGGCGTTCCCGCGCGCGGCTGGCCGTTGAAGCCGGTGGTTTGGTCGAAGGTGTCGAAGATCAGCGAGGGATCGGCGGGCTCGGCAAAGCTCTGCCACGACAGGATGCAGCCGGTCTGCTGCGCCGTCGCGCATTCGGGCAGCCCGAGCGCGGGCAGGTCAGCGGGCTTCGATACCGGCCAGCCGACGACATAGGCAGCGACGATCCGGTCGGCGATCGGCTGGCCCGCGATCCGGTCCTTGAGCAAATGCGTGAGGTGCAGCGCGCCCTGGCTGTGCCCGGCAAGAATGATGGGTCGATCGGGGCCGACTTCCTTTGCGAACTGGTCGAACGCCGCCAGAACGTCGCGATAGGCCAGCGCCAACGCCTGGCGCGCGCTGTCCTCGCTGGTCAGGAACGCGCCGAAGGTCGCTTGCCGATAGCGCGGCGCCCAGATCGCGCCGACCTCGTTGAACGCGCTCGCCTGGCCGCGCAGGAAAATCTCGGCGCGGCCATTGGCGTCGGCATTGTCGAGCGGCGCGTTCCAGTGACCACGATCGAGATACGAGGTGGGGTGAATGAAGAACACCGCCGCGGGCGGATTGGCGCCGACGTTCAGCCCCTGCGGCACCCAAAGCGCAGGGTTCCCCGCGCGGTCGGGCCGCGCGATCCACATGGTGGGCTTGGCATAGGCATTGGGCTCGGGCTCGGGCAGCGCTTCGAACGGCGCGCTCGGCACCATCGTCCTGCGCAACAGCTCGATGCCGTACAGGCGATAGGCAAAGGCCGCTGCGATCGCGAGGATGATGAGCACCGCCACCACGTACAGAAATTTCCGCGCCACTATCCAAATCCTTCCTGCCCGCGAACCAGCGGACCCGCGCACACCCCGTGCGACAGCGTTGCGCGCGGCGCAACCGCAGCTTTGGGGGGTGAACGCTTGAAGCGGGCAAGGCACGATGCTAGCCGCGACGAATGTCCGTAGACACCGCAACCGTGAAACGCATCGCGAGCCTCGCCAGGATCGCGATCACCGATGACGAGGCGCAGGCAATGGCGCCCGAACTCAACAACATCCTTGGCTGGATCGAGCAATTGGGCGAGGTCGACTGCACCGGCATCGAGCCGATGACCGCGGTCATCCCCAACACGCTTCGTTTGCGCGAAGACGTGGTGACCGAGCCCGACCAGCGCGACCTGGTGCTGGCCAACGCGCCGCAGGCCGAACATGGCTTTTTCGCGGTGCCCAAGGTGATCGAATGACCAAGCTTACCGACCTCACCGTCGCCGGTATCCGCGACGGCTTTCGCGCAGGCGATTTCTCGGCGCGCGAAGTGGCCGAAGGATTCAACGCGGCGGTTGCCGGCGCGAAGGCGCTCAACGCCTTCATCGTCGACACCCCCGATCATGCGCTGGCCGCCGCCGACGCCGCCGATGCCGCGCGCGCGGCAGGCGACGCGGCCAAGCCGCTGGCGGGCGTGCCGATCGGCATGAAGGATCTGTTCTGCACCAAGGGCGTGCAGACCACCGCAGCGAGCCACATCCTCGAAGGCTTCGTGCCGCCCTATGAATCGACGGTGTCGGGGAAATTGTGGGAAGCCGGGGCAGGGATGCTCGGCAAGCTCAACCTCGACCAGTTCGCGATGGGGTCGTCGAACGAGACGAGCTATTTCGGCAATGTCATCAGCCCGTGGCGGCGGAGCGACGGCGGCAACGCCGCAATGGCCCCCGGCGGATCGTCGGGCGGCAGCGCCTCGGCAATCGCGGCGCGGCTGTGCCCCGCGGCGACCGGCACCGACACCGGCGGCTCAATCCGCCAGCCCGCGGCGTTCGTCGGTATCTCGGGCATCAAGCCGACGTATGGCCGCTGCTCGCGCTGGGGCGTGGTCGCCTTCGCCTCATCGCTCGACCAGGCGGGGCCGATGGCGCGCGACGTGCGTGACTGCGCGATCATGCTCGAGGCGATGAGCGGGTTCGACCCCAAGGATTCGACCTCGCTCGATCTGGCGGTACCGCAGTGGGAAGCTGGTTTGTCGAGCGACCTCAAGGGCAAGCGCGTCGGTATTCCCAAGGAATATCGGGTCGAGGGCATGCCCGCCGAGATCGAGGCATTGTGGCAGCAGGGGATCGATTGGCTCCGCGACGCCGGGGCCGAGATCGTCGAGGTCTCGCTGCCGCACACCCGCTACGCACTACCGGCCTATTACATTATCGCCCCGGCCGAAGCGTCGTCGAACCTCGCGCGCTATGATGGCGTTCGGTACGGCCAGCGCGAGCTGCCCGAGGGTGCGAACCTGCAGGACATGTACGCCGCGACTCGATCGGCGGGCTTCGGTCCCGAGGTGAAGCGCCGGATCATGATCGGCACCTATGTGCTGTCGGCGGGCTATTACGACGCCTATTACACCCAGGCGCAGAAGGTCCGCACGCTGATCGCGCGCGATTTCGCCGAGGCCTGGGACCATTGCGACCTGCTGCTGACCCCGACCGCGCCGTCGGCGGCGTTCGCGCTGGGTGAGAAGATGGCCGATCCGCTGGCGATGTACTTGAACGACGTGTTCACGGTGCCGTCGTCGCTGGCGGGCCTGCCCGCAATGTCGGTGCCCGGTGGGCTCGACGCCGGCGGTCTTCCGCTTGGGTTGCAGGTGATCGGCCGCCCGCTCGACGAACAGAGCGTGCTGAATGCCGGCCTGGCATTGGAAGAACGCGCCGGCTTCACCGCCCGCGCCGAGGCATGGTGGTAAGATGAGCAGCTATCGTATCCAGGGCGCCACCGGCGACTGGGAGGTCGTCATCGGCCTCGAAGTCCATGCGCAGGTCACCTCGCACGCCAAGCTGTTCTCGGGCGCGTCGACCGCGTTTGGGTCCGAGCCCAACACCCAGGTCAGCCTGGTCGATGCGGCGATGCCCGGCATGCTGCCGACGCCGAACCGCGAATGCATCCGCCAGGCGGTGCGCACCGGCATGGCGATCGATGCGGCGATCAACAAATGGTCGCGCTTCGATCGCAAGAATTATTTCTACGCCGATCTGCCGCAGGGCTATCAGATCAGCCAGCTCTACCACCCGCTGGTGGGTGAGGGGACCATCACCGTCCAGCTAGACGAGAAGGACCCCGAATCGCCGGTCAAGGCGATTGGCGTCGAGCGGATCCATGTCGAGCAGGACGCGGGCAAGCTGATGCACGATCAGCATCCCACGCGAAGCTATGTCGATCTCAACCGATCGGGCGTCGCGCTGATGGAGATCGTGTCGAAACCCGACATGCGCTCGCCCGCCGAAGCGGGGGCCTATGTCCGCAAGCTGCGATCGATCCTGCGCTATGTCGGGTCGTGCGACGGCAATATGGAGGAAGGCTCGATGCGCGCCGACGTCAATGTCAGCGTGCGCAAGCCCGGCGAGGAATTCGGCACGCGGACCGAGACCAAGAACGTCAATTCGGTGCGATTCGTGATGGCGGTGATCGAGCATGAGGCGCGCCGCCAGGTCGACGTGCTCGAAGCCGGCGGCAAGATCGTGCAGGAAACGCGGCTCTACGATCCCGATCGCGGCGAGACGCGGTCGATGCGGTCGAAGGAAGACGCGCATGATTATCGTTACTTCCCCGATCCCGATCTGCTGCCGCTGGTGCTCGACGACGCCTTCCTCGCCGAATGTCGCGCAAGCCTGCCCGAGCTGCCCGATCCCAAGCGCCGACGCTACGAAACCGAGCTGGGGCTGTCGGCGTACAACGCCGCGGTGCTCACCGCCGAGGTCGAGACTACGCGCTGGTTCGAGGCGCTGCTTGCCGAATGCGCTTCGCAGGTGACGGCAAAGGCGGCGGCGAACTGGTTGATTTCAGACCTGTTCGGCGCGCTCAACCGGCTGGGCCGCGACATTGCCGACAGCCCGGTCAGCCCTGCCCAGGGCGCTGAATTGCTGGCGCTGATCGCCGACGGCACGATCTCGAATACGCTGGGTAAGCAGGTGTTCGAGATCATGCTCGAAACCGGGCAGGGCGCGGGCGCGATTGTCGAGGAACGCGGGCTCAAGCAGACGAGCGATACCGGCGCGATCGAAGCCGAGATAGCGAAGGTCATCGCCGCCAACCCCGACAAGGTCGCCGATTATCGCGGCGGCAAGGACAAGCTGTTCGGCTTCTTCGTCGGCCAGACGATGAAGGCGATGGCGGGCAAGGCCAACCCTGGCGTGGTCAACGAACTGCTCAAGAAGGTGCTCGGCTAAGGCCGGCGAACGGGGCGCACCGCAGATCGGTGCGCCCCGCTTGCGCGCTTACTGCGCGTCGGCGTCCTGGTTGCGGACGACGCCGCCCGAACCGCCCGCGCTGTCGGGCGAGACCGTCGGTACGGTCGGCGACGTGCCGCCGCCGGTGCCGCCCTCTACATTCTCGACATCGTCGTTGCGTCCCGAAACCGCGCGTTCGATATCCGAACGGCGGTCGGTATTGTCTTGCGGCATGCTGTCTGGATGCGGGTCGCGATCGCTCATCGGGCTTCTCCTTGTGGAATCACATTACCGGCTGGCCGGGGGCAACGCCTGGATCGCCGCCGGGCTGCGGTGAGGGGACGTCGATATCGGGGCCGGGCGGGTTGAATTCGGGTGGCGGGCTGGCGGGGATGCCGGGCTGGCTCGGCTGTTCGCCGGGGTGCGGCGGTGCTTCGGGCGGCGGTGCGGTGGGCTGGCCGGGTTCGCCGGGCATCGGTTGTTCGGGCATCGGGGGTTCTACGGGCATCGACACTCTCCTTCAGGGGCATAACGAACTGCATCGATAGCGGTTGCCTTGTGTCTTGCCCTGTCTCGCACGGCTGCTATAGACGCCGGCTGATCGGCGGTGTCCTCTCAGGCGGGCGTGGCGGAACTGGTAGACGCGCTTGGTTTAGGTCCAAGTATCGCAAGATGTGGGGGTTCGAGTCCCTTCGCCCGCACCAGTCTCGCCCCATGCAGGGGCGATGCAGCCACATATGGATTCACGAGAAACGAAAGCGCGACCCCGCACATGCAGACTGTCGAGACGTTGAACGAGGGCCTCAAGCGCGCCTACACGCTCACCATCACCGCCAAGGATATCGATTCCAAGGTCGATGCCGAGGTGAAGCGTGTCGCGCCGCAGGTCCGCATGCCCGGCTTCCGCCCCGGCAAGGTGCCCGCCAATCTGGTGCGCAAGATGCACGGCGAGTCGATCGCGCAGGACGCGCTGAACAACTCGATCCAGGAAGGCATCCAGCAGCTCATCGCCGAGCAAAAGCTGCGTCCGGCAATGGCGCCTGCAGTGTCGCTCGACGATTATGCGCCGGGCAAGGACGCAGCGGTCAAGGTCGAGCTGGAAGTGCTCCCTGACGTGCCCGCGCCGTCGATCGAGGGGCTCAAGCTCGAGCGGCTGATCGTGCCGGTGCCCGAGGAGCGGGTTGCCGAGCAGATCAACCAGCTGGCATCGCAGCAGAAGAAGTTCGACGACGCGCCCGAGGGGCATGCAGCCGCCACCGGCGACCTGGTCGTGATGGATTTCCTGGGCAAGGTCGACGGCGTCGCCTTTGACGGCGGCACTGGCGAGGACATGTCGGTCGAGATCGGCACCGGCCGCTTGATCCCAGGGTTCGAGGATCAACTCGTCGGCGTGAAGGTCGGCGACGAAAAGCAGATCGAGGTGACCTTCCCCGAGGATTACGGCGTCGACACGCTGGCGGGCAAGCTCGCGACCTTTGACCTGACGGTCAAGAAGGTTCAGGTTTCGGGTGAAATGGCGATCGACGACGATTTCGCCAAGTCGCTCGGGCTCGAGAGCCTCGAGCAGCTGCAGGGGCTGATGAAGGGCCAGCTCGAGAACGAGACCGGCCAGCTCACGCGCACCCACATGAAGCGCAAGCTGCTCGACCAGCTCGCCGAGGGTCATGATTTCCCGGTGCCGCCGTCGATGGTCGAGGCCGAGTTCAACCAGATCTGGCAGCAGCTCGAGCATGAAGCCGGCCATGAGGAAGATCCCGCGGCGGCGATGGCCGAGCTCGAGAGCGAGCGCGACGATTACCGCAAGATCGCCGAGCGCCGCGTGCGGCTGGGGCTGCTTCTGTCGGAGATCGGCCAGGCCAATGGCATCGAAGTGACGCAGGCCGAAATGAACCGGCTGGTCGCACAGGCCGCGCAGCAATATCGCCAGGAAGACCGCGAGCGCTTCATGCAATATATCCAGCAGGAGCCGATGGCGGCTGCCCAGCTGCGCGCGCCGCTGTACGAGGACAAGGTCGTCGACTTCCTGTTCGACAAGGCCGAAGTGACCGAGCGCGAAGTGTCGCGCGAGGAACTCGAAGCCGCGATCGAGAGCGAAGATGGCGTGGTGCCGCATGTCCATGGCCCCGATTGCGGCCACGACCATGACGAGGCGCCGGCCAAGCCAAAGGCGAAGGCCAAGAAGGCGGCTGCCAAGCCGGCGACCGACAAGGACGTAGCGCCTGCGGAAGCCGACGCGCCTGCCGAAGCCGCTGCTCCCAAGAAGAAGGCAGCGACCAAGAAGGCGGCAGAGCCGGTCGAAGCCGCCGCCGAAGTGTCGGACGAGGCTGCCGAGGCTCCCAAGAAGAAGGCTCCTGCGCGCAAGAAGAAGACCGACGCCGAGTAATCTGTCCCTCTCCCGCGGGTGGGAGAGGGTTGCGTAGCCTGGGTCCGCGGTCTTCACGCGGCCCCAGGCGTAGCTGGATGGGGTGGCTGGGGTCGCCCGCGACCTAGCGACGCTATCCTTCTCCCGCCGTCGGGGGAAGCTTTGGGGGCAATGTGACCGAACCACGCATCGCGGTGATCCTGCCTTGCTATAACGAGGAAGCCGCGATCGCGCAGACGGTGGTGGCGTTCCGCGCCGCGCTGCCCGGCGCGCGCGTCTATGTGTACGACAACAACAGCCGCGACCGCACCGCCGAGGTCGCCGCCTTTGCCGGCGCGATCGTCCGCACCGAACGCGTGCAGGGCAAGGGCGCGGTGGTCCGGCGGATGTTCGCCGATGTCGACGCCGATATCTATGTGATGGCCGATGGCGACGCGACCTATGACGCCGCCTCGGCGCCGGCGATGGTCGCGCGGCTGCTCGACGAACAGCTCGACATGGTTGTCGGCAGCCGGGTGCACGAGGCGACCGAGGCGTATCGCCGCGGCCATCAGTTCGGCAACAAGGCGCTGACCGGCATGCTCGCGCGGCTGTTCGGCCGTAGCTTCAGCGACATATTGTCGGGCTATCGCGTGTTTTCGCGCCGCTTCGTCAAGAGCTTCCCTGCGCTGTCGGCGGGGTTCGAGATCGAGACCGAGATCAGCGTCCACGCGCTCGAGCTGAAAATGCCCGTCGCTGAGGTTGAGACGCCGTATTTCGCGCGGCCCGAAGGCTCCGAATCGAAGCTCAACACCTATGGCGACGGCTTTCGAATCGCGACGACCATCGCGACCTTGTACCGGATCGAACGGCCGATGCTGTTCTTCGGGCTGATCGCCGCTGCCATCTCGCTGCTCGCGCTGATCCTGTCGATCCCGCTGGTCGCGACCTATATCGACACTGGGTTGGTGCCGCGTTTTCCCACCGCGATTCTCGCGACCGGGCTGATGATCCTCGCCTTCCTCAACCTTTTCGCAGGATTGATCCTCGATACCGTGGTGCGCGGGCGGCGCGAGGTGCGGCGGCTGGCCTATCTGGCGCATCCGGCACCATCGCGCGGCGGCGACCGCTAGCCCCAGCGCTGCGGCAACGTTCGCCGAACCCCGCCGCGCCCCCTTGCGCGGCACTTCACTAGCGCCGATGTTGGCGTTTCAACTTCTGAGCGGGATTTCCATGCACGACCCTATGAGCGCACTCGTTCCTATCGTCATCGAACAGTCGAGCCGTGGCGAGCGCAGCTTCGACATTTTCTCGCGGCTTCTGCGCGAGCGCATCGTTTTCGTCACTGGTGGGGTCGAGGACGGCATGGCCTCGCTCATCACCGCGCAGCTGCTCTTCCTCGAGTCCGAGAACCCGAAGAAGGACATCTGGATGTACATCAACTCGCCCGGCGGCGTCGTGACCGCCGGCATGGCGATTCACGACACGATGCAGTATATCCGCCCGCGCGTCGGCACCGTCTGTATGGGGCAGGCGGCGTCGATGGGCAGCTTCCTGCTGGCATCGGGTGAGCCGGGGATGCGCGTCGCGCTTACCAACGCGCGGATCATGGTGCATCAGCCTTCGGGCGGCGCGCAGGGCATGGCGAGCGACATCGAGATCCAGGCGCGCGAAATCCTTCGTATCCGTCGCCGGATGAACGAGCTGTACGCCAAATATACCGGCAAGCCGATCGAGGAGATCGAAAAGGCGATGGACCGCGACACCTTCCTCGAGGCCGACGAAGCCAAGACCTTCGGCCTGGTCGATGAAGTGTACGACAAGCGTCCGGGCGTGCCCGAGGATCCGTCGACGGGCACCACGCCGACGATGTAAGGCCTAGGATGCAGGTCCGTTTCGGCGGGCCTGCATTGCAGGGGGCGGGGGCAGCCCCCAATTTGTGCGTTGCCCCTGATACCCTGCCGTGTAGGATGGCGGGTGGATTAAAGCGCCCGAGCGGCGCCAAGGATGAAATCGAATGACGAAGCTGAGCGGTGGCGACTCGAAGAGCACCCTCTATTGCTCCTTCTGCGGCAAGTCGCAGCACGAGGTGCGCAAGCTCATCGCCGGGCCGACGGTGTTCATCTGCGATGAATGCGTCGAACTGTGTAACGACATCATCCGCGAGGAAACCAAATCCGCGCTGGTGAGCAAGAAAGACGGCGGCGTCCCCGCGCCGCAGGAAATCTGCGACGTGCTCGACGATTACGTCATCGGCCAGAAGCGCGCCAAGCGCGTGCTGTCGGTGGCGGTGCACAATCATTACAAGCGGCTCAACCACGGCGCCAAGGGTGCCGATGTCGAGCTGAGCAAGTCCAACATCCTGCTCGTCGGCCCGACCGGCTGCGGCAAGACTCTGCTCGCGCAGACGCTGGCGCGAATCCTCGACGTGCCCTTCACGATGGCCGATGCGACTACGCTGACCGAAGCGGGCTATGTCGGCGAGGATGTCGAGAACATCATCCTCAAGCTGCTTCAGGCTTCCGACTATAACGTCGAGCGCGCGCAGCGCGGGATCGTCTATATCGACGAGATCGACAAGATCAGCCGCAAGGCCGAGAATCCTTCGATCACGCGCGACGTGAGCGGCGAAGGCGTGCAGCAGGCGTTGCTCAAGCTGATGGAGGGAACGACCGCCTCGGTACCGCCGCAGGGCGGGCGCAAGCATCCGCAGCAGGAATTCCTGCAGGTGGATACGACCAACATCCTGTTCATCTGCGGCGGCGCGTTCAGCGGCCTCGAAAAGATCATCGGCGACCGCCTGCAGGGCAAGTCGATCGGCTTCGGTGCCTATGTCGCCGCACCCGAGGAACGCCGCACCGGCGAGACTCTGAAGCAGGTCGAGCCCGAGGATCTGCTGAAGTTCGGCCTGATCCCCGAATTCGTCGGTCGTCTGCCGGTGATCGCGACGCTCGAGGATCTCGACGTGTCGGCACTGATGAAGATCCTCACCGAGCCGAAGAACGCGCTGGTGAAGCAATATCAGAAGCTGTTCGACATGGAGGGCGTGAAGCTCGGCTTCAACGACGAGGCTTTGGTCTCGATCTCGAAGAAGGCGATCGAACGCAAGACGGGTGCGCGCGGGCTGCGCTCGATCCTCGAGGGCATTCTGCTCGACACGATGTTCGACTTGCCGAGCATGGACGGGGTCGACGAGGTCGTGGTCGACAAGGACGTGATCGAGGGCCGCAAGGAACCGGTGCGCGTGTACGCCAAGAAGGAAAAAGCGGGCAGCGGCGCCGCCTGATCGATCGGCGATGCTGCTAGCGAAGGGGCCTCGGGAAACCGGGGCCCCTTTTTATTGCGGTAGCAACAGGCCGATCCCGACCTGGATCATCACGATCAGCAGCAAATAGGTCGAGAAAGGCTGTTTGCGCGTCTTGTGCCGGAACAGCTGCCGCGCCAGCAGCGCGCCCGGTGACCCGCCGATCAGCGCTAGGCCGAGCAGGTCGTTTTCGGGGATGCGCCGGAGGCCCTCGATCGCGCGCTGCTTGTCCTGCCAGAACCGCATCATCGTCCAGCCGTTCAGCACGATGGCGGCGGTAATCAACCAATATATCATGGGGATAGATGATAAGCGGGGCAAGTTTCGCTAATCTTAACCCCGTCCGCGCTGGCGGCTTGCCAGGACCAGCCCGGCGGCGATCTGTACCACCGCATAGGCCTGCCGTCGGCCCGGGCGCCCGCGGAAGGGGGCGACCAGCTTCTCGGCACCCAGCGCCTCACGCTCCCACAAACCGACGTGCCGTTCGGGCTGCACGAGCCCCAACAGCCCGTCGCCGATCATGAAGGTGGCCGCCATTTCGGCGGCACGGTTGGTCCAGATCGTCATCTGCAATATCTCCTATCGGCGCGTAACGCACCGATGCCTGGCTATGATCCTCGGAACCCCGGCTGCGCCCGCTCATTCGTCGAGCGACCGAATTGACAGGAGACCGCATGCCCGCTGCCCCGATTGCTGCCCCAGACCTGCCCGATCATCCGATGCTGCCCTTATGGTCGCTGGCGCTGCCGGCGTTGGGGCTGATCGCGATTGGCCTGTCGCTTGCCAAGATCGGAGGTGCGGGAATCGCGATGGCGGTAGCGATCCTGATCGGATGCGTGCTCGCGGCGGTGCATCAGGCCGAAGTGGTCGCGCACAAGGTCGGCGAACCGTTCGGGACCTTGGTGCTGGCGGTATCGGTGACGGTGATCGAGGTGTCGCTGATCGTCTCGCTAATGCTCACCGGCGGCGACGATGCCCCGACCTTGGCGCGCGACACGGTGTTCGCGGCGATCATGATCATCCTCAACGGAATCGTCGGCATCTGCCTGCTGGTGGGCGCGGTGCGGCATCATGAACAGGTCTTCGTGCTGAAGGGCGTCAGTGCGTCGCTCTGCGTGCTGGCGGCGATGGCGGTGCTCAGCCTGGTGTTGCCCAACTACACGCTCGCGCGCGCCGGGCCCTATTTCAGCCCCGCGCAATTGATGTTCACCGCGACGATCTCGCTGATCCTCTACGCGACGTTCGTGCTGGTGCAGACCGTTCGCCACCGCGATTATTTCCTGCCCGCGGCCGACGGCGATCTGGGCGACGAGGCGCATGCAGCGCCACCCACCACCCGACAGGCCTGGACCGCCTTCGGGGTCCTGCTGGTGGCATTGGTATCGGTGGTGCTGCTGGCGAAGGATCTGGCGCCGACGCTCGAGCGCGGCGTGCTCGGCGCAGGACTGCCGCTGGCAACGGTCGGCGTGGCGATCGCCGCGCTGGTGCTTGCGCCCGAGAGCCTCGCCGCGGTGAAAGCGGCGCGGCGTAACCGGCTGCAGACCAGCCTCAACCTCGCGCTCGGCTCGGCGCTGGCGACGATCGGGCTGACGATCCCGACCGTGGCGATCGTGTCGCTGGTGCTCGGGCTCGACATCGCGCTCGGCATTGATTCGAAGGCGATCGTGCTGCTCGGGCTGTCGCTGCTGGTCGCGGTACTGTCGCTCGGCAACGGGCGGACGACGGTGTTGCAGGGGGTGGTCCACCTGCTGATCTTCGCGACCTATTTGTTCACGACGGTGGTGCCGTAATCCGAGCCGGGCGGTGGCGTCAGCTGCCGCCGTCGCCCGGTAGCTTGCGCAACACGCGCGACTGCGGATCGACGATAACCAGCGCCCCCGCCGGTACGGCAACCGAACCGCGCCCGTTCGCCATCGCCAGCGTCTGCACCCGTCCTGCGACCCACACCTCGACCGGCAAGGGAAAGTCGCCACCCCCCGGCACTTTCCACGCCAGCGCCAGCCGCCCCGGCGTCCGCGTTTCGGCCAGTTCGGGAAGCGCTGCCTGCCCCAGATACACGTCAAAGAACCAGCCGAGGTCGCGCCCGGCCACATCGTTCACGATCGCGCGATATTCGGCGGTCGTCGCGAAGCGTGAGGTGAAGTTGCCCGGCGCTGGATCGGAGCGGCCATAGACGACGCGGCGCATGATTTCGCCGAACTTCGCATCGCCGATCAGCCCGCGCAGCGTGTGGAGCATCCACGCGCCCTTGAAATAAATGTCGCTGCCAGGCCCGGTCGCTTCGTCGCTCACGAGGTTCGCCGCGCGAGGCGTGCCCGAAACGATCGGATGAAGATTCTCGAACCGCGCCCGCCCGGCGCGCATCATCGCCAGATAGCGCCCTTCGCCCTCGCGGGCACGGCCATAGAGCGGCTGCATATATTGGGTATAGGCCTCGTGCAGCCAGAAATCGTCCCAGTTCGCCACCGTCATCTGGTTGGCGAACCATTCATGGCCGAACTCGTGGTGCAACAGCCAGTCGAAGCCCTCGGGCGCCTGCTTATAGGCGTTGCCATAGGCGTTGATCGTCTGGTGCTCCATGCCGAGGTGCGGGGTCTCGACCACCCCCATCTTCTCGGCGGCGAAGGGGTAGGGGCCGACCATCGCCTCATAGAAATCGAGCGTCGGCGCGAATTCGGCGAACAGCCCGCGCGCCTTGGCCTCATTGCCTTCGAGATACCAGAAATGCATCGGGATCTGGTTGCCGAAACGGCTGGTATGGACCGCCTTGAGTTCGCGATACGGCCCGACATTGAGCGCGACCGAGTGGATCGTCGGATTGGCGACCCGCCAGTTCCACCGGCGCCGTCCGTCGGCCAGCGTATCGATGCCGGTCAACACCCCGTTCGACGGCGCGCCGAGCCCTGCGGGAACGGTGATGTGCAGGTCGACGCGCTTGGGCTCGTAGGTCGGGTAATCGATGCACGGCCAGAACAGGTCGCAGCCCTCGCCCTGGATCGCCGTGGCGACCCAGGGCTTGCCCGACGGCGTCTTGGCCCAGACGAAGCCGCCATCCCACGGCGCGCGCACCGCGACATGCGGGGTGCCGGCATAGCTGATCCGCGCGCTGACCTTGCCGCCCGCCGCAACCTGGCGCGGCAGGTCGATCGTCATGCGGCCTTGCGGGTTGCGCCACGCGCTGCGCGGCAGCGCGACCCCGTCGATCGCCACCGCGCTCACCGGCAGATTACGGTCGAGATCGATCACCAACCGGCGGACCGGCGCCTTGGCGGTGAAGCCAAGCGTCGCCACCCCCGCGATCGCTTCACGCTCGGGAAAGATTTCGAACGCCAGGTCGGCGGTGTCGAAGATCAGCTTTTGTTGGTCGGGGTCGAGCGGCCCACCCGTCGTCGCGGTTTGCGCGGTGAGCGGCGGCTTGCCCGGATCGGCGGCGGCGGAGGCGAGCAGCGCGGCGGCGCCAAGCAGCGCCGCACGATTGATGCCTTGCATTGCGCCCCCATATAGGTTGCAAAGGCGTCGTTTGTCGGACGCCATCGGAGTGTTCATGAAGTCCAGCTATCCCGTATTGCCGCTACGCGACATCGTCGTGTTCCCGCACATGATCGTGCCCCTGTTCGTCGGTCGCGACAAGTCGGTCGCCGCGCTCGAGGCCGCGATGGCCGACGACAAGGAGATTTTCCTGGTCGCCCAGCTCGACCCCGCGCAGGACGATCCTGGTCGCGACGATCTCTACGACACCGGCGTCTCCGCCGAAGTGCTGCAATTGCTCAAGCTGCCCGACGGCACCGTCCGCGTACTGGTGTCGGGCAAGGCGCGCGCCAATCTCGACCAGCTCGAGGCCAAGGACGGCTATCTCACCGCGACGGTCTCGCCGGTCGAGGAAGCGGCGGTCGAGGGTACCGAGGTGCAGGCGCTGATGCGATCGGTGGTCGACCAGTTCGAGAATTACGCCAAGCTCAACCGCAAGCTGCCCGCCGAAACCGCGGTGCAGCTGGGCGAGCTCGACGATGCCTCGCGCCTCGCCGATGCGATCGCGGGGAATATTGCGGTCAAGGTCGCCGACAAGCAGTCGCTGCTGGTCGAGATCGACCCGCGCAAGCGGCTCGAGATGGTGTTCGCCTTCATGGAGGGTGAGCTTGGCGTGTTGCAGGTCGAAAAGAAGATCCGCAGCCGCGTGAAGCGCCAGATGGAGAAGACCCAGCGCGAATATTATCTCAACGAACAGTTGAAGGCGATTCAGCGCGAGCTGGGCAATGAAGGCGAGGAAGGCGATGGCGACGAAATCGCCGAGCTGACGCAGAAGATCGCGACGCTCAAGCTGTCGAAGGAAGCGCGGACCAAGGCCACCGCCGAGCTGAAGAAGCTCAAGACGATGGCTCCGATGTCGGCTGAATCGACGGTGGTCCGCAACTATCTCGACGTGCTGTTGGGGCTGCCCTGGGGCAAGAAGTCGAAGGTCAAGAAGGACCTGGTCGAGGCCGAAGCGGTGCTCGACGCCGATCATTATGGCCTGGAGAAGGTCAAGGACCGCATCCTTGAGTATCTCGCGGTCCAGGCGCGCACCAACAAGCTGAAGGGGCCGATCTTGTGCCTCGTCGGGCCGCCGGGCGTGGGCAAGACCTCGCTTGGCAAGAGCATCGCCAAGGCGACCGGGCGCGAGTTCATCCGCCAGTCGCTGGGCGGTGTGCGCGACGAGGCCGAGATCCGCGGCCATCGCCGCACCTATATCGGTTCGCTGCCGGGCAAGATCGTGACCAACCTGCGCAAGGCCGGCACGTCGAACCCGCTGTTCCTGCTCGACGAAATCGACAAGCTCGGCCAGGATTTCCGCGGCGACCCGGCATCGGCTCTGCTCGAAGTGCTCGACCCTGAACAGAACGGCAAGTTCCAGGACCATTATCTCGAAATCGACGTCGACCTGTCGGACATCATGTTCGTCACGACCGCGAACTCGCTGAACCTGCCACAGGCGCTGCTCGACCGGATGGAGATCATCCGGCTGGAGGGCTATACCGAGGATGAAAAGGTCGAGATCGCCGAGGGGCATCTGATCGCCAAGCAGATCGACGCGCATGGCCTGAAGGAGGGCGAGTTCACGCTCGAACAGGCCGCGCTGCGCGATTTGATCCGCTATTATACCCGTGAGGCGGGCGTCCGCACGCTCGAGCGCGAGATCGCGCGGCTGGCGCGCAAGGCGCTGCGCCAGATCCTCGAGGGCAAGGCGACCAGCATCACGATCACGCCAGAGAATCTCGGCGAATATGCCGGGGTGCGCAAGCATCGCTTCGGCATCGGCGAGGAGGAGCATCAGATCGGCGCGGTCACCGGGCTTGCCTGGACCGAAGTCGGCGGCGAATTGCTGACGATCGAAAGCGTGACGGTGCCCGGCAAGGGCGCGGCCAAGATCACCGGCAAGCTCGGCGATGTGATGAAGGAATCGATCGAAACCGCGTTCAGCTTCGTCAAGGCACGCGCGCCGTCTTATGGCATCAAGCCCAGCCTGTTCGCGCGCAAGGACATCCACATCCATCTGCCCGAAGGTGCGGTGCCCAAGGACGGTCCGTCGGCGGGTATCGGAATCGTCACCGCGATTGTCTCGACGCTCACCGGCGTTGCGGTGCGCCGCGAGATCGCGATGACCGGCGAGGTGACGCTGCGCGGCCGGGTGCTGCCGATTGGCGGCTTGAAGGAAAAGCTGCTTGCGGCGATGCGCGGCGGGATCACGACGGTGCTGATCCCGGCGGAAAACGAGAAGGACCTGGTCGAGATCCCCGCGGTGATCCGCGACGGGCTCAAGATCATCCCGGTCAGCCATGTCGACGAGGTGCTTCGCCTGGCGCTGGTCGAACCGCTCACCGCGATCGACTGGACCGAGGCCGACGAGCTGGCCGCCTTGCCCCCGCCCGGGGTGCCGCCGGTGGCGGGGTCGGTGCACCACTAACCCGCCGTTTTTCGGACGTTTGGCCGCAAAAACGCCCAAATCCCTTTGACACAGGGCGTTGGAGCGGCCTTACTGCCGCACCGATTGCGGACATTCGATCCGCGAGCGAGCAAGTTTCGGTTTTTAGAGCAGGGGTTTTGGGATGAACAAACAGGAACTGATCGGCCAGGTTGCCGACCATTCGGGGCTTACCAAGGGCGACGCGATCAAGGCGGTCGAAGCGGTGTTCGATTCGATCTCGGGTGCGCTCAAGAAGGGCGACGAAGTTCGCCTGGTCGGTTTCGGCACCTTTTCGGTCAGCAAGCGCAAGGCATCGACCGGTCGCAACCCGCGCACCGGCGAGCCGATGACGATTAAGGCCTCGACCCAGCCCAAGTTCAAGGCCGGCAAGGGCCTGAAGGATTCGGTCAACTGATCGACTGACATACGCCGTCGATCGACGGGCTGGACAAAGGGCGCGCGCCTCGCTTAAGAGCGCGCTCCCGCCGTTCGGTTCGCCGTTTCGGCAGCGGGCGCGTAGCTCAGTGGTAGAGCACACCCTTCACACGGGTGGGGTCGCAAGTTCAATCCTTGCCGCGCCCACCAGATTTTCGAAACCCCGCCGGGCGCGAGCCTCGCGGGGTTTTTCGTGTTTGGCCTGTCGATCGGCGGCTCGCTGTAACCGCGGCGTAACAACCGTCACGGTTCAGCAATAAAACTGCCACCGAACTTTCTTCAAAATCCCATCCCGTAGTCATGCTTGGGCCTTAGCGAGGGCGCGAGGTCGACAGGGGGATTTCCGAGTCGATCGTGGGCGCCCATGCCCAGCCCTCGCAAACCGGAAGCACCGGAACGGAGATTCTTCATGGCCGATTTCAAACGCCTCAGCCTCGTATTGCTCACCAGCTGCGCCGCAGCCTCGCTCGCCGCCTGCGACGGCGCGACCAGCGTCGCATCGCCCGGCGAAGGCGTGATCGTTGTGCCTGCCCCGACGCCCGCCCCGTCGCCCACGCCGACACCGACGCCAACCCCGACGTCTGGTACCGGCCCTGCAGCAAGCTGCCCCACCGGCACGGAGAGCGTCGGTGTGATCGGTAACTTCCGCAGCTGTCGTCTGCCGACGCTGATTACCAACTTGTCGCTGCCGCGCGTTGCTGGCGTTGCGTATGAGATGAACGGCCGCGTCGATGTCGGCGTGGACCGCGGCGGCTCGGGCACGATCGGCCAGGCTGGTAACCTGACAATCGCTCCTGGCGTGATCATCTATGCCAATACCACCAACGGTGACGCCGACTATCTTGCGGTCAATCGCGGCTCGACGATCAACGCCGAAGGCACCGAAACCAGCCCAATCATCTTCACCGCGCAAGCGAACTTAACCGGCAATGTCACCGACGAGTCGCAGCAGCTTTGGGGCGGTATCGTCCTTGCAGGGCGCGCACCGATATCGAACTGCAACCTAGGCGGTGTCACGGGTGGTGCAGTGAATTGCGAGGATGACGTCGAAGGCACCGGCAACGTTATTTACGGTGGATCGACGCCGACCGACAGCTCGGGCGTTATGCGCTACGTCCAAATCCGCTATTCGGGCACGACGATCAGCCCCGATAATGAACTGCAGGGCCTCACCACCGGCGGCGTCGGTTCGGGCACGCGGATCGAATATGTCCAGATCCATAACAGCTCGGACGATGGCATCGAGATTTTCGGCGGCCGGCACAACGCCCGCTACCTGGTTATCACCGGCTCGGATGATGACAGCGTGGATACCGATGTCGGCTGGAAGGGCTTCATCCAGTTCGTGATCGCCGCGCAGCGCCCGAACAACATCCAGAGCGATAGCTACATGATGGAGATCGACTCGAACGGCAACGAAGACGCGCTTCCGCGCCAAAATGGCCGGATCGCCAACTTCACCTTCATCCATCGCTCGACCGGCGTGAACGCAGCGATCCGTCTGCGCGGCGGTGCCGACTTCACCTTCGTCAACGGCATTGTCACCAGCAACCAGCCCTGCTTGAACATCGTTGCGGGGACCGAGGCAAATGGCGGCAAGTCCACCATTCGCGCGGCCAATGCAGCCCTGGATGAAGAAGGCCCGCCGCGCTTCAACTCGGTCTACTTCGCATGCTCGGCACTGTCGGCAACGACCACGCAGAGCAACGTCACTGTCACCAACGACGAGCAGGCAGCTATCGTAGCCGCAGGCACCAACAACGTTACCAACGGAACCGCCGCAGCGGCGCTGAACGGTCTGCTGCCGGGCACGGGTGCCGCCGGGGTTACGGCCTTCAACGCTGCGACGCTGAACCCATCGGGTTCGTCGTTCTTCGTCCAGACCTCGTATATCGGTGCGGTCAACGGCTCGACCGACACTTGGTATCAGGGTTGGACCTGCAATTCGAACCGCGCGAACTTCGGTACGACCAGCGGCTCGTGCACGACGGTGCCCGGCATCTAACAGGCTGTCGATGCCAACCGGGCGGGGGTGATGGCAAGGGGCCGTCACTCCCGCCTCCTTGCGGCGGCTCGTCGTTTACCTGATCCGGATATTGAAAATGAAAAAGCAACTAGCATTCGGAAGCCTGCTTCTGGCCACTTCGCAGCTTGTCGCTCCTGCAGCGCTGGCTCAATCGACGAGCCCGCCAACCGGATCGGTCGTGACGCCCGACGCAACGCAGCAGGGCACACCGCCTGAGAGCTTGGGGCCGCAGGACGCGCCGACTGAAGATATCGAAATTTCGGCGCCCGGCGCAGGCGATGTTCAGGAAGACATTGTTGTGATCGGCCGCAACATTCCCAACATCGTCCGCGCGACCCCGCAGGTCGTTTCGGTCCTAAGCACCGCCGACATCGCCCGCACCGGCGAAGGCGACATTGCGGGCGCATTGACCCGCGTAACCGGGCTGAGCGTAGTTGGTAACGGTTTCGTGTTCGTTCGTGGCCTCGGCGATCGCTACTCTTCGTCGCTGCTCAACGGTTCGCCCTTGCCAAGCCCCGAGCCGCTGCGCCGCGTGGTGCCTCTCGACATTTTCCCAACGAATATCGTCGCGTCGGCCTTGGTGCAGAAAAGCTATTCTGCAAACTATCCCGGCGAATTCGGCGGCGGCGCGATCAATCTGACAACGCGCGCCGTGCCCGACGAGACATTCCTTCAGGTTGGCGGTTCGGTGGGTTTCGACACCGTTTCGTCGAGCGAACTCGGCTATGTTTATGATGGCGGCTCTGCCGATGTTTTCGGATATGATGATGGGGAGCGCGACGTTCCTGCGTTCATCCGCGAGGCGGGACTGAATTCGCGCAGCCTCACTTCCGCCGAGGCGTCGTCGCTTTCGAACGCTCCTACCACGTTGCTGCAGGAGCAGGCACAGCTCCCCGCGAACTGGTCGGGCGAAGCTAGCTTCGGGACATTCGTGGACGTAAGCGGTTCGACCCGGATCGGGTTGATCGCAAGTGGCGGCATCAGCAACAGCTTCCGCACGCGCGCCGCTACACAGCAGGTTGCCAACAGCGCAGACGGCGGGCTGTCGAGCGACTTCGACACGGTCACCACCGACAACCGCATTCTGGTGAACGGCTTGTTCGGGCTGGGTGCCGAAATCGGCGAACACCGCCTTCGCCTGACCAACGTATATGTGCACGACACGCTGAAGCAGGGCATCCTGAGCGCTGGCGACAACGAAGCGTCGGGCATTCCTAGTCCGTTCGGCGTACCCGGCCTGATCGAGCAATATACCAACTGGTTCGAGCGCCAGCTGTTCACCACCCAGTTCAATGGGGAGTTCGATTTTGATCCGCTCAAGGTCGAGGTTCGCGGTTCGTATGCTAATACTAAGCGTAAATCTCCCTATGAGCGGGCGTTCCGGTATCAATATACCGACGCGCTGGGGATCAACGACTATATCAACGATCTCGGCGGATCACCGAACCGTTTTGGCAGGGTAGCGTTCAGCGACCTGAACGAGGATCTCTATTCGGGTTCGATCGACCTGACCTACGACCTCAACCTCGATCGCCCGCTCAGTATATCGACTGGCTATGCGTATACCGACTCGCAGCGTACTGCGAGCCGCTATGAGTTCCGCTATCTCGGGCCGAACAACGCATCGCTGCCGATCGAGGTTGCGCAATTGCGTCCCGACTATCTCCTGTCGGACGCCACGATCAACTTGTACGGCATCACCCTGCAGAACAATTCGACGTCGCAGGGGGCCGCAGCATATGATGCGTCGCTCGAGACGAATGCAGGCTATGTACAGGTCGACGCAGAGGTGCTCGACGGCATTCGTGCCACCGTCGGCGTTCGGTATGAAGACGCCAGCCAATCGGTCGTGCCGACCGGCGGCGTAACGGGTACGAACCTGTCGAACAGCTATTGGCTGCCGGCATCGACGATCACCTGGAACTTCGCTGAAGACATGCAGCTTCGCGTCCATGCGTCAAAGACCATCGCTCGACCGCAGTTCCGTGAATTGGCGCCGCAAATCTATCAGGATTTCGAATCGAACCGGCAGTTCATCGGCAACCCGTTGCTGGTCGACTCGGAGCTGTACAATCTCGAAGCTCGGTATGAGTGGTTCTTCGGGCGCGATCAGCGCCTGACGGCGGCGGGCTTCTACAAGCGGATCGACAATCCGATCGAGGCGGTTGCATCGATTGCGGCCGGTGGCGGTGCGCTGCAGACCGGCTTCTCGAATGCGCCCTCCGCCAACCTCTATGGCGGCGAGATCGAGTTCCAGAAATATCTGCCGCTCGACAGCCTGGGCAGCAGCTTCGCCACTGCGCGCCTATTGTTGCTCGCGAACTACACATATACCCAGTCGAGCATCAACGCCTCGGAGGCGCTGGTGCCCAACCCGATCCTCAACCAGCCACCGGTAGCGGCAAATCTGTTGTTTCGGGACGGCGCACCGCTGGTTGGCCAGTCGGACCATCTGGTGAATGCGCAAATCGGTATCGAGGACGAGGAGAACCGCACCCAGTTCACCGTGCTGTTCAACTATGCCAGCGAACGAGTCACAAACCGTGGCCCGGTTTTCGACGGCCAGCGCTTGCCCGATATCGTCGAAGAGCCCGGGCTGCGGCTGGACGTGGTGTTCCGGCAAGGGATCGCGATCGGCGACAAGCAATCGATCGATCTGAAGTTCGAAGGCCGCAACCTGACCAAGACGCGGTACCAGGAATATCAGATTTTCCCTGAGAACGTCCGCGTTGACACCAACACCTATGATCTCGGCCGCATCTTCACCGTCGGGATCAGCGCCACGCTGTAACCGTCGAGCTATCGCGCCGATGCGGGCCGCCGGGGCATATCCTCCGGCGGCCCATTTCGTTTTACGCCCAGCCCCAGGGGCGCTCGCGATACCATTTGGTGATTACGTACTTGGTCCCCGCGCGCACCTTCATCCCATGATGCAGCGTCGCCGGATTGGGCGTGCCGTCAGGACGCAGGTTGTTCCACGCGAGCAGTTTGCCGGTTTCGGGATGGACCATCTTGTCGATCGCCTTGAACCGCGTCGCGCCGCCTGCCTCGGGTTCGTTCAGGTAGAGCATCACCGTCCAGGTACGGTTGCCCGCGACCGAGCAGAGTTTCTGGAAGTCGGCGCCCTGTGGTTCGAAATAATCGGTGTGCGCCTTGAACTCCTGCCCCACCGCATAGCGCTGGCCCTGGATCGGCTCGCCATGCGCGCGATCGAGACCGCAAAACGCGGTGATCGCCCGCTCGAGCTGCGCGACCAGTGGATCGCTGGTGTCGAGATCACAGGTCTCGCTGGTCCGGAACGCCGAATCGCCGTTGAAGTCCGACACCGTCGAGGGGCGGCGCTGCGCATCGATCTGCGCGCACAACGCGGCGCAGACCTCGGGGGTGAGAAAGCGCTTGCGGAGGAACAGCGTTAGCTTTGGGCTGGGGACTTTCTGGACACCGGGTTGCGCGAGGATTTGATCGATTACTGGTTCGGGCGGATAGCCCGAGCCGAGATTGACCGACGGGGCGGATGCGAGCGTTGCCATGGCGTCATCCTGCCAAAAAGCCGCAGCCGCGAAAAGCGTTGGGAGGTTCGGCACCCACTTCGCTTGGTAGCTGACACGAAACGGTAACATCAGGGTCGCAGGACCGTAACGCTCGGCCAGATCGGTCGCGCTTGGGGGGCATATGGCGACCGATCACTTGCTCGTACGGCAACGGCAATCGTCCCCGGTCGTTCCCCGCGGGACGGTAATTCCCGCGCCCACCGGTAGCGGCGAGGCGGACGCAATGCTCGACCGCATGCTGGCCGAATGCATCGCGCGCCGTGGCGGCACGGTGCATGTCGATCTCAGCGGCGAGGCGCTGGCGATCCGGATCCGCGTGCACGGTGCGTTGCACGAAGTCCTGGCGCTGCGTGGCTCCGACGCCACGGCCTTGCGCGCCTGCCTGTTCGACCGCGCTGGGCTGATCGCGGGGCAGGGTGAGGGACGGTTGACCGCCGCCGGCCGCGACTGGCTCGCCCATCGGCTCGACACCGCCGATGGCGCGCGCGTCGTGCTGCAGCATATGGGGACGCCGATCGCCGAAGACCCGCTGGCCGCGATCGGCATGTCGCCTGCGCTGGTCCGCACGATCGACAGCGCCTTGCTCGATGCTGCGGGCGGTGTCGTCGTAGTGGCGGGACCCTCGGGTTCGGGCTGCGCCGCGACGTTGCGGGCGATCCTGGCGCGGGTGAATGTCGGTACGCGGCGATCGTTCGCGGTCCAGCGCGTCGCCGAGGCCGCAGACGCCGGCGTCGGGCGGGTAACCGTTGATGCAGCCGATCCGCGCGGCACCGCCGCTGCGCTGCGGCTGGTGCTGCGGCAGGATCCCGACATCGTGCTGCTCGACGACTTGCCCGATCGCGAGACCGCGCAGATGGCGTTCGAGGCGGCGCGGACGCGCCGGCTGTTGCTGTTGGGGGTCGAGGCCGACGACGCAGTGGGGGCGATCGCGCGGCTGCGTGCGCTGCGCGTCGAACGCTTCCTGCTCGCGTCGACGCTGCGGGTCGTCGTTGCCCAACGCCTGGTGCGCCAGCTCTGCGCCGATTGCCGGCGCCCGGTCCAGGCATCGGCGGCGGCGTCGGCGCTGCTGGGGTTCGATCCGGGCTCGGTGATCTACACTAGCGACGGCTGCGACGTATGCAAGGGCAGCGGCTTTGCGGGGCAGGTCGCGGTGTTCGAAGCGATCGCGTGCGATTCGGCGATCAGCCGGCTGCTCAACGATGGCGGCGATTCCGCGATCCTTTCGCGTCACGCCTTCGTCGCCGCCCCCAATCTCGGCTCGGCCGCGCGCGCGCTGGTGCGCGAGGGGCGGACCACGCCCGAGGAAGCGCTACGAATCTCGCGGGGCGGCGCGGCGGTCACCGCCTGACGCAAGCCAATGCGAAGAAACCCGCGCAGCAATCTTGCGTTTGGCGAAACCCCTCGTTAAGTGCGCTCACTCTGCGGCGGTCGTAGTTCAATTGGTTAGAGCACCGGCTTGTGATGCCGGAAGTTGCGGGTTCAAGTCCCGTCGGTCGCCCCATTCCTTCCCCAACACCGGAACCATCGTTCGTGCTCACCGACTGGGGCTTCCCCGATTTCGACGATCATGAGGGCGTGCACCTCTTCACCGACCGCGCCACCGGCCTGCAGGCGGTGATCGCTTTGCACTCGACCGCGCTCGGGCCAGCCGCTGGCGGCACCCGCTTCTGGCATTATGCCCAGTCGGCCGATGCGATTACCGATGCGCTGCGATTGTCGCGCGGGATGAGCTTCAAGAACGCGATGGCCGGGCTGCCGATGGGCGGCGGCAAGGGCGTGATCCTCGCCGATGCCAATCGCACCAAGACCCCTGAAATGCTCAAGGCTTTCGGTCGCGCGGTCGAATCGCTCGGCGGGCGCTACATCACCGCCGAGGATGTCGGCATTTCCGAAGCCGATATGGTTACCGTGTCGGGCGAGACGAAGTTCGTCTCGGGCCTGCCGGCCACCGCCAGCGGCGGGGCAGGGGGCGATCCGGGACCCTTCACCAGCACCGGCGTGTATCTTGGCGTCAAGGCGGCGGCGAAGCGCGCGCTGGGCACCGATGACATGCGCGGCGTCCATGTCGCGATCCAGGGCGTCGGCAGCGTCGGTGGCGGGCTCGCCCGGCTGCTGGCCGCCGACGGCGCGCGGCTGACGCTGGCCGACGTCAATCGTGACCGTGCGCAGGCACTTGCCGAGGCGCTCGGCGCTGCGGTTGCCGATCCTGACCAGGTGCTCGGCATCGAAGCCGATATCGTCAGCCCCAATGCGCTTGGCGCGGTGCTGACCCCCGAATCGATCGCCGCGCTTCGCTGCAAGGCGGTCGCGGGCGGCGCGAACAACCAGCTCGCCCACCGCGACGACGGCGCGACGCTGCATGCGCGCGGGATCCTGTACGCGCCCGATTACGTCATCAACGCCGGCGGCATCATCAGCGTCGGCCTCGAATATCTCGGTCATGGCGACCGCGCCGAGGTCGAGCGGCGGATCACGCTCATTCCGGGCCGGTTGGTCGATGTGTGGGACGAAAGCGAGCGCACCGGGCTGCCCGCGTCGGACGTCGCCGATGCGCAGGCGCGCCGGCTCATCGGCCGCGGATGATCCTGCCGCGGTCGAGCGGCGGCTGCTGACGGTGCTGCGGCGCCGATCGCTGCGACGGACGCCCGCATGGGTTTCGTAACCCTGGCCTTCCTGCTTGCCGCGATCGTCGCGTTGCTATGGTCGCTACGGATCGCGCCGCGATTGCTGTTGCTGGCGGGCGCGGTGATGATGCTGGGGGCGGCGGGCTATGCGCTGCAGGGCCGGCCGACGCTCGCGGGGAGCTTGCCCGACGCCCAGGCGGCGCGCGGCGCGCCGATCGATCCGTCGCTGATCGAAATCCGCCAACAGATGTTCGGCCGGTTCCAATATGCCGATACCTATTTCACACTGACCGACGCGCTCACCCGGATGGGCAATGATCGCGGCGCGGCGCTGGCGATGCTCGGCGGCGTGCGATCGGCGCCCAACAGCCTGCCGCTCTGGACCTGGCTCGGCGTGACGCTGAACCAGCAAGACGGAGGGGCGATGTCGCCTGCCGCGCAACTGGCGTTCCGGAAGGCGCGGTCGCTCAATCCGCAGCATCCCGCGCCGTGGTTCTTCCAGGGCACAGCGCTGATGCGCGCGGGCGAGTTCGATTCGGCGCGCGCCTATTGGGTGCGTGCGCTGGCGGTGTCGCGGGCGAATTCCGCGTACCGGCCGGCCATCGCCGAACGGATCGCGATGCTCGATCGGTCTCTCGCGATGCGCGTGAAGATGCAGGCCGAGATGGGCGGCGCGCCGGTGATGTAGCAAGCCTCTCCCTGGAAGGGAGGGGTTGGGGTGGGTATCGTCCAGGCAATACGGTTCAATCGCGCGCTGCGCCGCCGTATCACGAGCACTCGACCCACCCCCGCCCCTCCCTTGACCACGGAGGGGCGGGAAAGCGGTTAAACCCCGCGCCCCGTCTGCCCCTGCAGTTCGTCGATCCGCTTCGACGCATCGGCCTTGGTCAGCGTCTCGTCAAACGTCTCGCCGGCTTCCTCGCTCAGCGTCTTGAGATACGATGCCTGCGCACCCGTCATTTTCTCGTCCCCGGTGGTCCAGTCATCGGGGTCCTTCTCGGCGTTCGAAAAGGGCTCGCTCTTGGGGTTGGCAGTATCGGACATCGTGGGTTCCTCGTTACTTAGGCATCATGCGCCAAACGAGCTTGTTCCACATTCGTTCCCGTCCATTCGTGGAAGGATAGGTCGAGCGCTTCGGCTACCGCGCGATGGCGGATCTTGCCCTGCGACACGTTCAGCCCGTTCGCCAGATGCCGGTCGGCAGCCATCGCGCCCTCGGCGCCCATCCGCGCGAGGCGCAGCACATAGGGCAGGGTGGCGTTGTTGAGCGCGAAGGCCGAGGTGCGGGCGACCGCGCCGGGCATGTTGGCGACGCAATAATGGATGACGCCGTCGACCTCGTACACCGGGTCGTCGTGCGTGGTGGCGTGCGAGGTTTCGAAGCAGCCCCCCTGGTCGATCGCGATGTCGACCAGCACCGAGCCGCGCTTCATCGTCTTGAGCATCTCGCGCGTCACCAGCTTGGGCGCGGCGGCGCCGGGCACCAGCACCGCGCCGATCACCAGATGCGCGTTCTTCACCGCCGCGGCGATCGCCGCCTTGCTGGCATAGGCGGTCTTGATCTGGCTCGAGAAGAACATGTCGAGCTCGGCCAGGCGGTCATTGTTGATGTCGTAGATCGTGACGTCGGCGCGCATGCCGACCGCCATCTGCGCCGCGTTGACGCCCGACACGCCGCCGCCCAGGATCGCGACCCGCGCCGGCGCGACGCCGGGCACGCCGCCCAGCAATACGCCGCGTCCGCCCTGTTCCTTTTCGAGATAATGCGCGCCGACCTGCACCGACATCCGCCCGGCGACTTCGCTCATCGGCTTGAGCAGCGGCAGCGAGCGCGATTCGCTCGTGACCGTCTCATAGGCGATGCAGGTCGCACCCGACGCCATCAGCCCCTCGGCCTGCGCCTTGTCGGCGGCAAGGTGGAGATAGGTGAACAGCAGATGCCGCGGCTCAAGCATCGCGATTTCCGAAGGCTGGGGCTCCTTCACCTTCACGATCATGTCGCTGCTCGCGAACACTTCGGCAGCGGTGCCGACGATGCGGGCGCCCGCGCCCACATAATCGGCGTCGTCGAAGTCGATTCCGCTGCCCGCCTGGGTCTCGACGATCACTTCGTGGCCCGCTGCCACCAGCTCGGCGACCGAGGGCGGGGTCAGCCCGACTCGATATTCGTGGTTCTTGATTTCCTTGGGGACACCGACTCGCATGAACGATCCTCTCTTGAAGCTTATGGCGCGCCTATAGCCCGGCGTTTCGCGCTTGTCCCGCGGGTGGAAACCGGGTCCATCGGCCCCGTTGCGGCGCTGCAGCGAGGGTGGTAACGGCGCGGTTTCCTTACACGAGAGATTTGGTCGCATGGTCGTTCAAGGCCCGCTACCCGCCCGGACGCTTCGTTCGTGATCGACAACCCGACTTCGTCGGCCGAGCTGCCGGCGTCGGACGATAGCGAACCGCCGCGTGCGCATGGCCAGAACGGCATGTGGAAGCTCACGATCGGCGCGATCGGCGTGGTGTTCGGCGATATCGGCACCAGCCCGCTCTATGCGCTCAAGGAATCGTTCGTCGGCCATCATCCGCTGCCGGTCGATGGGGTGCACGTGTTCGGGGTCGTCAGCCTGATCTTCTGGACGATGATGATCATCGTCACGCTGAAATATGTCATCCTGATCATGCGCGCCGACAACAAGGGCGAGGGGGGCAGCCTGGCGCTGCTGGCGCTCATCACCCGCCGATCGGGCGCGCAGCGCTGGTCGCGCAGTCTGGTGATGCTCGGGGTGTTCGCCACCGCGCTATTCTATGGCGACAGTTTCATCACCCCGGCGATTTCGGTGCTGTCGGCGGTCGAGGGGCTTACCACCGTCCAGCCGGGGTTCGAGCCACTGGTGCTGCCGATCGCGGTGTCGATCCTGGTCGGGCTGTTCTTCATCCAGGCGCGCGGCACCGAGGTGATGGGCAAATTGTTCGGCCCGATCATCATCGTCTATTTCATCACGCTGGCGGTGCTCGGCGTCATCAACATCATGCCGCGCCCCGAAGTGCTGTGGGCCTTGTCGCCGCAATATGCGGTGCAGTTCTTTACCGACGATCCTCGCCTGGGCTTCCTCGCGCTGGGATCGGTCGTGCTGGCGGTCACCGGGGCCGAGGCGCTCTATGCCGATATGGGGCATTTCGGGCGCAAGCCGATCGCGATCGGCTGGCTCTATTTCGTCGCGCCCGCGCTGATCCTCAACTATCTCGGCCAGGCCGCGCTGCTGATGAACGACCCCAGCGCCGCGGCGAACCCGTTCTTCCGCATGGCGCCCGAAGAATTCCGGCTGCCGCTGGTAATTCTGGCGACGATGGCGACGATCATCGCCAGCCAGGCGGTGATCTCGGGCGCCTTCTCGGTCACCCAGCAGGCGATCCAGCTCGGCTTCATGCCGCGGATGCGGATCAACCACACCAGCGCGAGCGCGGCGGGGCAGATCTACATCCCCGTCATCAACTGGGCGCTGCTCGTGATGGTGCTGCTGCTGGTGTTCTTCTTCCGCAGCTCGAGCAACCTCGCCGCAGCCTATGGCATCGCGGTGACGGGCACGATGTTCATCACCACCTGCATGCTCGGCGTGCTGATGGTGCGCGTCTGGAAGATGCCGACCGCGGTGGCATTCGGCGTCACCTTCGTCTTCCTGGTGATCGACGGTGCCTATCTTGCGTCGAACATGACCAAGATCCCCGATGGCGGCTGGTTCCCGCTGCTCGCGGGGATCATCATCCTGACGCTCATGACCACCTGGGCCAAGGGCCGCAAATTGATGATCGACCGGCTGCTCGAAAGCGCGATGCCGATCAAGGTGTTCATCCAGTCGGCGGCCAATTCGGCAACGCGAGTCGCCGGGACCGCGGTGTTCATGACCTCGACCCCCGAAGGCGTGCCGCACGCGCTGCTGCACAATCTCAAGCACAACAAGGTGCTCCATGATCGCGTCATCCTGCTGACGGTGAAGATCGTCGACGTGCCCTATGTCGCCGACGACAAGCGGGTCGCGCTCGACGATCTGGGCCAGGGGTTCCACCGCATGATCCTGTGCTACGGCTTCATGGAAGAGGCCGACGTGCCCGCCGCGCTCGCCAAGGTGCATGATTGCGGCGCCGAGTTCCGGATGATGGAAACCAGCTTCTTCTTGGCGCGCCAGACGCTGTTGCCCTCGGCGCGGCCGGGGATGTCGCTGTGGCGCGAGAAGCTGTTCGCGTGGATGCTGCGCAACGCCGAAAGCGCGATGGAGTTCTTCCGCCTGCCCACCAACCGCGTCGTCGAACTGGGAAGCCAGGTCGAGATTTGACCGGGGCAGCACAGCCCGCGCCGATCATCGTCACCGCGCTCTTCGGTGGCGAGGACGCCAGCTATCTCAATCGGCTGCGTACCGAGCATTTCCCACCCGAGCGCAACCAGCTCGACGCGCATCTGACGCTGTTCCACCATCTCGCGCCCGATCTGGCGCGCGAGCTCAAGCAGCGGCTGGCGGCCGAGACGCGGGGTATTACGGCGCCCGATGCGCGGATCGCCGGCGTGATCTCGCTGGGGCGCGGCACCGCCTTCCGCATCGAATCGCCCGCGCTCGAGGATATCCGGGCGCGGCTGGCCGAGGCATTTGCGCCGATGCTAGTACCACAGGACCGCGCCGGCTGGCGCCCGCACGTGACGATCCAGAACAAGGTCGAGCCCGCCGCCGCCAGGGCGCTACGCCAGCAGATCGAAGCCGATTTCGCGCCGCGACCCCTCGCGATCGCAGGGTTGGCGGCGTGGTGGTATCGCGGCGGGCCATGGGAAGCCCTCTCGCGCCATATGTTCGCTTGACCGCCCCGCCACACCGACTTATGAGCGCGCCTTCGCCAATAGGCGGGCCCCTTGGGGCGGAGTAGCTCAGTTGGTTAGAGCACGGGAATCATAATCCTGGGGTCGGGGGTTCAAATCCCTCCTCCGCTACCACCCGCGTGGTGTTCGGCTGTTGTGCGCCGCTCCCGTCATAGGTCAGCAATCGCTGCTTCGGCCGTTGCATCACCCCGTCCCATGCCTTGGCATGCGCGATGTTTTGGCGGCGTCGTTGGCGTCGACGCTCGCGGCGTTCGCGTTCGCGCACATGCTTGCGAATGCCCAAGCCAAGACACAGTGCTACGATGATGAAGATGACCAGCCCGAGATGCATGGGAGCCGACTCCGCGATAGAGCTTCTGGTGCGACGCAAAACTCTACGCAAACTCGACTTTGGCTACAGCAACAGCAGCGATTCGGCGAGTCCGTTGCCGCGGCTGCGAAGGCGCGTTGTGCCATTTCGCGGCGGCGCAGCACCGCTGGCAAGCCCGCCCCGCCGCTCCTATCTTGCGATCTGGCACGCGGGCGTCTTAAAGCCGGTCGCACGATCCTCTTATCCGATGGAATGCCATGACGACGCACACCACCCGCATGCTGATCCTGGGCTCGGGCCCCGCCGGGCTTTCGGCCGCCATTTACGGCGCGCGTGCCGGTATGCAGCCGATCGTGGTGCAGGGTATCCAGCCGGGCGGCCAGCTGACCACCACCACCGATGTCGAGAATTATCCCGGCTTCCGCGAGGTCATTCAGGGGCCGTGGCTGATGGAGGAGATGCAGGCACAGGCCGAACATGTCGGCACGCGGCTGATGTACGACACGATCGTCGAGGTCGACGTCTCACGGCGCCCTTTCAGGCTGATTGGGGATGGTGGGGATGTGTATGAAGGCGAGACGCTGGTGATCGCCACCGGGGCGCAGGCGCGCTGGCTGGGGCTCGACAGCGAGGAACTGCTCAAGGGCAAGGGCGTGTCGGCCTGCGCGACCTGCGACGGCTTCTTCTATCGTGGCAAGAAGGTGGCGGTGATCGGCGGCGGCAACACCGCGGTCGAGGAAGCCTTGTACCTCACCAACCACAGCGACGACGTCACCCTGATCCATCGCCGCGACAGCCTGCGCGCCGAGAAGATCCTTCAGGAGCGGTTGTTCGCCAACGACAAGATCACCGTGCTCTGGAACAAGGGGGTCGAGCGCTTCATCGACGGCGGCGGCACCGCGGGGCTGGTCGGGATCGAGCTGCGCGACACCGTGACCGGCGAATTGTCGGCGATCGACGTCGATGGCGGGTTCGTCGCGATCGGCCACCATCCCGCGACCGAGCTGTTCCGCGGGCATATCGAGCTCGACGAGGATCACTACATCGCGGTCGAAACCGGATCGACGCGCACCAACGTGCCCGGCGTGTTCGCGTGCGGCGACGTGATGGACAAGGTGTACCGCCAGGCGGTGACCGCGGCGGGGACCGGTTGCATGGCCGCGCTCGACGCCGAGCGCTTCCTGGCTGAGGTCGAGTTCGAGGAAGTGCGCGAGGCGGCGGAATAGCCGGCGCTAGGTGAGGGTGGTGCGGTCGCTTGCGACCGCGCGAGCCAGAGGCTCGCACCACCCTCATCCAACCTTCGCTAGGCCGCTTTGTGGCCAAGCTTCGGTATCCTTCTCCCGCCGGCGGGAGAAGGTTTAGGGGACCATCGCTTTCAGCAACTGCTCGCGCAGCCAGGCCTTGTCTTCGGCGGTGTGGAAGCTGTGGCTCGCGGTATCGCGCTCGGCGATCGTCAGCCGCCCGCGTAGTGGATCGAACGCGCTTGCCTGCCAGGCTTCGTTGAACGCCACCGCGGTATTGTCGCGCTTGGCGAGCAGGATCGTGATCGGTTCGGCGCGCGCCGCCATCCCCGCTGCCAGCCGCCCGGCAAGCCCCGCGGGTTCTTCGGTGGGCGCCTTCGACACTTTCGACAGCCCTTGCGCCAGCTTGCCCATATTCACCCCGCCGGTCACGAGCCGAAGCCAGGCCTTGGGATCGCGCAGCCGTTCGGCATAGCGCGCGCGGATCGCGGCTGCCGGCGGGAGCGCGTCGGCGGTCTCGATCACCCAGGGGTTGGCGAGCACGAAGGCGTCGATGCCGCCCACGCCGTGCAGCGCCAGCGCGCTGGCGGCATCGCAATTGCCGAACCCGACGATCCGCGTCACGCCGGGTGCCGCGCGCCGGAACGCCGCTACCGCCGCCGCGATATCGTCGCCGCTCGTTTCGAACCCGCGATTGGCGCCCGTCGAATCGCCGATCCCGCGCCGGTCGAAGCGGAAGACCGGATGCCCCGCGGCGGCGATGTCGGCGGCGAGCAGCGCCATGCCGCGATGCGCGCCGATGCGGATTTCGTTGCCGCCCGACACGACGAGTAGTCCGGTGCTCCCCCCGGCCGCATCGAGCGTGCCCACCAGCGTATCGCCGGCGCAAGGAAAGGCGATCAGCTCCCGCATTGCTTCACCCAATCGGCGACATCGGCGGCAAGTTCGCGCGCGAGTGCGGGGTTATTGTCGGGCTCGGCGCGCCGCCACAGGGGACGCGCGACGATCTTGCGGTCGGCCTCGCCAGCGTCGGTGTCGAGCCGAAGCGTGCGCAGCGGCGGCGCGACCGTCGGCACCGCGCCCTGCAATTCGGCGAGCAGCCCGCGCGACAGCAGGTTGCCCGCGAGCTCGATCGGCGGGCCATCCTCGTGGATCGCCTTGGCCGAGAAGGCCTCGCCGCTCTCCTTCACCGCGGCCTGCTTGGCGCGGATGAGGTCGCGCACCAGCGCTGCGCCGGTGACGGGCGAGAAATGCCAGCGGCCGTTGCAATTGGCGCGGGTGTCGATCAGCGCGCCGCCGCGCATCGCCAGCACATGGACGCGCGCGCCCTGGCGCGTCAGCCGCTCCTCGGCAGCCGCGAAGGCCTGACGCCAGTCGTCGAGCGTCGCGGCTTCGGTCGGGACGAGGCTCTCGCCGGTACCCGGCAGATCGGGCAGCGCCCCGCCGATCCCGTGGTCGCCGAGCGCGCGCAACAGCGTGACGATGAACGCGCGGAGCCGGTTGGCTTCCTCGAACAGCGGCATCGCCGCCAGCACGACCGGGCCGGTCGCGGGCCCGAAGCGCAGCATCGGCTCGCTGCCGTCGGTCCAATCATAATGGTCGATCATGCCGCCGCGGTCACGTCAGCGACTTGTCCTGCGCGAAGCGGACCAGCGCGCCGAAGCTTTCGAGCGTCTCGCCGTCGATATCGTCGTCGTCGATCGTGATGCCCAGCCGATCCTCGAGCTCGGTCAGCACGCCGGCTACCGCCATCGAATCGAGCTCGGGGAGCGCGCCGAACAACGCGGTGTGGTCGTCAAAGGCGGCGACGCGGTCGTCGCTCAGCCCCAGCACGTCGCGCAAGACCGCGCGGACCGCGTTTTCGACTTCGGCATGTCTTTCGGGCAGCAAGTTTGTTCCCCAACGTCACGATTTGCTTACCCCCGGGCGTTAGAGGCGCAAATGGGCGCTGCCAACCCCGCGCCCCTTGCCGGTGCGGGACAGCGGCGCGAAAAAGGCGAACGATGCTGCTCGATATTCCCGAACCCTTACCGATCGACCATGTCGCGCTGCGCGGTGCCGCCGATGCGCCCGCGCTGGTAACGCGCGACGGCACGCTCGATTATGCCGCGCTCGAAGCCGCGGTGGGGGCGCTCGCGCACTGGCTGGCGGGGCAGGGGCTGGTGCCCGGCGCGCGGGTGGCGACGTGGTTGCCCAAGACGCGGACCGCCTGCCTGATGCCGCTCGCGGCTCCCCGGGCGGGGCTCGTCCATGTGCCGGTCAATCCGGTGCTCAAGCGGGCACAGGTGGCGCATATCCTCGGCGATAGCGGCGCGGCGCTGTTGCTGACGCAAGGCGCGCGGTTGGCGGCGCTCGAGCCGGGCGACGTTCCGGCTGCTTGCCGGATCGTGACCGAGGAGGAGGCGCAGGGTAGCGACCTTCTGCCGCCCTCGTCGGCCGATCCGCAGGCGCTTGCGGCGGTTCTCTACACCTCGGGCTCGACCGGGCGGCCCAAGGGAGTGATGCTCAGCCATGCAAATATGTGGCTCGGCGCGGTCAGCGTCGCGCGCTATCTGAAGGTCACGCCGCACGATCGTGTGCTCGGCGTGCTGCCCTTGAGCTTCGACTATGGGCAGAACCAGCTGTTCTCGACCTGGGCGGGGGGCGGGTGCGTCGTGCCGCTCGATTACCTCACCGCGCGCGACGTGGTGCGCGCGGTCGAGCGCCACGCGATCACCGGGCTGGCGGGAGTGCCGCCGCTCTGGGTGCAATTGCTCGAAGCCACTTGGCCCGATGCTGCCGCCGCGAGCCTCAAGCGGCTCACCAACTCGGGCGGGGCGCTGACCCCCAAGCTGGTGCGCGAGCTGCGCGCGCGATTCCCCGCGGCCGAGCTCTATCCGATGTACGGGCTGACCGAAGCCTTTCGATCGACCTATCTCGCGCCCGAGCTGGTCGACACGCATCCCGATTCGATGGGCCGCGCGATCCCCTTCGCCGAGATCATGGTGGTGCGCCCCGATGGCGGCGAAGCCGCGCCCGATGAGCCCGGCGAGCTGGTCCATGCCGGGCCTTTGGTCGCGCAGGGCTATTGGCAGGATGCCGAGCGCACCGCGCAGCGATTCAAGCCCGCGCCCGCCTGGTCGCGCTTGGGCGGGATGGCGGTATGGTCGGGCGACACCGTCCGCGCCGATCGCGAGGGGCTGCTGCACTTCGTCGGGCGCGACGACGAGATGATCAAGTCGGCGGGCAACCGGATCAGCCCCACCGAGATCGAGGAAGCGGTGCTGTCGGGGGGCGAGGCGGCCGAGGCGGTGGCGCTGGGCGTGGCCGATCCGCGGCTGGGGCAGGCGATCACCGTCGTCGCGCGCGCCAATGGCGATGCGCGCGCCGCCGAGGCCGCGCTGCGCGACCGGATGCGGCGCGAATTGCCGAGCTTCATGCAGCCCGCCGCCTATGTCTGGCGCGAGGCGATGCCGCGCAACGCCAATGGCAAGCTCGACCGCGCCGCGCTCAAGCAGGAGATGATGCCTTGAAGCCGATGGGACCGATCCCGCCCGAATTCGCCGGGACCGATGCGTTGACGATCGCCGGCCACGACGCCGAGCATTGGATCGCGCAGGCGGGCGACACCCCGTTATTCGTGTACGATTTCGCGATCGTCGCGGCGCGGGTCGCGCGGCTGCGCGCGGCGATGCCCGACCGGCTGCAGCTCCATTATGCGATCAAGGCCAACCCGCACCCGGGGATGCTCGCGGCGATCGCGCCGTTGGTCGACGGGCTCGACGTCGCGTCGGGGGGCGAGCTCGAAAAGGCGCTGGTGGTGAAGCCCGCGGGGGTCGTCAGCTTCGCAGGCCCCGGCAAGCGCGACGACGAACTCGACCTCGCGATCCGATCGGGGGCGACGCTCAACCTCGAATCCGAGGGCGAGGCGGCGCGGGCGCTCGCGATCGGCGATGCGCTGGGGATCACCCCCCGGCTGGCGATCCGGGTGAACCCCGATTTCGACCTCAAGGGATCGGGGATGAAGATGGGCGGCCGTGCCTCGCCCTTCGGCATCGATGCCGAGCGGGTGCCGGCGTTGGTCCGCAAGCTGGTCGCGGCGGGCGCCGACTGGCGCGGCTTCCATATCTATGCCGGGTCGCAGGCGCTGTCGGCGGCGGCGATCATCGATACCCAGGCGGCGACCGTCGCGCTCGCGCGGCGGCTCGCCGACGAAGCCGGCGCACGCGCGGCGCATGTGAACCTGGGCGGCGGGTTCGGCATCCCCTATTTCGCGGGCGACCAGCCGGTCGATGTCGAAGCGGTCGGCGCCGCGCTCGGCGAATGCCTCGAACGCGATGGCGATCCCGACACGCACTATGCGATCGAGCTCGGACGCTGGCTCGCGGGCGAATGCGGCGTCTATCTGACGCGGATCGTCGACCGCAAGCAGAGCCAGGGCGAGACCTTCCTGATCGTCGATGGCGGGCTGCACCACCAGCTCGCCGCCAGCGGCAATTTCGGCACCGTCGTCCGCCGCAACTATCCCGTCGCGATTGCGCGCCGGATGGCGGCGGCGGAGACCGAGACCGTATCGGTGGTGGGCAGCCTGTGTACCCCGCTCGATCGCCTCGCCGATCGCGTCGCGCTGCCGCCCGCCGATGTCGGCGATGTCGTCGCGATCTTCCTGGCGGGCGCCTATGGCTTCACCGCCAGCCCATTGCTGTTCCTGGGCCACCCCAGCGCGCGCGAGCTGTTCGTCAATCTAACTGACGCTGAACGGTAATTTAACCTCTCCGGTCCCATAGCGCTGGCGATCCTGCGCGAGTTGCAGGCGGTCGCGCCGCCTGCTGGGGGCGCGCGAACGGGGAGCGAAGAACGATGCGTTTGGGCGATGGTGCAAGGGGCGCGGCTGCGTCGGTGATGCTTGGCATGGTGCTGGCGGGCTGCGCCGGCGGCGGCGGACGCCCCGAGCTGCCGCCCGCGCAATTCGTCGGCGCGACCGAAGGCCCGGGCGAGGAATATGTCATCGGCCCGCTCGATTCGCTGCAGATCTTCGTCTGGCGCAACCCCGAACTCTCGGCGAAGGTCCAGGTGCGCCCCGACGGCCGCATCACCACCCCGCTGATCGCCGACATGCCCGCCACCGGCAAGACCCCGTCGATGCTCGCCGACGACATGAAGATCGCGCTGCGCGAATATATCAAGGACCCGATCGTCTCGGTGATCGTCGAGAATTTCTCGGGCACCTTCAGCCAGCAGATCCGCATCGTCGGCGCGACCGAGAAGCCCGCGTCGTTGCCCTATCGCGCGAACATGACGCTGCTCGACGCGATGATCGCGGTGGGGGGGCTTTCCGAATTCGCATCGGGCAACCGCGCGCGGCTGATCCGCTTCGACAAGAATACCGGCAAGCAGAACGAGTTCACCGTGCGGCTCAACAGCCTGCTCAAGGACGGCGATACCAGCGCGAATGTGCGCCTCGCCCCCGGCGACGTCATCATCATCCCGCAGAGCATGTTCTGATGGACGGGCTGTACGACGAGGTACGCGCCGGGATCCATGCGGTGTGGCAACGCCGCTGGCTGGCGCTGGGGATCGCCTGGGGGCTGTGCCTGGCGGGCTGGCTGGTGGTGTCGCAAATCCCGAACCAATATGTCTCGACCGCGCGGATCGACGTCCAGCTGCGCTCGATCCTGCCCGCGCAGGACGGATCGGTCGCGCGCAACGAGCAGGAAAAGGATATCGAGCGCGTCCGCCAGACGCTGACCTCGGCGGTGAACCTCAAGAAAGTGGTGCTGTCGACCGATCTCGCCAACACCGTGTCGAGCGACCAGGACATCGCCAACCGCGTCGCCGCGCTGCAAAAGGCGATCAAGATCACCCCGCAGCAGGACAATATCTTCGAGATTTCGGCGACGATCGCCAATGCCGGCGCCTCGGACGCGACCAATGCCAAGCTGGCGCGCGACGTGGTGCAGAAGCTGATCGACATCTTCGTCGAGGACAATCTCGCCAATAATCGCGGCCAGACCAGCCAGTCGCTGCGCTTCCTCGACCAGCAGCTCGACCAGCGCCAGCAGGCGCTCCAGGCCGCCGAAACCAAGAAGGCCGATTTCCAGACGCGCTTCCTCGGCTCGCTGCCGGGTACGGGCACGATCGCCGATCGGGTGGGGCAGGCGCGCACCCAGCTGGCGCAGGTCAATGCCGATCTCGCCGCTGCGCAATCGAGCCTCAGCGCGGTCAACGGCCAGATGGCGGGCACCCCGCGATCGACCCCGGGGGCGGCCGGCGTCTCGGGGCCGGCGCGCGCGCGGCTCGCGGCGATCCAGGGCCAGCTTGCCGAGGCGCGCGGGCGCGGCTGGACCGACAGCCATCCCGACGTGATCGCGCTCAACAGCCAGCTGGCGCAGGCGCAGGCCGCGGCGGGCAACGAACCGCTCTATGGCGGCGGCGGCGGGGCGTCGAACCCGCTATATTTGAGCCTGCAGGCGATGCAGGCCGATCGCGCGGCGCAGGTCGCCTCGCTCAGCCAGCGCAAGGCGCAGCTCGAGGGCGACCTGGCGCGGCTCAGCGATACGATGGCCAACGAACCCGGTGTCGCGGGCGAGCTGGCGGCGATCGACCGCGATTATCTGGTGCTCAAGGACCAGTATGACAAACTGCTCGCCAGCCGCGAACAGGTGCGGCTGCGCAGCCAGGTGCAGACCGAAACCGATGCGGTGAAGTTCGCGGTGATCGACCCGCCGACGCGCCCGCAGGCGCCCGCTGCGCCCAATCGGCCGCTGTTCCTCACCGCGATCCTGATCCTGGGGCTGGGCGGCGGCGCGGCGGCGGCGTTCGCGATGAGCAAGCTGCGGACCACCTATCCCACCGCGACGCGGCTCGAAAAGGCGAGCGGGTTGCCGGTGATCGGCTCGATCGGCGAGGTCGTGACCGCGGCGCAGACCGCGATCCGCAAGCGCCAGCTGCGGATGTTCGCGGGCGGTGTCGGCGGCCTCGTCGTCGCCTTCGTCGTGCTGATCGGCGTCGAATTCCTGCAACGCGGCCTGGTGGCTTGAGGATCGAACGATGAACGACCAGACCCCCGGCCGCTTCAAGGGCACGCTGCTCGAACGCGCGGCGAAGCTGTATGATTACGCGCCGCTGCCACCGCTCGATCCCGCGACCTTGCCGCCGCGCCGCGCCGAGACGCCGCCCGCGCCAGCCTTCGATCCCGAACCTTCGGGCTTCGCCGAAGCCGAACCCTATCCGGCGTTCATCCCCGATCGGCGCTTCGCCGCGATCGATCCGGTGGCGCTGGGCGACAAGGGGCTGCTCGTCCCCGGCGCGCCGGTGACGCCGCTCGCCGAGGAATATCGCCTCGTCAAACGCCAGCTGCTCGCCAATGCGCGCGGTATCGCGGGCGATCAGGCGCGCGCGATCCTGGTGTGCTCGGCCAAGCCCGGCGACGGCAAGACCTTCACCGCGATCAACCTCGCGCTGTCGCTCGCCGCCGAAAAGGACGTCGAGATCCTGCTGGTCGATGCCGACATTGCCAAGCCCGACGTGCTCCAGACGCTGGGGATCGACGAAGGCCCCGGGCTGCTCGACGCGATCGGCGATCCCCAGGTGGCGATCGAAGGCTGCATCGTCGAAACCGACGTAGCGAACCTCACCGTGCTGCCCGCGGGTACGCGCGGCCATGCCGACACCGAATTGCTCGCCAGCGCGCGCGCGCGAACGCTGATCGAGGGGCTGGTCGCCGCCGATCCGCGCCGCATCGTCGTGTTCGATTCGCCGCCCGCGCTCGCCGCCTCGCCCGCCGGGGTGCTCGCGACGTTGGTGGGGCAGGTGGTGGTCGTCGTCCGCGCCGATCGCACCAGCGAGACCGACCTGCGCGACGCGATCGCCGCGCTCGACGGGTGCGAGCATGTCCAGTTGATCCTGAATGGCGTCACCCTGCGCCCCGGCGGTCCGCGCCTTGGCGATTACTATGGCTATGGAGCCACCGAATGAGTATTCGCATCCTCTGTGCCGCCGGCAGCATGCTCGGCTGCGTGGCAGTCCCCGCGATGGCGCAGGAACGCCAGCGAACCGTCAATGTCTCGCCCTATATCCAGGTCGGCCAGGTGCTCACCGCCGATCTGCGCGACGGCGACGTGCTGACCTATTCGACCGTCTCGGCGGGGGTCGACGCCACGGTGAACACCCGGCGGGTCCAGGTGCAGGCGAGCTATCAATATGAGCATCGCTTTTCGTGGGACGACGATATCGGCGACGACGACATCCATAGCGGCATCGCCCGCGCCGCCATCGCGCTGGCGCCGGGGCTGAGCCTCGAGGCCGGCGCGCTCGCGACGCGCACCCGATCGGACATTCGCGGCGCTGCGCCGGGTATCCTGGCGGGGAACGTCGCCAATATCAGCCAGCTCTATTCGGCTTATGCCGGGCCGACCTACGCCAATAATTTCGGCGATCTCGGGGTGAATGCCGCCTATCGGATCGGCTATACCAAGGTCGAGACGCCGACTTTCGGCACCGGGCTGCTGCCCGGCGAGCCCGCGCTCGACCTGTACGACGATTCGCTCAACCATCTGGTCACCGGCAGCATCGGCACGCGGCCGGGCACCGTACTGCCCGTCGGGCTGACGCTGAGCGGCGCCTATACCCGCGAGGATGCCGGCCAGCTCGACCAGCGCTACGAGGGCTATTTCGGCCGCGTCGAGGCGCTGCTGCCGGTCAGCCGCACGCTCGCGCTCACCGCCGGCGTCGGCTATGAATCGATCGAGTCGGGCCAGCGCGATCCGCTGCGCAACGCCAATGGCACCCCGGTGCTCGACGGCAATGGTCGCTTCGTCACCGACGAGAGCAGCCCGCGGCGGCTGGGCTACGACATCGCCGGTATCTTCTACGACGCCGGCGTCCTGTGGCGCCCGAGCCCGCGGACCAGCGTCCAGTTCCGCGTCGGCGAACGCTATGGTTCGCTTAGCTTCACCGGCACTGCGAGCCACCAAATGTCGGCGAACGAAGGCATCCAGGTCAATATCTACGACAGCGTCCAGACCTTCGGACGCCAGCTCACCGACGGGCTGGCGGCGCTGCCGACCAGCTTCAACACCCCCTTCGACGGCTTTGGCGACCAGTATAATGGCTGCATCTTCGGCACCCAGGGCGGCGCGGTGGGCGGCTGTCTCAACAACGTGTTCCAGTCGATCTCGACCGCCACCTTCCGCGCGCGCGGGATCGACGCGGTCTATGCCGGCAGCTTCGGCGCGACTCGGCTGGGGGCGGGGGCGGGCTATACCAATCGCCGCTTCTTCGCCGCCGATCCGGGGCCCGATGCAGGCTTCACCATCGACGGGCTGAACGATCAGAGCTATTACCTCCAGACCTTCGCGGCCCGCGCGCTGGGGCCCAACAGCGGCGTTACTGCCGATATCTATGTCAATTACTTCGACAGCGGCGTCGGTTTGGGCACCGATATCTGGGGCGCCGGCGCGACTGCGGCCTATTTCCGCCAGATCGGCAGGCTTAACGCGGTGGTGACAGGTGGCATTTATACCTTCGACCAGGAAGGTGGCGGGCAGAGCGACGTTTCGGCGCAAGGTCTGCTCGGCCTGGGCTACAGGTTCTGAACGGGAGCAAGAGGCTTCTTCGAGGATTCGACGATGTACGATGAACATTATGGACTGAGCGGACGGCCCTTCCAGCTGACCCCCGATCCCAAATTCTGGTTCGAGACCGCCACCCACCGCAAGGCGATGGCGTATCTCGGCTATGGCCTGAGCCAGGGCGAAGGCTTCATCGTCATCACCGGCGATCCGGGCGCTGGCAAGACCACGCTGGTCGGTCATCTGATGGACCAGATCGATCGCGAGCGGCTGCACGTCATCAAGATCGTGTCGACCCAGATCGACGCCGCCGAGCTGCTGCACCTCGTCGCCGCCGGGCTCAACGTCGACACCTCGCGATTGTCGAAGGCGCATGTGCTCGCCAGCATCGAGCGCGCGCTCCACGCGATGGCGCGATCGGGCAAGCGCACGCTGCTGATCATCGACGAGGCGCAGTCGCTGCCGCTGGGCAGCCTCGAAGAGCTGCGGATGCTGTCGAACTTCCAGGCGGGCGGCTATCCGCTGCTGCAGATATTCCTGCTCGGCCAGCCCGAGTTTCGGGGCGTTTTGCAGGGCGCGGGCAGCCTCGAGCAGCTGCGCCAGCGGGTGATCGCGATGCACCACCTCGAGCCGATGGAGGCCGAGGAGGTCGAGCCTTATCTGATCCATCGCCTGCAGGTGGTCGGCTGGGAAGGGCGCCCCGATTTCGATGCCGACGCGATCACCGCGCTGCACCGTTGGTCGGGCGGCGTACCGCGGTTGCTCAACCAGCTTGCCGGCCGGGTGATGCTGTACGGCGCGATCGAGGGGATCGACCGCTTCACCGCCGACGACGTCGCGACGGTGACCACCGATATCGACAGCGACATGGCCGATCGCCCGGCCCGGCCCGGCGCCGCGCCGCGCCCGATCCGCGCCGACATCGCGCCGCCGCCGCCCACGCCGCCGCCTGCACCGACGCGCGACGGCGCGCTCGAAGCCCGGATCGCCGAGCTCGAACAGCGGCTCGAGGAACAGGATGCGGCGCTTCGCCGGGTGCTGACCTTGCTGGTCGATTGGGTCGAGGGGGATGGCGGCCGCCCCGAGCAGACGGTGCTTCGCGGCACCGCCGCCTGAACGGACGCATTCGATGCGCAACGCCATGTCGGTCGACGTCGAGGACTGGTTCCAGGTCGGCGCGTTCGAAAAGGTCATCGACAAGGCGAGCTGGCCGACGCTCGACCAGCGGGTCGATGCCAACACCAACGCGGTGCTCGACCTGTTCGCCGAGACGAACATGAAGGGCACCTTCTTCACGCTAGGCTGGGTCGCGCAGCGCAATCCTGCGTTGATGCGCCGGATAGCCGATGAGGGGCATGAGGTCGCCAGCCATGGCTGGGACCATGCCCGCGTGTTCACCTTCACCGCCGAGCAGTTCCGCGCCGACCTCGCCCGCGCGCGCGCCGCGCTCGAGGATGCCAGCGGGCAGCCTGTCACCGGCTATCGCGCGCCGAGCTTCTCGTTCGACACCCGCACCCCCTGGGCGCACCAGGTGCTCGCCGAGGAGGGCTATGCCTATTCCTCGAGCATCGCGCCGATCGCGCACGACCATTATGGCTGGCCCGATGCGCCGCGCGGGCTGTACCGGCCACTTGCCGATTCACCGCTGATCGAGTTTCCGGTGACGATCGCGCGGGTGCTGGGGAAGGAAGTCACCGCGGGCGGCGGCTTCTTCCGCCTGCTGCCCTCACGCGTCGTCGAACGCGCGATCGAGCGTTCGAATGCCGACGACCAGCGCCCGGCGGTGTTCTATTTCCACCCCTGGGAGATCGACCCCGCGCAGCCACGCGTGAAGGCCGCGCCGCTCAAGTCGCGCGTTCGCCACTATAGCCGGCTCGGGGCGATGGCGGGCAAGCTGCGCCGGCTCGCGCGCGGGCATGCCTGGGGGCGGGTCGATGCGGTGGTCGGTGCGCAAGCCCCGCTGATCGCGTGAACGCGCGCGCGCTTCCCCCGGCCACGATCCGCGTCGCCGATCTGCGTGACGCCGGTGATCGAGAACGCATCATCGCGTTCGTCGAGGCGCAGCCCGATGCGACACCCTTCCATCTGCCGCAATGGAGCATCGCCACCGCCAAAGGGTGCGGCCAGGTCGCGCAGTATCTGCTCGCCGAGCGCGGCGATGCCGGGATCGTCGGCGTGCTGCCGCTTACCGAGGTGCATTCGCCCCTGTTCGGGCGGGCGCTCGTCTCGACCGGTTTTGGTGTCGATGGCGGGATATTGGGGGAGGGGGGCGCTGCGTTGGCGCAGGCGGCTTGGCGGCTGGCCGAGCGGCTGAGCTGCCCTACGCTCGAACTGCGCGGCGGTGGCGATCCGGGCGAAGGGTTCGCGCGCAACACCGCGAGCTATGTCAGCTTCGCGCGCGACCTCGCCGCCGACGACGATGCTGAACTGCTGGCAATCCCGCGCAAGCAGCGCGCCGAAGTCCGCCGCGCGCTCGGTTTCGACCTCGATGTGACGATCGACGCCGATCCGCGCGATCATTATGCGGTCTATGCGCAATCGGTCCGCAATCTCGGCACCCCGGTGTTTCCGGCGAGCCTTTTCCGCGCGGTGCTCGCGGCGTTCGGCGACTCTGCCGATATCTTGACGGTCCGGCACCAGGGCAGGGCGATCGCCAGCGTGCTCAGCCTATATTGGCGCGGCACCGTCTATCCCTATTGGGGCGGCGGCACTGCCGAGGCGCGCGCACTGCGCGCCAACGACCGGATGTATTTCGCGCTGATGGGGCATGCCCGCGCGCGGGGCTGCACCCGCTTCGACTTCGGACGCTCGAAGACCGGCACCGGCGCGGCGGCGTTCAAGAAGAATTGGGGGTTCGAAGCGGTCCCGCGCACCTACTATACCCGCACCGCCGACGGCAGCGCGCCGCGCGAGATCAATCCGCTGAGCCCGAAATACCGGTTGCAAGTGCAGGCCTGGTCGAAGCTGCCGCTGCCGATCGCCAACCGGCTGGGGCCGTGGATCGCGCGGGGGCTGGGCTGATGCGCGACATCCTGTTCTTAGCGCATCGCGTGCCCTTTCCCCCCGATCGCGGCGACAAGATTCGCGCGCATCACGTGCTCAAGCATCTGGCGAAGCGCGCGCGCGTCCATCTGGTCGCGATGGCCGATGTCGAGGCTGATCTGCACCACGGCGCGCTGCTCGCCGAGCATTGCGCGAGCCATAAGGTGATCTGGCGTTCCATGGGCCGCGCGCAGGCTGCAGCGACTGCGTTGCTGCGCCGCCAGCCGATCTCGATCGCCGCCTTCGCGCATCCCGAATATGCGCGAGCGGTGCAGCGCGCGCTGGCCGAGCATCCGATCGACACGATCTTCGTCTATTCGGGGCAGATGGCGCAATATGTCCCCGCCGATTTCGCCGGGCGCTTCGTGATGGATTTCTGCGACGTCGATTCGGCCAAGTTCGGTGATTATGCCGAGGGTGCCTCGCTGCCGATGGCGATGATGATGCGCCGCGAGGATCGCCTGCTCGCGCGGTTCGAGGCGCAAGTCGCGGCGCGCGCCGACGCCAGCCTGTTCGTCAGCGAAGCCGAGGCCGCGCTGTTCCGCGCGCGCACAGGCGCTGCGCGGGTGCAGGTGATGGAAAACGGCATCGACACCGGCTTCTTCGACCCCGCCGCGCCCTTTGCCGAGGCAGGGCAGGCGGGACCATTGATCGTCTTTACCGGGCAGATGGATTATCGGCCGAATGTGGATGCGGCCATCTGGTTCGCGCGCGAAGTGATGCCGCAGCTCCGCCAGCGCCAGCCGAGCGCGCGCTTCGCGATCGTTGGCCGGGCACCCGTGCCCGAGGTGTCGCGGCTCGCCAGCGACAGTGTGATCGTCACCGGAGAAGTCGCCGATGTGCGCGGTTGGCTCGCCGCCGCCGCGGTGGTGGTCGCGCCGCTCAAGATCGCGCGTGGCATCCAGAACAAGGTGCTCGAAGCGATGGCGATGGCGCGCCCGGTCGTCGCCAGCCCCGCCGCGGCAGAGGGGATCGATCATGCCGGTACGGTCGTCATCGCCGACACCCCAGCCGACTATGTCGCGGCGATCGACGCGCTGATCGCCGACCCCCGCGACCTCGGCCAAGCCGCGCGCCGGCAGGTCGAGCGGCGCTATGCCTGGGCCGCGCGGCTTGCGCCGCTCGATGCGTTGCTCGGGCTCGAAACCAGGGCCGCGGCGTGACGATCGCGATCCCGGCGGCAGATTTCGCCCGTGCCGGCGGCTTCGACACGCGCTGGCGTCGCCACGCCGCGTTCCTGGCCTTCGCCTGGGCAGCAATCCTGCTGATCTTCGCGCGCGATGTCGGTGACCTCGCCGATATCTATTGGAACTCGACCACCTTCGGGCATTGCCTGTTCATCCTGCCGGTGGTCGGCTGGCTGATGTGGCAGCGCAAGGACGCGTTGCCCGCGGTGCCGGTGGCCGCCTGGTGGCCCGCGCTCGCGCTGGTGGCGCTGGGGGCGTTCGGCTGGTTCGTCGGCGAGATCGCCGGGGTCGCGCTCGCGCGGCATCTGGGGCTGGTGCTGATGCTCCAGGGCGCGGTCGTAACGATCCTGGGACCGCAGGTCGCGCGCGCGCTGCTGTTTCCCATCGCGTATCTGCTCTTCCTGGTGCCCTTCGGCGAGGCGTTCGAAGCGCCGCTGCAGGACGTCACCGTCGCGTTGCTGATGCCGATGCTCCACGCCGCGGGGGTGCCCGCGGTGGTCGACGGGGTGCTCATCACCACCCCCAATGGCTATTTCGAGGTCGCCGAGGCGTGTTCGGGGGCCAAGTTCCTGATCGCGATGCTCGCTTATGGCGTGCTGGTCGCCAATGTGTGCTTCGTGTCGTGGTCGCGCCGCGCGGCGTTCATGGCGGTCGCGATCGTCGTGCCGATCCTCGCCAACGGGGTCCGCGCCTGGGGGACGATCTATGCCGCTGAACTGACCTCGGTCGAAGCGGCGACCGGCTTCGACCATATCGTTTATGGCTGGGTGTTCTTCGCCTTGGTGATGGTCGCGGTGCTGGCGATCGGCTGGCGCTGGTTCGATCGCGATCCCGATGCGGCGTGGTTCGACGCGAGCTTGCTGCAAGCGATCCCCCGCCGCACCACCGACGTTTTCCGTGCGACCGGCCTGGTCATCGCGATTGCGGTGGCCGCCGCTGGCTGGGCGCACGTGATCGACGCGCGCACCGCGCCGCTGCCCGATCGGATCGCGCTGCCGCAAATTCCCGGCTGGACCCGTGTTCCGCCCGCAACCACGGCCCCTTGGGTTCCTAATTATCCCGGCGCCGACCGTTTCGCGATGGCGCGCTATGCAGATCCCTCGGGCTCGACGGTCGATCTCGCGATTGCGGTCTATGCCAACCAGCACGAGGGCAAGGAGCTCGTCGGCTTCGGCATCGGCGCGATCCGCGAGAATGATCGCTGGATCCGCGTCCACGACCTGCCCGATCTGGCGGGCGGCGCGGCGCTTCGCATGACGCATGCCGGCCCGATCGAGCGCGAGACGGTGACGTGGCATCGCATCGGCGCTACGCTCACCGGCGACGCAAGGCGCGTGAAGCTGGAGACGCTGCGGGTGAAATTGACGGGCGACGACAGCCGCGCGGTGGCGGTGCTGGCATCGACGGTACGGGCGCCGGGGCAGGACAGCCGCGCGGTGCTGCAGCGCTTCGTCGCCGCGGCGGGGCCGATCGAGCGGGTTGCCGATCGCGCTTCGGGGCGTCGGTGAGTCCTCTCTCGCTTCATTCCCGCGCGGGCGGGGATCGATATCGGCAACCGCAGCGGGTGGTCCTGCAACACTGGATCCCCGCCTTCGCGGGGATGACGAAGATTAGGGTAGATACCGGCCCGCGGGACACGCGCTGAATGTGCGGTATTGCAGGCCTGTTCTACCCCGGCACCCCCAAGCCCGTCGAACCCGCGCGCATCGCCGCGATGACCGACGCGCTCGCGCATCGCGGGCCCGACGGATCGGGGATCTGGACCGCCCCCGGGGTCGGCTTCGGCCATCGCCGCCTGTCGATCATCGACCTGGCGGGCGGGCGCCAGCCGATGGCGACCGACGATGGCGAGATCACCGTCACCTATAACGGTGAGATATACAATTTCGCCGACGTCCGCGCCGAACTCGAGGCGAAGGGCGCGCACTTCCGCACCGCGGGCGATACCGAGGTACTGCTACACGGCTGGCGCGCCTGGGGGCCGGACCTTCTCGATCGGCTCAACGGCATGTTCGCCTTCGCGCTGCACGATAGCCGCCGCCAATGCCTGTTCCTTGCGCGCGACCGGATGGGGGTGAAGCCGCTTCATTATGTCGAGCTCGCCGACGGCGCGCTTGCATTCGCGTCCGAACTCAAGGGGTTGCTGGCACACCCTCTGCTACGCCGCGAACTCGATGTGCGCGCGATCGAGGATTTTATGGGGCTGGGCTATGTCCCAGACGACGCCTGTCTGATCGCCGGCGTGAAGAAGCTGCCCGCCGGCCATTTCCTGCTGGTCGAGCGCGGACAGCCCGTGCCGCAACCGCGCAAATGGTGGGACGTCGATTTCTCGCAGCGTGCCAAGGGCAGCACCCGCGACCTTCAGGCCGAGCTTACCGATCACCTGCGTGCAGCGGTGCAATCGCGCATGGTCGCCGACGTGCCGCTCGGCGCATTCCTGTCGGGCGGGGTCGATAGCTCGGCAGTGGTCGCGCTGATGGCCGAGGCGAGCCCGCGCGCGGTGCAGACCTGCACGATCGGCTTCGACGAGGCGGGGCACGACGAACGCGCGCACGCGCAGACGATCGCCGATCGCTTCGCCACCGATCACCGAGTTCGCACCGTCGCGTCGGACGATTTCGCGCTGATCGACACGCTGGTCGCGGCGTTCGACGAGCCCTTTGCCGATGCCTCGGCGCTCGCCACCTATCGCGTCTGCGAACTGGCGCGCGAGCGGGTGACGGTGGCGCTGTCGGGCGACGGTGCCGACGAGGCGATGGCGGGTTATCGCCGCTATCGCTTTCACGCCGCCGAGGAGCGGGTGCGCGGGCTGTTGCCGGCGGCGCTTCGCCGTGGTGCCGGCGCGCTCGGGGCGATCTACCCCAAGGCCGATTGGGCACCGCGACCGCTGCGGGCCAAGACGACGCTGCTCGCGCTCGCCGACGATGGCCCGACCGCTTATGCCAAGTCGGTCGGGGTGACGCTGCCCGCGATCCGCGAGGGGCTTTACAACGCCGCCACACGCCGCGCGCTTGGCGGCCATCGCGCTGAGACGCGCTATATCGAAACGATACGCGCCGCGCCGGGACGCGACGGGCTCGACGCCGCGCAATATGCTGATTTCAAACATTGGCTGCCCGGCGACATCCTCACCAAGGTCGATCGCACCAGCATGGCGGTGAGCCTGGAAGCGCGCGAACCCTTGCTCGACCACCGGCTGATCGAGTTCGCCGCGACGCTGCCGGCTTCGCTGCGCGTGCGAGGGGGTGAAGGCAAGTGGCTGATGAAGAAGGCGATGGAGCCCTATCTGCCGCGCGACATCCTGTATCGGCCAAAGATGGGGTTCGTGACGCCGATCAGCGCGTGGTTCCGTGGGCCACTGGCCGATGATGCCGCGAACCTGGCGCGGTCGGCGGTGCTTGCGACGTGGTTCGAGCCCGCGGCGATCGAGCGGCTGGCGAGCGAGCACAAAGCGGGCAGGGCCGAGCATGGCCGGACTTTGTGGCAATTGCTGATGCTGGAAAAAAGCGTGGCGCGGTTGTTCGGCTGAAACCCTCTCCCGCTTGCGGGAGAGGGGGCGAGACTTGGGGGCGCACTTGCGGCCCCTAGTCGCAGCGGTGAGGGCATTTTTTTGGTTCGGGCATGAGAGAAGAAGAAGGCCCTCACCCAACCCTCTCCCGTAAACGGGAGAGGGCTATTGCTTACCCCATATGCCTTGCCAGCCAGGTCGCGAACAGCGCGCCCCAGCCGTGCGCGGGATGCGCCGGATCTGTCGCCATGCCGAAGCCATGCCCGCCCTTTTCATAGAAATGTCCCTCGACCGGCACCTTCGCGGCGCGCGCTGCGGTCAGCATCGACAGTCCCATCTCCAGCGGCACCAGCCCGTCATCGGCGGCATGCAACAGGAAGATCGGCGGCGTCTGCGTGGTCACTCGTGCGACGGTGTCGTAGCGCGCCAGGATCGCCGGATCGGGCGAATCGCCCACGAGGTTGCGGCCCGACCCGTTGAGCTTGCCGTCATAGGTCAATGCGGTCACCGGATAGACCAGCCCCGAAAATGCTGGGCGCGCATCGCCGCGATCGGCTGCGTCGAGCGCGGTATAGACCGGGTCGGCATGGCCGACGGTCAGCGACGCCGCCAGATGCCCGCCGGCCGAAAAGCCCAGAATGCCGAGCTTCGCCGGATCGATCCCGAACGACCCCGCCCGCGCGCGGATCAGCCGCATCGCGCGCTGCGCGTCCTGCAGCGGCACGTCGGCGCGCTGGCTCCAGCCTTCGCCGGGTAGGCGATAGGTGAGCACGAACACCGTATAGCCCAGCGGATTGAGCACGCGCGCCACGCCCGCGCCCTCATTCTCGACCGACACGAAGCCATAGCCGCCGCCGGGGATCGACAGCACGCCGATGCCATTGGGCTTGGCGGGGCGATAGACCGACACCGTCGGCTCGGCGACGCCGCGCATCCATAGTTCGCGGCCATCGTCGGGGCCGTCGCGCTTGGGCACCGGCAGCGTCGCGGGCGCCCCCGGCGCCCGGCCCGGCCAGAGCTTGAAATGCTCGCGCGTCGGCCATTGGAGCGTCGTGCGCTGCGCCGGCGCGGCGCGCGCGACGCCCGCGGCGGCGCCGGTCACCGCCATCGCCGCGCTCGCGCCCAATATCGTTCGCCGGTCGATCATCGCTGTCTCTCCTGTCACCGCGCCGTCACCCCGCGCGCCTAATCTTTGCATCCTTCGACACGCTCCCATATGGGCAGCGCAACTGGTTTCTATCCGAAAGGCTCATCTGTGAAAGACGTTCTGGTGATCGGTGCGGGCGGCGTATCGTCGGTTGCAGTCCACAAGATGGCGAAGAACCCCGATTTGTTCGGGAAGATCACGCTGGCAAGCCGCCGCCGCTTCAAATGCGATGCGATCGCCAAATCGGTGATGGAGCGCTATGGCGTCGAGATCGCCACCGCCGAAGTCGATGCCGACGATGTCGAGGCGACCGCGCGGCTGATCGAACAGGTCAAGCCCGCGCTGCTGGTGAATCTGGCGTTGCCCTATCAGGATCTCAACCTGATGGAGGCGTGCCTCAAGACCGGCACGCATTATCTCGACACCGCCAATTACGAGCCGCGCGACCAGGCCAAGTTCGAATATAGCTGGCAATGGGCATATCAGGAGCGCTTCAAGGAAGCCGGGCTGATGGCGCTGCTGGGGTCGGGTTTCGATCCGGGCGTCACCAGCGTGTTCGCGACCTATATCAAGAAGCATCTGCTCGACCGGATCGACACGCTCGACATTCTCGATTGCAACGGCGGCGATCATGGCCAGCATTTCGCGACCAACTTCAATCCAGAGATCAACATCCGCGAAGTGACCGCCCCCGCGCGTCATTATGAAAAGGGCGAATGGGTCGAAACCCCGGCGCTGAGCGAGCGTCAGGTGTTCATCTTCGACCAGGTCGGCGCGAAGAACATGTATCTGATGTATCACGAGGAGCTCGAAAGCCTCGCCAAGCACCTGCCCGAGATCAAGCGCATCCGCTTCTGGATGACCTTCGGCGAGCAGTATTTGACCCATCTGCGCGTGCTCGAGAATGTCGGCATGACGTCGATCGAGCCGGTGATGTTCGAAGGACGCGAGATCGTGCCGCTGCAGTTCCTCAAGGCGGTGCTGCCCGAACCCTCGACGCTGGGCGAGACGACCAAGGGCAAGACCAATATCGGCGACATCGCCACCGGCGAAAAGGACGGCAAGCAGAAGACCGTCTATGTTTATAACGTCTGCGATCATGAGGACGCCTATGCCGAGACGGGCAATCAGGCGGTGAGCTACACCACCGGCGTTCCCGCGATGATCGGCGCAGCGCTGATGCTCAATGGCACCTGGAAGGGCGAGGGCGTGTTCAACATCGAACAGCTCGATCCCGATCCCTTCATGGAGATGCTCAACGCGCATGGCCTGCCCTGGCAGGTCAAGGAACTGCCCGAGCCGCTGCGGTTCTGACGATCGGGAGGATCGTCACCCCAGCGAAAGCTGGGGTCTCGTGCCGCAGACGCGGCGCTTCGTTACGGGGAGACCCCAGCTTTCGCTGGGGTGACGTGCTATGCAAGCAATGACCACCAAGGCCGGCGATCCCGGCGCCTTCGCGCGCTTCGATCTCACGCGCGTGCCGAGCCCCTGCTTCGTCGTCGACAAGGCGGCGATCGAACGCAACCTCGCCATCCTCGCTCAGGTCCGCGATCGTGCCGGCATCAAGGTGCTGCTGGCGATGAAGGCCTTCTCGATGTGGTCGCTGGGCGATCTGGTCGGTCGCTATCTCGACGGCACCGCGACGTCGGGGCTGTGGGAGGCTCGGCTGGCGGCCGAGCATTATCGCGGCGAGATCGCGACCTTCTGTGCGGGCTACAAGGCCGGCGACATCGCCGAGGTCTGCCGGTTGTCGGATCATGTGATCTTCAATTCCCCCAGCCAGCATAAGCGCTTCGCTGCCGAACTTGCCGCGGCGCGCGAGGCGGGGGCGGTGTTCGATGTCGGGCTTCGTCTCAACCCGATGCATGCCGAGGGCGAGGTCGCGAAATATGATCCGGCGCAGCCGCATTCGCGCCTGGGTCATCCCGCCGACCAACTCACCGCCGCCGATCTGGAGGGCGTCGACGGCCTCCATATTCATTCGCTGTGCGAGCAGGATTTCCCGCCGCTTCGCCGCACCTGGGAAGCGCTACTGCCGCGGATCGCGCCCTATTTCGGCCAGCTCAAATGGCTAAATTTCGGCGGCGGGCACCACATCACGCGCGCCGATTACCAGCGCGACGATCTGGTAGCGTTCCTCAAGGAGGTGCGCCAAGTCACTGGTCTGGAAGTGATCCTGGAGCCCGGGGAGGCGATCGCGCTCGATGCCGGCATCCTGGTGGGCGAGCTGCTCGACCAGTTCGACAACGGCATGCCGATCGGCATTCTCGACATCTCGGCGACCTGCCACATGCCCGACGTGATCGAGGCGCCCTATCGTCCGGCGTTGCTCGGTGAGCCCGTCGCGGGGGAGGGCGTCACCGTCCGGCTGGGCGGGCCGTCGTGCCTGGCGGGCGACATCGTCGGCGACTATCGCTTCGATGCGATGCCGGTGCCGGGCGCCCGCGTCGCGTTCCTCGACCAGGCGCATTATTCGATGGTGAAGACGACGACGTTCAACGGCGTGCCGCTGCCCGCGATCGCGCTGTGGGACAGCCGCGACGACAGCCTGGAGATGGTGCGCGAATTCGGCTGGGAAAGCTTCCGCGACCGGTTGTCGTGAAGTTCTCCCCTCCCTGAAAGGGAGGGGTCGGGGGTGGGTCTAGTGCTCGCGTCACGGTGGCGTCGAAGCGCGCGGAAGCCGTACCCCCGGACCCTACCCACCCCCAGCCCCTCCCTTCCAGGGAGGGGGGTAAGAAGAAGGGAGGGGAGCCGAACAAAAAAGGCGGCGGAAGCTTTTGCTCCCGCCGCCTTTTTCTTCAACCCCTCGCCGTGTTCAGCCGCGTGCGCCCAAGCGCACCACGTTGCTGCGGCCGGCATCCTCGTCGACATCGTCGTACAGGGTCGCCATGGGCATGTCGCTCACCTCGACCACGGCATCGACACCGAAGCCGTTGAACGCGGTCCGCATCGCGCAGCCATAGGCGCCGAGCATCCCGACCTCGATATAGTCGCCCGCCTTCACGTCGGCGGGGAGCATGAACGGCCCTGCCATATGGTCCATGTCGTCGCATGTCGGGCCATAGAAGCTGAACGCCATGTCCTTGGTGCGGCTCTCGGGCTGGCGAAGCAGCTCGACCGGGAAGCGCCAGCCGACATGCGCCGCATCGAACAACGCGCCATAGGCACCGTCGTTGATGTACAGCTCGTCGCCGCGGCGCTGTTCGACGCGGACGATCAGCGAGCTGTATTCGGCGCACAATGCCCGGCCCGGCTCGGCCCAAAGCTCGGCCGAATAGGAGATCGGCAAGGCTTCGAACGCGCGGTGGATGACGTCGAAATAGCGCTCGAGCGGGGGTGGCTCCATGCCCGGATAGGACGAAGGAAAACCACCGCCGACGTCGATCACGTCGACCGTCACCGCCGCCTCGACAATCGCCAGCCGCACGCGCTCCATCGCCTGGGCATAGGCGTCGGGCGCCATCGCCTGGCTGCCGACATGGAAGCAGATGCCGAGCGCATCCGATGCCTGCCGCGCCGCGAACAGCAATTCCTTGGTCTCGCCGGGGCCTGCGCCGAATTTCGACGCGAGGCTGAGCTTCGACAGTTCGGACGAGACGCGGATGCGAACGCACAGCGTCAGATCCTCGGCGGCCTTGGTGGCGCGCACGATCTTGTTGAGCTCTTCCATCGTGTCGAGCGAGAAGGTGCGAACGCCGTGCGTGAAATACGCCTCGGCAATCGCCTCCTCGGCCTTGACCGGGTGCATGAAGCACAAGGTCGCCTCGGGCAGGGTGCGGGCAACGAGCCGGACCTCGCCGATCGACGCGACGTCGTAATGCGTGATGCCGCTATCCCACAGGATTTGCAGCAGGTCTGGAGAGGGGTTCGCCTTGACCGCATACATCGACGTACCCGGAAACTTCTCGACGAAGAACCGAGCCGCGCGACGAGCCGCGTGGGGACGAACCAACGTCACCGGCTGTACCGGTGCATTGTCGTGTGCAACGCCGATGGCGTTGGCGAACGGGGAAGAAGCTAACCCCAGCGCGCTATAGTGCTTGGCCAATTCAAGGGACCTCCAATTGCCTTTCGGCATAAGTACAGAAACACTGCCTTGCGGTTGGAAGTCCCATGGGGCAGCGAGGGGTGCATCTATGGTCGCACCCCCCGGATGTAAAGTGATTCTGCGGGGTTTTTTCGTTGCCCGAGGTGATTTGTGACGCTTTTACGACAACCCACCCGCGCCGGCGTCCGCGATGCCGCTGCCAAGATCGCCGCGATCCTGCCGCCATCGCCGTTGCTGGTGCTCGAAATCGGCGGGGTCGAGGTCGGCTTCAAGGCCGAATCGCTGCAGCCCGTCGGCGCGTTCAAGCTGCGCGGCGCGTGGCACCGGCTGACCGCGATCGCCGATGCCGACCGCGCGGCGGGGGTGGTCGCCTTCTCCTCGGGCAATCATGCGCAGGGCGTCGCCTGGGCGGCGAAGCGGCTGGGGATGCCCGCGGTGATCGTGATGCCCGCCGACGCCCCCAAGGTGAAGCTCGAGTCGACGCTGGCGCTGGGTGCCGAAGTGGTGCGCTATGATCGCATGACCGAGGATCGCACCAAGATCGCGGCGCATCTGGCGCATGCGCGCGGCGCGGTGCTGGTGCCGAGCTTCGACGATGCCTGGGTGATCGAGGGGCAGGGCAGCGCCGCGGTCGAGGCGGCGGCGCAGATGCAGGCGGCGGGCTTGGGCGATCCGCTGCGCGCGATCGTGCCGTGCGGTGGCGGCGGGCTGGCGGCGGGAACCGCGCTGGCGCTACCCGACGCCGAGATCGTCATCGCCGAGCCCGAGGGCTGGGACGACATGACGCGCAGCCTGGAGGCGGGCTGGATCGAACCCGTCGGGCCAAACCCGCCCGCCACCACCTGCGACGCGCTGCAGACGATGCGGGTGGCCGAGCGCACCTTCGACGTGCTGTCGCGCCGCGGCGCGACCGGGGTGGCGGTGAGTGAGGAAGAGGTGCGGGTTGCTCAGCGGTTCGCGGCGCAGCGGCTGCGGCTGGTGCTCGAGCCCGGCGGGGCGGTGGCGCTGGCGGCGCTGCTGGCGGGCAAGCTGCCGGCGAAGGCGGGGACGCTGGTGCTGCTGTCGGGCGGGAATACCGATCCCGGGGACTATGCGGCGGTGCTGGCGGGGTAGGGAGCGGGTCGTCATTCCTCCCCCGCAAGGAGGAGGGGGACCATGCGAAGCATGGTGGAGGGGGAGGACAGGGGCGGCATCTTATGCGGCAACCCCCTCCACCGCTTACGCGGTCCCCCTCCCCCTGGCGGGGGAGGAATTGGGATGGGAAAATCCTCCCACCGTTTCACCTAAGCCGCTAAGGCACCGCCATGCCCAGCTCGACCCTAGCCACCACGCTGCTCACCATCGCGATGATCGGTGCCTTCGCGCTCGTCTTCGGCGGCATCGCGCTTATTCGCCGCGGCGAGCGGCTCAAGGGCGCGCTGATGATCGGCGTCGCGGTAGTGCTGGTCGGCAACGTGCTGATCTGGACCACCTGACCACCCCGCCGCCGACCGCTCGGCTCACCGGATCGGCGAATCGGGCGCCAGCCGCATGTCGAGATATTTGTCCACGCTGCCCATCAGCTGCGGCATTTCATGCTCGAAGAAATGGTTCGCACCCGGGATGGTGTCGTGGTGGATCGTGATGTGCTTTTGCGTGCGCAGCTTGTCGACCAGCTTCTGCACCGCGCTCGGCGTCACGACTTCGTCGGCATCGCCCTGGATGATGATGCCCGAGCTCGGGCAGGGCGCCAGGAAGGTGAAGTCGTACATGTTGGCGGGCGGGGCGACCGAGATGAAGCCGCGAATCTCGGGCCGGCGCATCAGCAATTGCATGCCGATCCACGCGCCGAAGCTCACCCCGGCGATCCAGGTCGTCTGCGCTTCGGGGTGGAAGCTTTGTACCCAGTCGAGCGCGCTCGCTGCATCGGATAGCTCGCCGACGCCGTTGTCGAAGGTGCCCTGGCTCTTGCCGACGCCGCGGAAATTGAAGCGCAAGGTCGCGAAACCGCGGCGCTGGAAGGTCTTGTAGAGTTCCTGTACGATGCGGTTGTTCATCGTGCCGCCCGATTGCGGATGCGGGTGCAGGATCATCGCCACGGGTGCGCGCGGACGCGGGCCGGGGGCGAATCGCCCTTCGAGACGACCTTCGGGGCCGGGAAAGATCACTTCGGGCATCGGCAAACCTGTTCGGCAAAAGGAGGGGCGCGGTGGCGCATAAAAACGTGCAGGCTATATAGGCGGCTGCTGCGAACACGCAATCTATCCGCCGCCATCGAAGGAAAGCCGCCTTGGGCGACCGCCTGAACCTCGATCACGCCGCTACCACGCCGATGGTGCCCGCCGCGGCGCAGGCGCTGGCCGACGCCTTTGCCCGGTGGGCGAACCCGTCGTCGCCGCATGCCGAGGGGCGCGCGGCGCGCGCGGCGATCGAGCGCGCGCGCGGCCGTATCAGCGCGGCCTATGGCTGGGCGGGCGAGTGCATCTTCACCAGCGGCGCGTCGGAGGCGATCGCGATCGCCTGCACCCGCGCGCAGGTCGGCGCGGTACTGGTGTCGGCGACCGAGCACGAGGCGGTGCTGCGCGCGGTGCCCGACGCCGAACGGCTGCCGGTGCTTGCCGACGGCACGCTCGACCGCGCCGCACTCGAAGCCGCGCTGGCGCGCACCCCCGGCCGTGTGCTGGTCGCGGTGCAATGGGGCAATAATGAAACCGGGGTGCTCCAGCCGCTGGGTGACATCGCGCGGATCGTCCACGCCGCGGGCGGGCTGCTGCTCGCCGACGCGGCGCAGATGCCCGTCGGCTGGGACGATGGCGACCTGCCGCAGGACCATGCCGATTTCATCGCGATCTCGGGGCACAAGCGCGGCGGGCCGATCGGCATCGGCGCGCTGCTGGTGCGCGACCTGGCAACGTTGCATCCGAGCGGCGGACAGGAGCGCGGCTATCGCGGCGGGACCGAGAATATGCCAGGTGCAGTGGCGTTCCAGGCGGCGCTCGATACCCCCGAGGACCTGATCTACATGGCCGACCTTCGCGATCATCTCGACGTGCTGATCGCCGAGGCGGGGGGCGATCCGATCGGGGGCACCGCCGAGCGGCGGACGCCCCTGATCGGCGCCTATCGGATGCCCGGAGTCGCCGCGGCGACCCAGCTCATCCGCTTCGACCTTGCGGGGATCGCGGTGTCGGCGGGGGCTGCATGCTCGTCGGGTTCGATGCGGCCGAGCCATGTGCTGGCGCAGATGGGAATCGCCGCTGCCGACGCGAGCGAGGTGATTCGCGTGAGCTTCGGGCGCGAAACCGGCGCCGACGACGTTGCGCGCTTCGTCGCTGCCTGGCGCGAGATCGCGGGCGAACTTCGCGTCCAGCCCCCCGCACCCGAACGGCGGCTATGATATACCTCGATTATCAGGCGACGACCCCGCTCGCCCCCGAAGCGCTGGCGGCGATGGCGCCCTGGCTCCAGACGCAGCACGCCAACCCGCATTCGCCGCACGCGCCGGGGCGCAAGGCCAAGGCCGCGGTCGAGGTCGCGCGCGACTGGATCGCCGGGCTGCTGCCCGAGGATGGCCGGGTCGCCTTCACCGGCGGCGCGACCGAATCGCTCAACTGGGCGATCAAGGGCACGACCGGCCCAATCGTGACGCTGGCGACCGAACACGCCGCGGTGCTCGACACCGTGCAGGCAGAGGCGGCGCGCGGCAGGGCGGTGACGGTGCTGCCGGTCGGCACCGATGGGCTGGTCGACCTCGACGCGGCGCGCGCGGCGATCGTGCCGGGCACCGGGCTGGTCGCGGCGATGCTGGTGAACAACGAGATCGGCGTGATCCAGCCGATCGCGCAGCTGGCGGCGCTGGCGCACGAGGCCGGCGCGCTGATGCTATGCGACGCGGTGCAGGGCTATGGCCGCGTGCCGGTCCCGGCGGGCTGCGACCTGATCGCGCTGTCGGCGCACAAGATATATGGCCCCAAGGGGATCGGCGCGCTGTGGCTGCGCGACGGGGTGAAGCTGGCGCCGCTGATGCACGGCGGCAACCAGGAGGATGGGCGATCGGGCACCTTGTCGCCGGCATTGTGCGCCGGGTTCGGCACCGCGGCGCGGCTGATGGCCGAGGGAGCGGCCGAAGATGCGGCGCATGTCGAGCGGCTGGCGGAAGTAGCTGCTGCATTGCTCGACCTAACTCCCCTCCCTGAAAGGGAGGGGCTGGGGGTGGGTCGAGGCCTGGGGTACGGCCGCCAGGAGCGGGACGGCGACTGTAGCGCGAGCACTCGACCCACCCCCGACCCCTCCCTTTCAGGAAGGGGAGAAGGCTGGACCCAGAACGCCCCCACCGCCCCGCGCTACCCCGGCAATCTCAACCTCCACCGCGCCGGCCTCGACGTCGCGCGCCTGATGAGCGAATGTCGCGACATCGCCTTTTCGGCGGGGTCGGCCTGTGCCAGCGGATCGGGGCGGTCGAGCCATGTCCTGCGCGCGATCGGTCTCAGCGAGGCGCAGGCGCGGGCATCGATCCGCATCGGTTTCGGCCGCTATACGAAGGAAGACGAATTGATCGACGCGCTTACCCGGATCGACGCCGCCGCCCGCGCGCAGCGGATCGCCGCATGATCCGCATCCGCTTCGTCGCCGCCGAAGGCGACGCCGTCCGCGAAGTCAGCGCCGCCGCAGGGGATCGCCTGCTCGACGTCGCGCAGAATGACGGCCAGCCGCTCGAGGGAACGTGCGAGGGGCAGATGGCCTGCTCGACCTGCCACGTCATCATCGCCGCCGAGGATTTCGATCGCCTGCCCCCCGCCAGCGAAGAGGAGGAAGACATGCTCGATCTCGCCACCAGCGCCACCCGCACCAGCCGGCTGGCGTGCCAGATCCATCTCGACGAGACGCTCGACGGCATGACGGTGCGGATCCCGCCCGAACGCCGCGACATGCGGGGGCGCTGAGATGATCGACCGCCGCTCGCTGCTCATCGGCACCGCCGCGGCGATCGCCGCCAGCCCCGCCTTCGCGCAGGCGCGCGCCAACCCGTTCGAGGCGATCCGCGCCGAAACCGGCGGGCGGCTGGGGATCGCGGTGCATGACAGCGGCACCGGGCGGCGCTTCTCGCTCGATGCCGACAGCCGCTTTGCGATGTGCTCGACCTTCAAGGCGCCGCTCGCCGCCGCGATCCTCGCGCGCGCCGATGCAGGGAGGCTCGACCTCGCGCAGACGATCCGTTTCGGCGAGGGCGACCTGGTCGGCCATTCGCCGACGGTGCAAGCCAATCTCGCCGCCGGCCGGCTGAGCATCGAGCAACTCTGCGAAGCCGCGGTAACGGTCAGCGACAACGCCGCGGCCAACCTGCTGCTCCCGCAATTGGGCGGTCCGACCGGGCTCACCCGCTTCTTCCGCGAACAGCGCGACAGCGTCACGCGGCTCGACCGCGACGAGCCGACGCTCAACCAGGTGCGCGGCGGTGATGTTCGCGACACCACCACGCCGCAGGCAATGGCGGCGTTGCTCGAACAGATTTTCACCGCCAGCACGCTGTCTGCGGCATCGCGCGACAGGCTGCTCGGCTGGATGGTGGCGAGCACCACCGGTCGCGCGCGGCTGCGCAAGGGCCTGCCCGGCACCTGGCGCGTCGGCGACAAGACCGGCACCAGTGGCGAGGGCTATTTCAACGACATCGCGGTCGCCACCCCGCCGGGGCGCAAGCCGATCTTCATCGCCTGCTATCTCGACGCCCCCGGCCTCGACCCCGCCCGGGCCGACGAAGCGCATGCGCGCGTCGGATCGCTGATCGGCGACCTGTTCGCCTGATAGCGGCGCAGGGGTGCGCACTGCCAATGCTTGCACCCCCGCGCAACCTTCGCCATATGCCCACACGGGAGTCGGGCGGACGTGGTCGTCGCCAACCCGGTCAGGTCCGGAAGGAAGCAGCCGCAACGATTTCGCCGCGGGTCGTCCCGGCTCCCACCGCGAAGTGCAGGGTTTGGCGCAGTCGCCGACAGTCCAAGGCAGCCGCCAAGGACCATCTTTCCAATAGCGTCTTTAACGTTTCTTCAACACTAGTGTGCCGTGTCACGATAGTGCTGCAAAAATGCAACAATCGAGTGAAAAACCCTGCTTCCGTCACGTATTTTGTCGATCGTGGAGGAACTTAAGCGTCAATCGGCTACTGTTACGACGTAGCGTATCCTCGCGCGCACCACAGGGAGACCCTAATATGATCGCACGCCTTCTTTCCGGCCTAGCCGCAACTGCCCTTATCGCTACACCGGTCGCAGCATCGGCCGCTTCGGCTGCCGCACCTGCCGCCAAGCTTTCGGTCGCGCAGGCGCGCACCGGCACTGCCGCAACCAAGACCAACCGTCAGGCGGGCGTCAGCCTGTTCCCGGCGCTGCTGGCAGCGGCAATCATCGCCGGCGGTGTCTACCTCGTGGTCGACAGCAACGACGATTCGGACAGCAACTAATCGTTGAGCGGGGGGCGAAACGCCCCCCGCTTCATCTTACCGCAATGGCAGCGCCCGCGCGCAGCCAGAAGCTACCCGCTCGCGAGCGGGTCGGGTGCCGCGCCACGGCAGCGAGCCCCTCTTCGATCCATCCTTGTCGATTGCATCTGCCTTGGATGTGATATGCCCGATCGTCAGGGGAGCCTCGGATGATCTGGAACGCGCAGCATCTGGCAGTCGGTGCCGCGATCGCGATCGGGTTGCTGATCGGGATCGAACGCGGTTGGAACCTGCGCGATGCGCGCGAGGGAACGCGTGTTGCCGGGGTGCGCACTTTCGTCCTGCTCGGGCTGCTGGGCGGTCTCGCCGGCCTGCTCGGCACCGACGACCAGCCCTTGGTGGCGGCGTTGCTGATCGCCGCGCCCGCGATCATCCTGGCGATCGGCTATGCCAAGGACCCTGCAAAGCGCCTGAAGCCCGACGCGACTACCGCGATCGCCGCGTTGCTGACCTTGGCACTGGGGTTCGTCGCGGGCCATGGCCAGCCGATGCTCGCCATCGCGTGCGCCGCGCTCGCCACCTTCGTCCTGGCGCTCCGCACCGAAGCCCATGCGCTGATCGAAAAGCTCGATGGCCAGGACATCAAGGCTATGGCGCGCTTCGCGGTGATCGCCGCGGCGGTGCTGCCCTTCCTGCCCAGCGGCGACTACGGGCCCTATGATGCCTGGAACCCGCAGAAATTGTGGCTGGTGGTGGTGCTGGTGACGGGCTTTTCCTTCGCCGGCTATGTCGCGAACCGCATCTTCGGCGCGCGCCACGGGACGATCGCCACCGCGCTGATCGGCGGCGCCTATAGCTCGACCGCGGTGACCCAGTCGCTGGCGCAGCGGCTGGGTTCGGATTCGCCCGGCGGCGCCGAAAGCGCGGGGATCGCGCTGGCCAGCGCGGTGATGTACCTGCGGGTGCTGATCCTGGTGGCGGCGCTGGCGACCTCGGTGCTGGTGCCGTTCGCGATCGTCCTGCTGCCCGCCTCGCTCGCCGCGCTGGTCGCCGGGGTCTGGCTGTATCGCAAGGCATCGGCGGGCGATGACGCGACGCCGCCGGGAAACCCGATCGCGCTCGCGCCCGCGCTCGGCTTCCTGCTCTTCGTCGCGCTCGCCGCGGTCGCCGCACGCTGGGCCGAGGGGCGGTTCGGCGAACAAGGGATTGCGACGCTGGTGCTGGTGATGGGCAGCCTCGACGTCGATGCCGCAATCGTCACGGTCGGCGGCCTGCAACCCGGCGCCATCTCCCCCGAACTGGCCGCGCTGGCCCTGGGGGGAACGGTGCTGGCGAACATGACCGTGAAACTGGGGATCACGATCGCCTATTCGCGATCGCACGGCCGCGATGCGGCGATCGCGCTGGCTGCCAGCATGATCGTCCTGCTGCTTTCGCTCGGCATCGGGTTCGCGCGGTTCGGATCGACCTGATCGCGGCTTGAAACGCGACGTCGGGTTCGTTCAAGTTGCTGGCAATCGGTTGGTATAGCGCGTCAAAAGATGCGACACCGAAATCGTCCGGCCGCCAATGCTGGGTGGCACGATAGGAGGGAAGCGATGATCGTAGACAAGTTTACGCGGCGCGGGTTCATCGGGGCAAGCGGCGGCGTGGCCTCGCTGGCGTTGACCGCCAGTCCTGCCGGTGCCTTGCTGCAGACGGGCGGCGCGGCACGCGCGGCCGGCCAGCCGATGCCCGGCGGCGTCAAGCTTCCAACCACCCCGCCAAAGCGCAAACGTGCCGACAGCGTCGGCTTCGCGATCGTCGGGCTTGGCGGCTATGCGCTCAACCAGATGATGCCGCGGTTCGGGCAGGCCGAGCGCGCGCATATCGCCGCGATCGTATCGGGCAACCCCGAGAAGCTGCGCCGCGTCGGCGACGCCTACGGGGTGCCGCAGGATGCGCGCTATTCCTACGCCGACTATGCCAAGATCGCGGCCGACGACCGGATCGACGCGGTGTACATCGTCCTGCCGACCGGGCTGCACGCCGACTATGCGACGCGCGCCTTCGCCGCGGGCAAGCATGTGCTGTGCGAGAAGCCGATGGCGCTGACGAGCGCCGATTGCGCGCGGATGATCGCTGCCGGAAAACGCGCGAACCGCAAGCTGATGATCGCGTACCGCTCGCATTTCGAACCGTATAATGTCGAGGCGATGAAGCTGATGCGGCAAAAGGCGGTCGGCGACGTCCGCTTGCTGCGGACCGAGCAATCCTATCGGATGGGGCCGACCAGCCCGAGCGAAAATTGGCGGACCAGCCGCGCGCTGGCGGGCGGGGGGCCGCTCGAGGATTACGGCCTCTACGGGCTGCAATCGGCGCTCTATCTGACGAAGGAAATGCCCGAGAGCATCAGCGCCAGCACCTTCCGCCCCAATGGCGATCCGCGCTTCGCCGAGATCTTCGCGCATGTCTCGTCGCAATGGCGCTTTCCCTCGGGGGCGGTGGCGCAATTGGTGACCTCCTATGATTCGGCTGGCGCCAATTTTGCGCACGTCCGCGGCACCACCGGCGCGCTGATCATGGATCCCGCCACGAGCTATTCGGGGCAGAAGATGCGGATCGAGGGCGAAGCGGATCGCGAGTTCGCGCCGGGCGACCCGAGCGTACAGTTCGCGCGCCAGATCGACCATTTCGTCGACGCGATCCGTGACAATACGCCGATCATCACCCCGGGCGAAATGGGCCTGCGCGATACCCGGCTGATCGAGGCGATCTATGCATCGGCGGCAGCGGGGCGGACGGTGAAGCTGGCGCCCGATGGCACGATGCGCGGCTGATCGGGCCGGGAAGGTGAGGGGGCGTATGGCTGGCAAGACGATACGGATGGCGGGCATCTTGCTGGCCGCCGCAGCCCTGACCGCGCAAAATTCGGGCAGCGGCGATGCCGATCGCGCGGCGATGATGCGGCAATTGGGGATTACGGCACTCGTCCCCGGGCCGAGCGGCGACGAGCAGGCACCCAACCATGCCAATTACGACGAGGCCAGCGCCAACCCGTATCCCGCGCTGCCCGACGTCCTGATCGCCGAGAACGGGCGCAGGATCGCGACTGCCGATGCGTGGTGGAAGGTGCGACGGCCAGAGATCGTCGCGGCGTTCTCGCGCGAAATCTATGGGCGGGTGCCAAAGGGGCTGCCCGCGGTCGAATGGCGCGTCGTTGCCGAAGAGACGCAGACGATCGGCTTTTTCCGCCCGGTTCGGGTTCGGCAGCTGGTCGGTCATGTTCCGAGCCCCGACGGAGCGGTACCCGCGGTCGATATCCGGATGACCGTCGTCACGCCCGCTGCGGCAACGCAGCCGGTGCCGTTGCTGATCATGTTCGGCCGCGACGTGCCGCCCGCGCCGACCCAGCCCGATCGCGCCGAAGCCGCGCGGATCGACGCGGCGATGAAGGCGCTGTTGCTGCGGCAGGACCCGTCGCTGGCGACGGTCTTCGCGCGGCATCCGTTCTTTGCGTTCCAGGCCGAGCAGCCCTTCCGCTTCACCCCGCCGGGCCCCGGCGACCCGCCGCGCGAGGAGCAGCTGATCGCCGCGGGATGGGGCTATGCCTTGCTCGACCCGACCAGTGTGCAGCCCGACAATGCCGACGCGCTGCGGCAGGGGATCATCGGGCTGGCCAATCGGGGCAAGGCGCGCGCGCCCGATGACTGGGGTGCGCTCCGCGCCTGGGCATGGGGCGCGAGCCGTGGCTTCGACTGGCTGGCTGCCGATCCCACGATCGATGCGCGCCGGATCGGGATCGAGGGGGTGTCGCGCTATGGCAAAGCAGCGCTGCTCGCCGCGGCGTTCGATGAGCGCTTCGCGATGGTGCTGGTGGGATCGTCGGGCAAGGGCGGTGCGACTCTGCTGCGGCGCAATTTCGGCGAGGCGGTGGCGAATTTGGCGACCGGCCAGCATTATTGGATGGCGGGCAACTTCCTGAAATACAACGCGGCGTCGGGGAAAGACCCGCTCGACCCCGGCGACCTGCCGGTCGATTCGCACCAGCTGATCGCGCTGGTCGCGCCACGGCTGGCGTTCGTCAGTTATGGCGTGCCCGAAGCGGGTGACGCCAAATGGCTCGACCAGCGTGGCTCGTTGATGGCGACGGTAGCCGCGGGGCGCGTCTGGCGCCTGCTCGGTGCGCGCGACCTTGGCCTGGGCGACGACTGGCGCGGCGTGCAGTTGCCGCCGGTGAATAGTGGCTTGCTGGATGGCGAGCTTGCCTGGCGCCAGCATGACGGCGGCCATACCGATCAGCCCAATATGAAGAGCTTCCTCAGCTGGGCGAACACGAAGATCGGTTGGGTGCCGCAAAGGTAAACGTCGCCCCCTTTTTCAGGGGGGCCTGCGTCACGCCGCGCGTTTGAGGCGACGATGGAGGTAGTTGTCGTCGAACCCCGCGATCCGCGCGAGTTTCGCCGGGTCGAGGATCGTCAGCGATCCCGATCGCAGGTCCATCACCTCGGCCTGGCGCAGGCCCTGCAGCACGCGGTTGACGTGGACCGGGGTGAGGCCGACCGCGTCGGCCAGCACCACCTGGGTCAGCGGCATCTCGCACTGATTGTCGGTCGCCAGGCCGATATTGTGCATCCGGATGTACAGCTCGCACATCAGGTGCGCGACGCGCTCCTGCGCCTTGCGCCGTCCCATGCTGACGATCCACGCGCGAAGCACCCCCTGATCGACTAGCTGCGACCACCAGAAGGCGCGGGTGATCGCGGGGCGCGCCTCGACCAGCGCCTCCATCTGCTGGCGTGGGAGCGAGGCGACCTTGGCCTTGGTCAGCGTCACGATGCTGTGATCCATCGCCTCTAGCACCGCGATGTGGATGTCGCAGAAATCGCCCGGCAGCATGAAGGCCATGATCTGGCGCCCGCCATCGGGCAGGATCTTGTACCGCGCGGCCCAGCCTTCGAGCATCACGAATACCGGATCGGGGCGGTCGCCCTCGCGGATCAGGTGATGGCCCGCGCGGTGCCCGCGGATGCTGTGGCAGGCCGAAGTGAGCAGTTGGACGTCGTCATCGGTCAGCGGGCCATGGCCGCGCAGCCGGTCGGTAAAAGCGTTGGACATTGGGTGCTCCCACGAGCGGGGTATCTTATGGCGGTACGCTAACACTAACCTCGGTTATGTTTCCTACGCAAAAGTGGTCCATTACCGGCACATTGTCGGCAACCAGACTCAGGCGCCGACAGCCGGGAGACGCGTATCGCTCTCGCCTGACAATCGATCGACCCTGTTATGGACGATATCAACCGCGACGCCTTCCTTCCGCCGTTGCCGCGCGTGCTCGAACCCGACGCGCATGGCCAGGCTGCGCTGCTGCTGGTCGAAAGCATGCTGCACGCGCTCGTCGAAGCGCGGGTGTTTACCTTGGGTACCGCGCTCGAGGTGATCCAGACGACCTGCGAAGTGAAGATGGAAGTGGCGCAGCTTGCCGGCGAATCGAAGGCGAGGATGCTCGAGTCGCTCGACCTGCTCAACGCGATCTATGTCAGCTTCGCCGCCGATGCCGAATAGCCTTTCAAAGCTCTCCGATCGGGGGCGATCTTCGATCACCGGCATGCCTGAACCATTTGCGTGGCAACCCGAACATCTGCGGCTGGCGGTCGATGCCGCGGGCGTCGCCTTATGGGCGTGGAATGTCGAGACCGACGAATTGATCATGGACCGGCGGGGGTTCGACCTCTGGGGGCTGGAATGGCGCGCTACCGTCGATTTCGAGACGCTGTCGTCGAACATCCACCCCGCCGATCGCGATCGCGTCCGCGCGGCCTTCGCCGCCACCCGCGCGATCCTGGGCGCCTATGAGACCGATTTTCGCATCCTGATCGATGACGAGGTCCGCTGGATCGCCGCGCGCGGCGAAGGCGCCGATGTCGGGATGGTCGGCCGCACGATGTTCGGCATCTTCGTCGACGTCACCGGTCGCAAGCAGGCCGAGGAAGGCCATGAGCTGCTCGCGGGCGAGATGAGCCATCGCGTCAAGAATCTGCTGACGATCGCCTCGGGGCTGACCGCGATCGCGTCGCGCTCGGCGACGTGCAAGCAGGACATGGCGCGCGAACTCACCGGGCGGCTGTCGGCGCTTGGCCGCGCGCATGATCTGGTCCGGCCGCTGCCATCGGGGCAGGGGGCGGCGGCGCTGCTCGGCGACCTGCTATCGATATTGCTCGCGCCCTATGACGAGCTCGGCGCCTTCAAGGGACGGTTTCGGGTAGGCGTCGAGCGGATCGGCGTGGGTGAGGCCGCGGCGACGGGGGTCGCGCTGGTGGTGCATGAGCTGGCGACCAATTCGATGAAATATGGCGCGTTGTCCGAACCCACCGGCACGCTCGATATCTCGAGCGAGTCCGACGGCGACGATATCGTTCTGACCTGGGTCGAGCGTGGGGGTCCCCCGGTCGTCGAACCCGACGCGCCCGATGGGTTCGGCAGCCTGCTGATCCGGCGCAGCGTCAACCGTCAACTCGGCGGCACGATCGACTATGATTGGTCGTCGCAGGGCCTGATCGTAACGCTGCGGATCAGCCGCGCGCATCTGGCGATCTAGACTCCTGCGTCGGGGTCAGGTCACCGCCAACCCACCGACTCCTCATTTTAACGCATTGGCAACACGACCGTTGCAAACATATGTTTATAACATAAGCTAGTCTTTGGGCCAGGTGTATTGGTTTTGGGGGTGGTATGGCTTCTGCGCGCGGCGTTAAGCGTGTCGTTATTGTCGACGATTCAAGGACGGTTCGTTCGGTGCTCGGGTCGGCGTTCGAAAGGGCAGAGGGCTTCAAGGTCGTCGGGCTGGCGAGCGATGCGGAAATGGCGCGTGATCTGATCGCCAGGCTCGCACCCGATCTGGTGATGATCGACTTTTGTATGCCCTATATCGACGGCGCCGCGCTGCTCAAGCTGATCGGCGGTAGCCGCGTTCCCAAGATCGTCGTGTCCGATTCGCTGGCCAAGAGCGTCTTGATGCAGGCGCGGCTCCAGGCGCTGGGCGCATCGGCCTGCTTTGCGCTGCGCGACGCGACCGACGCGCCCGACGCGTTCTTCGAAAAGGTTCATGCGGTTTGCGATCATGCCCAGGCTACCCATCTTGCTGGTCTTCGCATCGCCCGGCCCGTGACGCCGGGCGAAGCCCCAGCGGAACCGATACCGGCATTTCCGATCCCGCGCGATGAAGCTGCCCGGATCGCCATCCTTCGCCGCAAGCAGCTCTCTAACGCGACCGCCGAGCGGCAGTTCGATCTCATCACGCGCTATGTGGGTGAAATACTACGCTTTCCGGTGTGCCTGCTGACCTTCATCGATCGCGACACCCAATGGTTGAAGTCGACCTATGGCATGGAGGAAACGCAAATGCGGCGTGAGGACGCGTTCTGCAGCTACACGATCGCGCAGGACGGGCCACTGGTCGTAACCGATGCCGCCGACGACCGGCGCTTCGAGCAAAGCCCGCTGGTCGTCGGCGAACCCAATCTCCGCACCTATGTGGGCCATCCGATCACGCTGCGCGATAGTACCCGGATCGGCGCATTGTGCGTTTTGGATACCAAGCCGCGGTATATCGGCCAGCCGATAACGACTACCCTGACATTCATGGCTGACATTGTCGCCGAAATGGTAGAGGCCAGGCCGTCGATTGGGTGAACCGGGGGGGGCACGCGAACGACCAACCCGAATTTCAACCCTTTGCGATGAACGCCCCCTGACGATGACGATCCCGCGACCCTTGCGATTTTCGATCGCCGCCCGCGTGACCGTCGCGGCGGCTGCGATGCTGGCGTTCCTGCTATTGCTGCTGGGGCTCAGCATCGATGTCGTCCGTCAGGTCGAGGCGGCCGACCGGCAGATCAGCGCGCTGACCGGGCTGCTCAAGGACCAGGAGGATACCGACCGCGCGCAACGCGCGCTGCGGCTCGCGATCGGCGAAGCGACGCGTAGCGCCGAAGACGGCGATGCGGTGTCTGACGAGCGCTGGCGCGCGCTTACCGCCCAACTGCAACGCTTCCGCGCCAAATCGATCCGCTCGCGTGCGCTGCTCGACAGCGCCGAGATCGGTCTGGTGCGCGAGCATATCGATGTCGACCAGGCATCAGCGCGCGACTTCGTTGCCGTCGCAGCGAGGCTGCTGACAGTGGCGCAGGGTCGCCCCGATGAAGTGAAAACGGTGATGCCCGACTTCCTTCGCACGCTCCGCGAACTCGAAGCGCGGCGCACCGCGACGCGCGACGTGCTGGTCCGCGAAATCGACGTCGCGGTGCAAATGAGCATCGTCAGCAGCCGGCGGAGCACCTTGCGGCTAGTGGTCGGCGCGATTGTCGCGGTCTTCATTCTTATCGCGCTGGTGCTGTGGATCCGGCGAAGTGTGATCAAGCCGATGGTCGAGATCGCCAAGGGCCTTCGCCACCCCGGCTTCGACCGGATCGCGACCGCCTGCCCCCCCTTCGTAGACCGCAGCGACGAGGTGGGCGACCTGGCGCGCGGGTTGCTCGAATATCGGCTCAACGTGGGCGAGCAGGAAAAGGCGAGGCGTCAGATCGATTTCCTGGCGCACCACGACGCGCTGACCGGGCTGCCCAACCGCATCGTGTTCGAAAGCCGGCTGCGCCAGGAATTGCGGCGTACGGCTCGCACCTGCGAAAGCGTTGCGGTGTTCGCGATCGATCTCGACGATTTCAAGGCGATCAACGATCGGCTGGGGCATGCCGGGGGTGACGAAGCGCTGCGGCGCGCTGGCACACTCTTGGTCGAATGCGCGCGTGCCGACGATTTGGTGGCGCGGATCGGCGGCGACGAGTTCGCCATCATTCAGGTGGCAGCCGATCAGCCTGCGGCGGCGCAGGCGCTGCTGGCGCGGCTGTTCAAGGCGACCGACGACCAGACCGGCACTCTTGCGGTGCGGACGAGCATCGGAGTCGCGATCTCGCGCGGTGAGACCGACGTTGAAGAGCTTTACAACCATGCTGACGTCGCGCTGTACCGCGCCAAGGCCGATGGCCGGAACACCGCGCGGTTCTTTGACGAAGGGATGGAGGCTGAAACGAGGTTGCGCCGCCGTCTCTCGCGCGACCTCCAGGGTGCGGCGCAGGCAGGTGAGTTCCACATCTGCTACCAACCGATCGCGACCTGCGATACGCTCGAGGTCATCGGCTACGAAGCGCTGCTTCGCTGGCGGCACCCCGAACTCGGCGACGTCACGCCCAGCATCTTCATCCCGATCGCCGAATCAACCGGCAGCATCGACAGCATCGGCCGCTGGATGGCGAGCCAGGCATTTGCCGAGGCAGCGCGGTGGCGACCCGACCTTTCGCTCTCGCTCAACCTCTCACCGGTCCAGTTCCGGCAGGGCGACCTGGTAGACGCGCTATATGCGCTTGCCGCCCAGTACGGTGTCGCGTTCGATCGGGTGCAGTTCGAGGTGACCGAAAACGTCACGCTGCTCGGCCATCAGCGCGACGCGGTGCTGGCGTCGCTCAAGCAGCTTCAGGATCGGGGCGCCAAGGTGGTGATGGATGATTTCGGCACCGGCCATGCATCGCTCAGCAATTTGCAGGCGTTCGAGTTCGACGGGCTGAAGATCGACGGTCGCTTCATCGCGGCGATGCTCGACCATCGTTCGTCGGCGCTGATCGTGCGCGCGGCGATCGGGCTGGGGAAGAGCCTGGGGGTGCCGGTGGTTGCCGAATGCGTCGAAACCCAGGCGCAGTTCGACCGGCTGTGCGCCTGGGGATGCACGCATGTGCAGGGCTATCTGTTCGGCCGCCCGGTTTCCGCCGACCAGCTGGCCGATGCGCGGCGATAGGCTGGCGAACGCCCGCCAATGAAAGGATCAGGCGGCGCGCGCCTGTGCATGGTCGAGCAATAGCCGCGTGGTCGCGTGGCGATCGACCGCGCGCGACAGCAGATAGCCCTGGCCCAGGGTACAGCCGATCGCGGCGAGATGCTCGGCCTGACCCTCGGTTTCGACCCCCTCGGCTACCACGCGGATTCCTAGCCCCTTGGCGATGCCGATCAGCCCCTCGATGATGATCGCGCTGGCATCGTTCACCGCCAGCCGATCGATGAAGCTCTTGTCGATCTTGATGATATCGACCGGCACGCTCAGCAGATGCGTGAGCGAGGCATAGCCGGTCCCGAAATCGTCTAGCGCAACCTTGAGCCCCTCGGCGCGCAACACCTCGATCGACTTCTGCACGAAGTCGTCGTCATCGTTCATGTAGACGGTCTCGGTTACCTCGAGCACGATGTGGCTGAGCGGTACGCGGTGGCGGCCGAAGGCGGTCGTGATCAGCTTCGCGAGGCCGCCGCTGTGCATATCGGCCGACGACACGTTGATGCCGACATGCTGGAACGGGATGCCAAGGTCGATCCACGATCGCACATCGCTGGCGACGATATCGAGCATCCGCGCGGTCAGCGCCGCTGCCATATGGGCGTCCTTCGTCGCCTCCTGGAAGCTGGCGGCGGACACGATTTCGTTGCCGATCCGCATCCGGCACAGCGCTTCGAGCCCGACCACCTCGCGCGTCCCCAGCAGGAAGATCGGCTGGTAAAAGGCATCGATCCGCCCCTCGCGCAGCGCTGCATCGACGTCCTTGAGGTGGCCCAGGCGCCGGGTCATCTGGCTGCCCAGCCCCGGCCAGTAGCGGACAAAGCCGCCGCGCCCGGTTTCCTTGGCGTGATAGAGCGCGAAGGCCGCGTTCTGGCGGACGCGTTCGGCCGATGGATTATCGATCGACGGTGCCGCGCCGCCGATCGTTGCGCGCGGAACGACGGTGTCGCCGCCGCATTCGGTGGGCTGCGATATCGACGACAGGATCGATTCGGCGGTGTGCTCGATATCGCGCAGCAATGCAGGCGATTGCAGCAGGATCACGAACTCGTCGCCGCCGATCCGGAAGATCGGTTCGGCCGCGATCGCGAGCGAAACGCGTTCGGCGACGGTCTTGAGCAAATGGTCGCCGGTGCGATGCCCGAAAGTGTCGTTCACGATCTTGAGATTGTCGACATCGACCATCAGGATCGCCCAGTTGCCCGGCGGGTCGCTCGGCAACGCCGCCAATGCCGCCTCGAACGCCAGCCGGTTGGGCAATCCGGTCAGTTCGTCGACCAGGGTCCGCCGATGCTGTTCTTCGCTACGGCGGTGCCGATCGAGCGCAATCTGGCAGATTTGCGAAACCTGGCGGACGATCCGGCGCTCGGCCGCGCTCGGGCCGCGGCGTTCCTTGAAGTAGAAGGCGAACACCCCGACCGGGGCTCCCGACGCGCCCAGGATCGGCGTCGACCAGCAGGCGCGAAGCCCCAGCGGCAGCACCAGATGCTTGTGCTTCGCCCATCGCGCGTCATGCTCGATATCGGTCGCGGCGACTTCCTGCTGCCAATACACCGCCGAGCCGCACGACCCCGACTCCGGCCCGATCGCCAGCCCGTCGAGCGCCGCGAGCAAGCCGGGGGGCAGGCTGGGCGCGGCCAAGGGTTGGAGCAATCCGAGCGGGTCGATCGCCAGGATCGAGCAAGCCGTGCCGGGCGACGCCTTTTCTGCCTCGAGACACAGGCGCGACAGGATGGCATGCAGCGGCTCGTCGGCAGCCATCATCCCCAGAATGATGTCCTGCACTTTCAGCATGTCGCGAGCCGCGCGGAGCCTGCCAGCGTCATCGAAATCCGCGGGCGCTCAGCGCTTCTCATCATCTTCGAGATCATGTCCAAGCGACGACGCGATCGATGACAGCAGCGCGTGCGATTTCCACATCTCGCACGCATCGTTCGATGCTTCGGCGATATCGGTTTGCACATCGACCGCTCGATCGACGATCGCAACGCTGTCGCTGGTGGTGAGGACGGTTTGTTCGATCAAGCCGTGGATCAGGCTTTCGACCAATATCAGCGCAGCCTGGCCATGGGCATCGGGCGTCGCGGGCGGGGTAATCGAAACGATCGGGGTATTGTCGTTTTCAGGCATGCATCGACCTTTTACAAACACGGGCATCGAACGCGCCCGTTGTTCGATTGCCCTGGCGCATATTTGCAGCGTTGATATGCCCCGCCCCGACACCACGCCACAACTTAGCTTAACAATGGACTATAACACGGATCAATGTCCTAAAATGCTAAAAGCGTGTAGTGCTGATCGATGGGCAATAGGTTCGTACAAAAGATGCGTGAACTCAGCGTTTTAGGCGCTGACGACGTCGCCGCATTGGAAGCTGCGACCGCGCGCACTCGTACCTTTGTTGCACGGCAGGATTTGATCCGCGAAGGCGACGAGCCGGGGCCGGTGTTCGTGATCCTCGACGGCTGGGCATGCCGCTACAAGATCCTGCCCTCGGGCGCGCGACAGATCATGGCGTTCATGATGCCGGGCGATTCCTGCGACTTGCACGTCAATCTGCTGCCCGAAATGGACCACAGCATCCAGGCGATCACCACCGCGACGGTCGCGACGATCTCGAAGGAGACGATGCAGGCGCTGATGGCCGATCACCCGGCGATCGCGCGCGCGATGTACACCGCGCAATTGATCGACGAGAGCGTGATGCGCGCATGGATCGTCAGCATGGGGCGGCGCAGCAGCATCGAACGCGTCGCGCATCTGATGTGCGAGCTGTATCTGCGCGCCTACAGCATCGGGCTGGTCAACGATGGCGAGGTGGCGCTGCCGCTATCGCAGCTGGTGCTCGCCGATGCGCTGGGCATGACGTCGGTCCATATCAATCGCGTGCTCAAGGAGCTGCGCATCGCGGGTGCGATGGCGCTGCGCCGCGGCAGCCTCGACATCATCGACCCGATCAAACTGATCCAGATCGCGGGCTTCGACGAAAACTACCTCCATCGCCGGCTATGTACCGGAGCCGAGCGCCGCTAGGTACCGCGTCGCGGCGAAGCCGAACGTCTAGGGCGCTTTGGGCAAGGTCAGCCGGACGATCGCGTCGGGGGCATCGTGCAACCGCAGGAACAGCGTGTCGCCAGCGGGGCGGGGGAGCGCGATCGACGCCCCGACGAAGCCGATCGGCACCGCGACGGAGTTGGCGAAATCGGCGGTCTCGCTGATCGCGGCGATCAGGAACAGGCTCCGCCCCGACAGCGCGCATTCGGCCTGCCCGGGTGCGCAAGCCAACCGCGTGATCTCGGGAAGCCGGACGATATGCGCGAGCGGTTGCCAGTCGCCCGGCGCGTCGCCGTTCAGCAGCCGGAAGCGCAGCGGCCCCGACACGTCGTGATCGAACAGTTTGTCAGCGCTCGCGCTGGCGACGATGACGTCCTCGCCGACGCGCTGCAGCGCGCCCGATGCGAAATCCAGGCGCGCGACGCTGCCGTCCTTGGCGGCAAGCTCGATCCCCTCGCGCAACGGACCGTTGGCGACGCGGAACGAAAAGGCGAGCCTGCCCTGTTCGGGCAGCAACGCGTCGGGCAGCGCGATCGGCAGCACGCCCTGCGCCGGTTGATACGCCGCCTCGCGGCTGATGAGCGTCGCCGACGGGCGCGGCGGGGCGATCGTCGCGGTGACGCGCAGCGTGCGCCCGTCGCGCAAAATCGCGGTGGCGGGGACGGCTTTCCCCGGCGTCAGGCCGATGAGCGCGGTCTCGGCGCGCATCGTCATCCGATCGCCCTGTTCGCCGCGGCTGACGTCGCCAGGCGCGAATCGGTGCTCGCCGATAGCGAGCTGCGCGACCTGGTCGAGCCGGCTGCCGCGCAGCACCGCCTCGCGGTCGCCGAGATGCACGACGAAGCGATCGAGCCGGCTCGCCTCGACGCGGCCCTTGAGCGCGATGCGTTGCATCGGCGCGGCGCCATGGCGCGCGATCGTCAGCGTGAAGGCGCCGGGCGCCACGGTTTCGAGCGGGAGTTTGGCTTCGATCGCGTCGGCGGCGGTGGCCGTCCATGCCGGGTGCCGCTCGCTTCCCTTCGAATCGCGCAGCGTCAGTTGCGACACGCACGCCGCCGCGCCGCCCTTGAGCGTCAGCCCATGCTCGCGCCCGACCACGATCGTATCGTCTGGTTCGGCGCGCCAGGCGTCGGGCGCGTCGAGCACGAGCGGCAACCGCGGTCCCGAAAAGCGATCGAACCCCCATTTGCCGTGGAGCACCCCGCCTTCGATGCCGGTCAGCGCTGCCAGCGCGTCGAGGCTGGCGGGGCGGACGCCGCCCGCCGCGACATCGACGAGCACGGGAATCTCGCTCGCCTTGCCGCCGACGGTGACCGCGATGGCGAGGTCGCGCGCATAGTTGGTGGCGAACAGCAGAGACGCGTCGTCGAGCGGGATTGCGACGTCGGATCGGGCGAGGCAGATCGGCGTCCGGCTGCCCGGCTGCCAGCTCGGCGGCGTGGCGACGCCGATCGGCGGCAGCGGGGCGAGCAGCACCGACCGCGGATTCTGGAACGACGGCGGCGCGTTGAGCTTGAGCTGGAGGTCATCGCCGCGCGCCACGGTGAGCGCCGGGAGATACTGGTATTGCGCGGTGCGGAAGGCACCGAACAGCCGCGCCACGTCGCGCGCCAGCCCGATATAGGGGCTGTAATAGCCCGCGCCCGCCTCAGGGGTGGCGGCGATGCGATAGGCGACGTCGACCGGGGTGCCGGTGAGCGTCTCGGCCAAGGTGGTGCCGCGCTGCGCCTGCAGCACCAGCGTTTCCTTGTTCTGCGTCAGGCAGCTCGCCTGCAGCGCGCGCGGCCGCGTCAGGCATTCGGCGTTGAGCTTGATCCCCAGCGCCTTGGCGAGCAGCGGCGCGGCGGTGGCAAGTTTGCCGGGCCGGGTGTCGGCGATCGTCCCGACCGTCGCGACGAAGGTTTCGAGCCGTGCCTGGTCGAGCGATGCCTGATGCAGGTCCTTGGCCGCGCGCACGAACACGCCGGGGCGGCCGCGCACCCCGTCGCGCACCGCGTCGAACCCGCCGCCGGTCTGCGGTGCGAGCAGGATCAATGCCTGTTCGGCGCCCTCGGGTACCGTGAGCTCGAGGACATTGCCCTTCGATTTCCAGGTTTCCGCATGCTCGAACCAATCCTTGGGCGGCGGATTGGCGGCACCGCGCAGGAAGGTGCCGATCAGCAGATAGCGTGCCGACTTGGTATCGGGCAGCAAGGCCTTGGCCGACAGCCGGTCGCCCGCGCGCAGCGACGGGACCGCGGTGATCGGCAGCGTCACACCGTCGCGCGTCACGGTGATCGAGAGCGCGGGGCCGTCGAGATCGAACCCACCTTGCTGTTGCTGGGCAAGGGCATCGCCGGTGAGCACCAGGGCGATCGCGGCGAATAGCGGAACAAGCGGGCGGATCATCGGCGGGGCTATAGGGCACCACCCACGCGGCGGCAAAGCGATGTGGCGAACCGGCCGCTTGATGCTGGCGCGATGCGCGCGGTGCTGTAGCCTGCGAACTGACTGAACGACTTCGGGGGTGCGATGTTTGCGATGACGGTGGCTTGGCGCGCGGCGCTGTTCCTTGGCCTCACAAGCGTGCCGCTGGCCGCGAGCGCGCAGCAAAACGTGCGCCCGGCCTACCCGGCGGTGCTGCCGCTGCGCGAGCGGGCCGCGGTGATAGACGGCTGGCTGAAGGAACGGCTCGACACCGTGGTGCCTGCGATCATGCGCGAACAGGGAATCGACATGTGGGTGCTGGTGGCGCGCGAGAATTTCGAGGAGCCGGTGGTCGCCTCGATGCTCGATGCCGAGAGCATGGCGGCGCGGCGGCGGACGATCCTGGTGTTCTTCGATTCGGGCGAGGGCTTGCCGTTCGAGCGGCTGACGGTCAGCCGCTACCCGCTCGGCGATCTGTTCGAAGCCGATTGGGACCCCAACATCCAACCCGACCAATGGAAGCGGCTTACCGAGATCATCGCGGTGCGTAACCCCAAGCGGATTGCGATCAATTCGTCGCGCCGCTCCGCTTATGCCGATGGCATGACGCTCAGCGCGCATGACGAGATGATGGCGGCGCTGCCCGAATCGCTCCGCTCGCGCGTGGTGCGCGACGAGACGCTGGCGGTGCGCTGGCTCGAAACGCGCACGCCTGCCGAAATGGCGCGCTATCCGCAGATCGTCGCGCTGGCGCACGCGATCATCGGCGAAGGGCTGTCGGACAAGGTCATCACCCCCGGCGTGACGACCACCGACGACGTGGCATGGTGGTTCCGCGAACGCATCGCCGCGCTCAAGCTCGATACGTGGTTTCACCCGTCGGTCGAGGTCAGCCGCCAGGGGGTGAAGGATACGCTCGACGGCGACACGGTGATCGCGCCGGGCGACCTGATCTGGACCGATTTCGGCATCGAATATCTGCGGTTGCACACCGATACCCAGCAGAACGCCTATGTCCTGCGTCCCGGCGAGACGCAGGCGCCCAAGGGGCTGCGCGACGGGCTGGCCGCCAACAACCGCGTCCAGGACGCGCTGACGAGCTCGTTTCGCGTCGGCGACAGCGGCAACGCGATCCTGGCGCGCGCGCGGGCCAAGGCGATCGCGCAAGGGCTGAACCCCAGCATCTATTCGCACCCGATCGGCTATCATGGGCACGGCGCGGGCACCGCGATCGGCTTTTGGGACAATCAGCAGCCCGACCCGCGCGGTGATTATCCGCTATACCCCAACACCGCGTGGTCGATCGAGCTCGCCGCCACCGCCGCGGTGCCCGAATGGGGCGGCCAGCAGGTATCGTTCAAGACCGAGGAGGATGCCTATTATGACGGCAGCCGGGTCAGCTATCTCGACGGACGCCAGACCGACTTGTACTTGCTAGGCGGCACTCCCACCGCCAACCCCAAGCCCGGAACCCCCAAATGATTGCAAGCGACAGCGACGGTACCTGGCTCCACCGGTTGGACACGCGGATATTGGTCACGCTGCTGATCGTCATCGTCGCGCTTGGCGGTTTCGCTTATGTCGCGTCCGAAGTGGCCGAGGGCAATCCGCTGGCGATCGACCGCTGGTTGCTGCTCCAGTTGCGCAGCGTCGCCGATCCGGGGACGTCGATCGGTCCGCGCTGGTTCTCGCACGCGATGGTCGATTTCACCGCGCTGGGCGGGGGCACCGTGCTGACGCTGGTGACGTTCTTCATCACCGGATACCTCGTGGCGCGGCGCAAGCTCGCGCTGGCGATGTTCGTGGCGTCGTCGATCGCGGCGGGCGGGCTGCTCAATGCGCTGCTCAAGACCGCCTTCGTCCGCGCTCGGCCCGATATCGTGCCGCATCTGGTCGAGGTCAGCTCGGCGAGCTTTCCCAGCGGCCATGCGATGAATTCGGCGATGGTCTATCTGACCGGGGCGGCGTTGCTCGCGAGCGCCGAACCCAGCCGGCGGGTGCGCGTCTTCCTGATCAGCGCCGCGCTGGTGCTAACCTTGCTGATCGGGTTTTCGCGGGTGTTCCTGGGGGTCCATTTCCCCACCGACGTGCTGGCGGGATGGGCGGTCGGGATCGCCTGGGCGGTCGCGGCGTCATGGGTGGCCGGGATATTGCAGCGGCGTCATACGATTGAGGGAGCGGAGGGCGAAGGCCCCGAGGGCACGACGACTTCGATCGCGCGCTGAGCGACGCGCACCGTCACCGGGGTGCGCGCCAGATTCTCGCCGTCGATCGAGATATTCTGGTGCGGCCGGGTGCGAAGCCGCAACTCGCGCCCGCGGAACTCGACGGTATTGGCGCTGCGCGACTTCAGCTTGAAGAATTTGGCGTACCAGTCGAACGCCAGCCGCATCAGGCTGCGCCCGGTCACCGCCTGGATGACGATGTCGCCGCTATCGACATCGGTGGTCTCGATCAGCTCGACCCCGCCGTGAAAGCGGCCGTTGAAGATGCGGACTTCGCTCGCCCAGGTTCGGTGCTCGCCATGCTCGTCCTCGACGGTCAAGCGGAACGGGCGGAAGTTCAGCAGGCACCACAGCGCCCAGCCGAGATAGCCGACGCGCCCGAGATAGCGCTTGAGCTTGTGCGGGACGGTGTCGCCGATCATCGGCGACAGCCCCAGCGCGGCGGCGTTCACGAAATAATCGTCGTCGATCATGCCGAGGTCGATCCGGCGCAGCCGCCCCGAAACGATCGCGTCGATCGCGCCGTCGAGATCGAGCGGCAAGCCCAGCGTCCGCGCGAAGCTGTTGGCGGTGCCCAGCGGCAAAACCGCGAAGACGCAATTGGTGTTGGCGACGTCGTCGACCAGCCGCGACAGCGATCCATCGCCGCCGCCGACGATCACCATCGGGGCACCGTCGCGCACGGCTTCGCGAACATAGTCGTTCAGCTTCGACGGATCCTGCACGGCGTGCGAGGCGATCAGCGTGATCCCCGCTTGCTCGAGCTTTTCCTTGGCCTGGTGGCACAGCGCCTCGCCCTTGCGCGAATGCGCGTTGACGATCAGCACCGCCTCGCGGGGAATGGGACGGCTCAACGCTTGCAATCCGATCGTTTACGCAACGGTACCGTCTCCTTCGTGCAGCGATACGCCCTGCACCGGTCGTAAGCCGGCAAACCGCTTTCGGCCATAGCCGGCAAAACTATGCGCGATCGGCAACCGCCAGGATCGCCGCCGCGACGCGCGCCGGATCGGTGTGGTGGACCATGTGCCCCACCCCCTCCATCCGCGTCGCCACCGCATCAGGCAATTGCTCGGCAAGTTTCGCCGATTGATCGGCCTGCACCACCAGCTTGTCGCCAACGCCCCAGACGATCGCGAGCGGCAGATCAAGCTCGGCGTAGCGCGGCGAGAGGCGGCCTGCCGATGCGGGCATCTGCCCGCTGTCGATCGCGGTTGCGCGCAATTGCGACGGGCGCAGCATCAGCGTGAAGGGTATGTCCTTCAGGAACGCCTCGGTCGGCTCGGCGGGCGAGAAGACGAGCTTGTTGCCCAGCGGACCGGTCAGCCGGGTCTGCAGCGGCGCGACGGTGTTGACGATCACGTCACCCAGGCCGGGCGAGCCCGCGACCGCCGCCATCACCGCGTCGGGACGCGGCGTCGCGAAGAAATAGCCCGACAGCAGCGCTAACCCGCTGATCGACTCGCGATGATCGAGCGCCCATGCCAGCGCCGGCAGGGTGCCCCAGCTATGGCCGACGACGATCGGGCGATCGATCCCGAGCTTGGCGCAGGCGGCGACCAGCAATTCAGCCTGGCGTTCGGGCGTCCAGTCGATCCCGCGCGGGCGGGGGGTATAGCCATAGCCAGGGCGATCGAACGCGATCACGCGGTGTTGCTTGGCGAGCAGGGCGATCAACCCGCTGACGACGAAATCCTCGACGAGCGAGGCGCTGCCGTGGATCAGTACGATCGCCGGCCCGGCGCCGCGCTGATAATAATGCACCGGCATCCCATCGACCTCGACGAACGCACCGATCGGCGGGTGATCGCGCTGGGCACGCGCTGCCGACCAGCGGTTGAAGATCGCCGCACCGGCCAGCGCGGCGATGCCTGCGCCGAGCCAGGTTGCAGGGGTGTTGCGGGCTATGTCGTTGGGTTTGCTTGCGTTGGCCATGATGATCCTCGATCCGAAAGATGGGGCAGTCGACCGAAGCGAATCGGGCGGGTTCGCGACGCCGGCGGGACGGCTGGCGATACCGGCACCAACCATGGGTTTTGCCGAACGTTCCGCACCGAAAGAGATACCGCAGCAACGCAGGTTCGGCAGGAACGCCCGGTCGCGGCGATGGTTGAGCCGGGGAGGAGTCTTTCCATGACCGACGATCCAGCTTCGACATCGAACACCCCGATCCCGTCGCGCCCGACCGCGACCGCGATCGGCGACGGCCCCGGCTATTCGGGGCAGGACCATGGCAGCGCCGACCAAAGCGATGCCGATCGTGCACGCAAGCCGGCGCTTGCCGCCGACGAGCACGCGACGCGCGGTGCGGTTGCGTCGGGGGTCGATCTGCGCGGGCTGCCTGCCGATGCTGGCTATCGCGGCGCGCCGCAGCAGGGGACGGGCGAAGTCCATGGCAGCGGCGCCGGCGCAGGAGGCGGCAATCCCGGTGAGGATTATGACAGCGATACCGGCGGCGACCAAAGCGAAGACCAGGGCGTTCCGCCCTCGATCTGACCGCACGCCACAACCATTCTCCCTTTGAAGGATAGAGCATGAGCGACAAGCAACCGATGCAGGCGAGCGGCCAGGATACCGACCGCAATGCGCCCGACGGGGTCAGCGATACCAAGATCAGCGGCAAGACCAGCAGCGAAAGCTCGGGCGCTGCCTATCCCAACCCGCACACCGGCAAGGACGGCAACCCCGATGCCGACAAACATGGTGGCCAGACCGAGATCGCCTATCACGGCCCGGGGCAGCTCGGCGACCAGAAGGTCGGCGAAACCAAGAATGCGGTTACCGAGGGCAACTAGCCCAGGTTTCGCGAGCGGCCTGGAACTATGCCGCCAGGCCAACCGCTCAGCAATCAGGACCGAGCGACCCGCTCGGGTGACCAGGAGTTCTTGTATGTCGACCCCCGAAACGCTGAACGACATCTATGTCGACGAGCTCAAGGATCTGTATTCTGCGAACGACCAGATGCTCAAGGTCGTCACGAAGATGACGACCAAGGCGAGCGATGCCGCACTGAAGGACATGCTGACCAAGTCGCATGAGGGTATCACCGCGCATACCGCGGTGCTCAAGGAGCTGATCGCCGGACAGGACGAGAAGGTTTCGAAGGAGCATTGCAAGGGCATGGAAGGGCTGGTTGCCGAGGCGACCAAGCATGTGCTCGAAGAGGGGCCCAAAAAGGGTCCGATGCTCGATGTGCTGATCATCGCGCAATATCAGCGCATGACGCATTACGGGCTGGCGGGCTTCGGCACCGCTGCGGCTTATGCCAAGGCGTTGGGCCTGAAGGACGACGACAAGAAGCTGCGCGCCGCGACCAAGGAAATCTACGGTAGCGACGAATATATGACGCGGCTTGCCGAAACCTCGGTGAACATCGACGCCAAGGACGCCTAATGGGTTGCGCCCGCTCCGGCAGTACCGGGGCGGGCGGTTCCTTTCAATCGCGGCGCGTGCCCATGCCGCGCTCGCGCCCCCATACGACCGCGCCGCTGCGGCGGTTCACCCCGATCTTGGCATAGAGCCGCGCGACATGGTTGCGGACGGTGTTGCGCGACAGCCCGAGCTGCGCCGCGATCGCCTTGTCGTCGAGATCGTCGCAGATCAGCTCGAGGATTTCGCGTTCGCGGGGACTGAGATTGCTCGCAGGGGCAGGCGCCTCGGGACGGCGTAGCGTCGCGAGCTTGTCGAGGATCGAGTGGCTCAGCCAATTGGCGTCCTTCATCACCGCGTCGATCGCATCGGCCAGTTCGCGCTCGCTTTGCTTGCGCGAGGTGACGTCCTGGCACACCCATAATACGCACGGCGCGCCTTCCACGCTGATCGTCTCGGCCGAAATCAGGCAGTCGATCTGCTCGCCGCTACGCGAGCGCAGGATCGCTTCGGCGTCGCGGACCGCGCCCAGCTCGACCAATTGCCGCTCGAGCGCCTGGCCGCGTTCGGGGTCTTTCCATAGCTGCAGATCGTCGGCGGTCTGCCCGATCGCCTGACGGGCGTCATGCCCGGTGAGCGCGCGGAACGCCGCGTTGACGCTCGCGATGCGGTGATCGCAATCTGCGGTCACCACCATCGCAACCGGCGCCATTTCGAAGACCGAGCGCAGATGATGCTCGCTTGCGGCGAGCGCCTGCTCGGCGCGGCGCCTGGGTTCGAGGTCGGCGAAGGTCAGCAGCAGCGAATCCTCGCCGGTGACGTCGATCGGTTGGCCCGCGAACAGCACCAGCCGGCGCGATCCGTCGGCGACGCGAAGCTCGGCCTCGGCCTGCGCGACGATTTCGCCCTCCTCGATCCGACGGCGCACCGCAATCGGATCGCCGAGGCTGGCGAGCAGGTCGAGCCCGAACAGCGACTTGCCGGTGAGTGCTTCGGGGGCGAAGCCGGTCAGCGTCTCGAAGCCGGCATTGACCTGGACAATCCGCTGGTCGTGCAGCCGCACGACGATCGCGGGGGCGGGGTTGGCGTTGAACATCGCGGCAAATCGCGCCTCGGCATCGAATCGCGCCGATACGTCGTCGATTACCAGCGCGAGATATTCGGCTTCGCCGCCGTCGATATCCATGACGACATCACGCACCTGGTGAATCCAGCGCGCCTGATCGTCACCTGCCGGGACGACTTCGACGATCAGGTCGGGGAAGCTGTCCCCCGCCAGCAGCCGGAAGAGCGGATATTCGCGATGCTTGAGCGGACGATGGTCGTGGGTGCGCAGGGTGAAGCGCTCGGCATAGCCCTCCGCGGTCGTGCCCAGTTCGGCCAGCGTGCCCACGCCGTGCATGCGAAGCGCGGCGGCGTTCGCGCTCAGGATCGTTCCCGCGGGGTCGATCAGGATCACCCCGTCGAGCAATTGCGCGGTCAACTGTTCGAGATGGCGGAGTGCGGGGCGGTCGGGTGTGTCCATGCCTGCACAAGCGTTCGATCGCCGAGGCCGTTCCCCTGCAAATTACCAGATTGCCTGGTGCTGCAGCACTAGATGCGAGCCGAGCGCGGTCGGTGCCGATCTGAACATCCCAACGCATCAGCGGTTTAGCCATCACGAAACAAGCGAAGGGAAACACCATGGGCATTATTGTCCTTCTTGTCGTCGGCGGATTGATCGGCTGGGTCGCCAGCATGATCATGCGTACCAACGGCCAACAAGGCATCATCCTCAACATCATCGTCGGCATTGTCGGCGCGTTGCTTGCAGGGTTCATCATCACCCCGCTGATCGGCGGCAGCCCCATCACCAGCGGCGAGATTTCGATCCAGTCGGTGCTGGTATCGCTGGTCGGCGCAGTCGTGCTGCTTGCCATCATCAACATGTTTCGCCGCGGTGCGGTACGTTGAATTCAGGAGATCACAACATGACCACCAATGTAGCTTCGGCAATGTTCGACACGCCAGCAGAAGCCGATCGCGCCGTCGCGGATCTGCGCCAGGCCGGCGTCCCCGATGCCGCGCTGTCGATCGTGACTCGCCACGACGGCGTCAACAGCACCGCGCATGGCGATGGTGAAGCAGTCGATGACGGCCAGGGCAGCGTGATGCGCGGTATCCTGGGCGGCGGCGCGCTCGGCGCCGGGCTCGGCATCGCGGCGCTTGCCATTCCCGGCGTCGGACCGCTGGTCGCCGCAGGGGCGATCGCGGCAACGGCAGTCCCCGGCGCGATGGCGGTCGGTGCGGCAGCGGGCGCGGTTGCGGGCACCGCGAACGAGACGTTGCTCAACCACGGCATCGATGAGGAAGACGCCGGCTATTATGGCGATCATCTGGGGCGCGGCGGCGTGCTCGTATCAGTGGAAGCCAATAGCGGCACCGTGTCGGGCGAGACCGTCACCGACATCCTCTACCGCAACGGTGGCCACAGTTCGCGGCGCTCGCGCCTGACGACCTGAAGCTGGCTCAGGGCCCGAATAAGCGAAAGGCCGCCCCTTGCAGGGCGGCCTTTCCATTGTCGACTGAAGCCGGCAATATTCAGGCGCGAAGCCATCCCGCCGAGGCGATCACAGTTGTGCCCGAAGCCGCATTCAGTGCGTGACAATGAGACATTCGATCACCTCCTTTCGATTGTTGACGATTGGTGGAACATGGCCCGCGCCCGCGTCGATGCAAGGCTGCGGCACGAATAATCGACGGTGATATTGCATGGTTGGCGTTCGGCGGGTGCCGACCCCATCTTCATGGCATGAACGATGACCTGATCCAGCTCGGCCTGATCGACGCTGCCGAGATCGTGCTCGACGAAGCCGCGCTCACGCTCGCGATGCTCGACCACCCCGACACCGATCCCGAGCCCTATTACGACATGCTCGAAGCCGCCGCGGCGCGGCTCGAGGCGATGAACGGCGCCGCGACCGAGGCCGACGACCGCGCCGACAGCCTGGCGGCGGTGTTTGGTGACGAACTCGGCTTTGTCGGCGACGCGCAAAGCTATGACGATCCCGCCAACGCCGACCTGATCCGCGTCATCGATCGCCGCCGCGGGCTGCCGATCAGCCTATCGATCCTGTATGTCGCGGCCGCACGTAGGCTCGGCTGGGAGGCCAACATCCTCGACGTGCCGGGGCATGTGCTCGTGATGGTGGGGACCGAGGTGGTGCCGGTGATCGTCGACCCGTTTCGCGGCGGGGCGCGGGTGGGGCGCGAGCGCCTCGCCGCGATGGTGGCGGCATCGTTGACGGGAGCGCCGGCGCCGGCGGCGCATGTTTCGGTGATGCCCAACCGCGCGGTGCTAGTGCGGCTATTGCTCAACCAGGCCTCGCGCGCCGAACGCGCCGGAAAGGGCAGGCGCGCGCTCGAGCTGTATCACCGGATGACGATCGTCGCGCCGGGCTTCGCGCAGCCCTGGTGGGAGCGGGCGCGGCTCGAAATGGTCGATGGCGACATTGCCGGCGCGCGCGTCAGCCTGACCGCCATGCTCGAAATCACGCGCGATCCCGCAGTGCGGCAGCGCGTGACCGACACGCTGCGCGGGTTGCCCGTCGGTTGAGCCGCAAACGTCGATAACCAGGCGGGTTATATCGACGGAAGCGATTACTGCGATGCAACATTATCGTTTTTGCAATGCAACATCCGCACCTATATCGGAGTCTCAGAATTCAACGGAGGTTCCCATGACGCTCATCGGCAGCAAGCTGAAACCATTCACCACCCAGGCGTACAAGCAGGGCAAGTTCGTTTCGGTCAGCGACACCGACGTCGCCGGCAAGTGGGCGGTATTCTTCTTCTACCCCGCCGATTTCACGTTCGTCTGCCCGACCGAGCTGGAAGACCTGGCCGACGTGTACCCCACGCTGCAGCGCATGGGCGTAGAGGTCTATTCGGTCTCGACCGACACGCACTTCAGCCACAAGGCATGGCATGACAGCTCGCCGGCGATCGGCAAGATCGACTATTACATGCTGGGCGACCAGAACCATGTGATCAGCAACAACTTCCAGATCCTGCGCGAAGGCCAGGGCCTGGCCGATCGCGGCACCTTCGTGGTCGATCCCGAGGGCGTCATCCAGCTGATGGAAGTGACCTCGGAAGGCGTCGGCCGCAACGCCGCCGAGTTGCTGCGCAAGATCAAGGCGGCACAGTATATCGCGGCGCATCCGGGCGAAGTCTGCCCCGCCAAGTGGGAAGAGGGCGAAGAGACGCTCGCCCCCAGCCTCGACCTGGTCGGCAAGATCTAAAAATCCTGCCCATTAGGGTGATCGCGGCCCGGGGTGGAATTCGCTTTCCGCTTCGGGCCGCTTCGTATCTGAACCACGGGAGTTTCCTATGCTCGACGCCAATCTGACGCAGCAGCTGAAGGCCTATCTGGTCAATATTCGCGAGCCGATCGAACTGGTCGCGAGCCTGGGCGACGATGCCAAATCGCGCCAGATGGGCGAGCTGCTGAACGAAATTGCCGCGCTGTCGGACAAGGTGGCCGTCGTCACCGTCCATGACCGTCGCACCCCCAGCTTCATGATCCGCCGCGTCGGCACCGACATCGGCGTTCGCTTCGCCGGCTTGCCGATGGGGCATGAGTTCACCAGCCTGGTGCTGGCGCTGCTCCAGGTGGGCGGCCATCCGTCGAAGGCGGCGCAGGACCTGCTCGACCAGGTCCGCGGGCTTGAGGGCAGCTATAATTTCGAGACCTATTTCTCGCTGTCGTGCCAGAATTGTCCCGACGTCGTGCAGGCGCTGAACCTGATGGCAGTGCTCAACCCCGGCATCACCCACACCGCGATCGACGGCGCGCTGTTCCAGGACGAGGTCAACGAGCGCAAGGTGATGGCGGTGCCGACCGTCTATCTGAACGGCGAAACCTTCGGCCAGGGCCGGATGGAGCTCGAGCAGATCGTCGCGCGGCTCGACACCGGCGCGAGCGAGAAGGCCGCGGCCAAGATCGCCAAGAAGGACGCGTTCGAGGTGCTGATCGTCGGTGGCGGCCCCTCGGGTGCGGCGGCAGCGATCTATACCGCGCGCAAGGGCATTCGCACCGGCATCGCCGCCGAGCGCTTCGGCGGGCAGGTGCTCGACACGATGGCGATCGAGAATTTCATTTCGGTCCCGCATACCGAGGGGCCCAAGCTCGTCGCGCAGCTCGAGCAGCATGTCGGCGACTATGACGTCGACGTGATGAACCTGCAGCGCGCGCAGAAGCTGATCCCTGCGACCAGCGAAGGCGGGCTGCACGAAGTGGTGCTCGAAAACGGCGCCTCGCTGAAGGCGCGATCGGTGATCCTGGCGACCGGCGCGCGCTGGCGGCAGATCAACGTGCCCGGCGAGGAGCAGTACAAGAACAAGGGAGTCGCCTATTGCCCGCATTGCGATGGCCCGCTGTTCAAGGGCAAGCGCGTCGCGGTGATCGGCGGCGGCAATTCGGGGGTCGAGGCGGCGATCGATTTGGCGGGCATCGTCGCGCATGTGACGCTGATCGAATATGACAGCGCGCTGCGTGCCGATGCGGTGCTCCAGCGTAAGCTGGCGAGCCTGCCCAATGTCCAGATCGTCACGTCGGCGCTGACCACCGAAGTGCTGGGCGACGGCGAGAAGGTCACCGGGCTGGTGTATAAGGACCGCAATGGCGACGCGAAGCATCAGGTCGCGCTCGAGGGAATCTTCGTCCAGATCGGGCTGGTGCCCAACACCGAATGGCTGCGCGGCGCGGTGGGGTTGAGCCAGCACGGCGAGATCGAGGTCGATCATCGCGGGCACACCTCGCAGCCGGGAATCTTCGCGGCGGGCGATGCCACAACGATCCCGTTCAAGCAGATCGTGATCGCGATGGGCGACGGGGCGAAGGCAGGGCTGTCGGCGTTCGATTATCTGATCCGCCTTCCCGCCGAAGAGACGCGCGATTGGGAACAAGCGGCCTGATGCCGCTGCTGGCGTGGGGGGCGACGGAAGCTTCCGCCCGACCCCGCGCCGGCGGTCCTAAGTCCAGCCCCGCGCAACGACAGATAATCCTGCACGACGGCATTGAGCGGCCGCCCGAAATCGGTAGGTTGCGCGCCGAATATTACGACGTCGTCGTTCGGACGCGGCACGCATAGGGGGATCGGATGCAGGGTTTTCATCGGCTGCTGGGCAGCGCCACGGGTATCGCGCTGGCCTTTGCGATTGCAGGCACCGCGCGCGCGCAGACGGTGCCAGCACCGCCGCCCGAGGCCACGGTCCATCCCGAGCTCTGGCCGCAGGGCAATTGGCCCTACAAGCCCGATGCGGCGATGGAAAAGCGCATCGCCGACCTGCTCGCGCGGATGACGATCGAGGAGAAGGTCGGCCAGGTGGTGCAGGCCGACATCGCATCGGTCACCCCCGCCGACGCGCGCCGCTATCATCTCGGCTCGATCCTCAACGGCGGCAATTCGGCGCCGGGGGGCGACGAATTCGCGCCCGCCGCCGAATGGCTCAAGCTCGCCGACAGCTTCTACACCGCCTCGGTCGATCGCAGCGATGGCCGGGTGGGCATCCCGATCATCTGGGGCACCGATGCGGTGCACGGCCATTCGAACATCGTCGGCGCGACGCTGTTCCCGCATAATATCGGGCTGGGCGCGATGCGCGACCCGGTGCTGATCAAGAAGATCGCGCAGGCGACCGCCAAGGAAATCCGCGCGACCGGGATTGAATGGACCTTCGCGCCGACGATCACCGTGCCGCAGGATCTGCGCTGGGGCCGCGCCTATGAGGGCTATTCGTCGGATCCCAAGCTGGTCGCGAGCTATGTTGGCGAATTTATCGAGGGGCTGCAGGGCAAGCCTTCGGCGACGCCGATCCTGCAGGGGCCGTATGTGCTGGCATCGACCAAGCATTTCCTCGCCGATGGCGGCACCGAGGGCGGGCGCGACCAAGGCGATGCGCGCGTGAGCGAAACCGAGCTGCGCGACACGCACGGCATGCCCTATGTCCAGGCGATCAACGCCGGGGTGCAGACGGTGATGACCAGCTTTTCGAGCTGGAACGGCGAGAAGATCGCCGGGCACAAGGGGCTGGTCACCGATGTGCTCAAGGAGCGGATGGGCTTTGGCGGCTTCGTCGTGAGCGATTGGAACGCACACGGCCAGATCCAGGGCTGCACCAACGCCAGCTGCCCGCGCGCGCTGAATGCCGGGCTCGACATGTATATGGCACCCGACAGCTGGAAGCCGCTTTGGGAAAGCCTGGTCGCGCAGGCCAAGAGCGGGCAGGTGCCGATGGCGCGGCTCGACGACGCGGTCGCCAAGGTGCTGCGGGTGAAGATGCGCGCCGGGCTGTTCGACATGGGCAAGCCTTCGAGCCGGCCGCTCTCGGGGCAGTTCGAGCTGCTCGGCAGCGTCGAGCACCGCGCGATCGCGCGCGAGGCGGTGCGCAAGTCGCTGGTGCTGCTCAAGAATAACGGCAGCCTGCTGCCGCTCAAGCCCGGCGCGAACATCCTGGTCGCGGGCGACGGTGCCGACGATGTCGCGCGCCAGGCAGGCGGCTGGACGCTGACCTGGCAGGGGACGGGGATCGATCCCAAGCATTTCCCCGGCGCGACATCGATCTGGAAGGGCCTCGACGGCGCGGTAAAGGCCGCGGGAGGGACCGTGCGGCTGTCGCCCGACGGCAGCTTCAGCGGTACGAAGCCCGATGCCGCGATTGTGGTGTTCGGTGAAACCCCCTATGCCGAATTCCAGGGCGATATCGCGACGCTCGAGCTCAAGCCCGAATTGCGCGGGCCGCTGGCGACGATGAAGAAGCTCAAGGCGCAAGGAATTCCCGTCGTCGCGTTGATGCTGAGCGGCCGGCCGTTGTTCGTGAACCCCGAGATCAACGCCGCCGATGCGTTCGTCGCGGCGTGGCTGCCGGGGTCCGAAGGGGCAGGGGTGGCCGATGTGCTGCTGCGCGATCGCAACGGCGCGGTGGCGCACGACTTTACCGGCACGTTGAGTTTCGCCTGGCCTGCGACGGCCGATGCCAAGGGCAAGACGCTGTTCGAGCGCGGCTATGGCTTGAAGGCGGGCAGCCGCACGGTGGTGCCGCAACTGTCCGAGGACCCCGGCGTCAAGCAACAGGCGCAGGCGGGGGTGTATATGGACAAGGGGCTGCCTGCGGCGAGCTGGTCGCTGATGGTGGGCGACCCGAGCGGGAGCAGCACGCGGGTGACGACGCTGCCCGCCGATGCCGCCAATGGCCGCGTCCGCGTGACCGCTACCGACTTCGGCGTCCAGGAAGGCGCCCGGCGCTTCGCGTTCGACGGCAAGGGGCCGGCGGTGGTGGCGCTGACCAGTGTCGCCGCGGTCGACACCACGCGCGAAACCAATGGCGACGTGTTGCTGGTCAGCACGATCCGCGTCGACCAGGCCCCGACAGCGCCGGTGACGCTGGCGATGCGATCGGGCCCGGCGCAGGCGACTATCGCGCTCGGGCGGATGGAGCGGTTCAAGCCCGGCGCCTGGACGACGCTTGGCGTGCCGCTCAAATGCTTCCGCGCGGGGCGTGCGAACATGGCGGCGATCGATACGCCGCTGGCGGTCACGAGCGAGGGCGCGTTCACCTTCAGCCTGGCGCGGGTCGCGCTGGGGACCGAGGCGGAGGTGAAGCTCAGCTGCGGCGGGTGAGGGGGCTTCCTTAATCCTCCCCCGCAAGGGGGAGGGGGACCGCCGCGTAGCGGTGGTGGAGGGGGCGGATTACCCGCGGCGGCTCGTGTCCTCCCCCTCCACCAGCTTCGCTGGTCCCCCTCCCCCTGGCGGGTGAGGAAAGGGGGCAGCCTGCTACCGCCATGTACCGAGTTCCATCCAGCGCAGCAGCGGCTTGAGCGGCAGGATCCACACGATGCCGGTGACCAGATAGACGATCGCCTGCAGCGTCCAGTGCAGCTGGCTGATCGTCCCGGCGAAGCTCGCGACCAGCACGACCCACACCAGGATCAGCGCGAGGATCGCGAACATGCCGGCGGGCTTGCGCCAACTGGGGTTCATTCGAGCTTCTCCCGTAGAAAGACCGATCGTTCGGTGACGACGCCGTGCAGCGGCACGTCCCAGGGGTCAACCGGGACCTGCGGCACTTGCTGCACCGACCAGGCGATGCCGAGCCGCCAGGCATCGGGCAAGCCCGCGAGCGCGCGGTCGTAATAGCCGGCGCCCTGGCCGAGGCGGTGGAGCGTGGGGTCGAACGCGACCAGCGGGACGAGGACGATGTCGGGGGCGACGTCGCGCGCGGTGGCGGGGGGCTGGCGGAGGCCGAAGATGCCGGGTTCGAGCGGGGTTGCGGGGTGCCATTCGAGGAAGCGCATCGGGTTGGCGCGGTCGATCACGTGCGGAAGCGCAAGAGTGCAGCCGTGTGCGAGGGCTGCGTCGATCAAGGCCGCCGGGTCGGCTTCGCTGCCGAGGGGGATGTAGCTGGCTACGATCGCGCCTGGGGTCAGGCGGGCGAGATAGGCGGGGGGCGGAAGGATCTTTTGCCCCCCTCCCGCTTGCGGGAGGGGGCGGGGCTGTTCGGTGTCACCAGCGTCGGCGCTCGCGGACATGCCCTCGCCTAGCCCCTCCCGCAGGCGGGAGGGGGATCGGATCGCGCCGACGAACGCGTCGCGCTCGGCACGGATGCGTGCGCGCATCGCTCGCTTGTCTTCAATCATGCGGGCAGGTGGCGGGCCCGCCATGGCCGTTGGCTGGAAGATCCTCTGACGCCAAGTACGTCAGGTGGGAACCATGTGCGTCGGACCAGGATCCGGGCAGGGACAGCCCCCATAGGATGATTATCGCCTCAGGGATTTTCGCTAAAGCTCGCACCGGGCAGTACCCGCCACCGCCAATCTAGTGCGTTGCGCCGTCATCCTCAAGGGCCGATGCGACGGCTTCGAGACGGTCGGCGATCCGATCGAGCAGCATCGGCGGAATGCCGCTCGGCGGCGCGACTTCCTGTTCGGCAAGCTGGTCGGCGAGCATCAGCGCGATGAACAGCATCGTGCGTTCGCCGCTCAGGCCGCCCGAGGCCCGCAATGCGGCAGCGCCGTGCGCCTCGAGCTTACCCGCCAGCGCGCGCAGCTGGGCTTCCTCGCCGTCGCGGCAGGCGACCTTGTGGTCGCGGCCGGCGATCGTGAGCGTGACCTCTGCCATTACATTTTGTCCCCGTCTTCGCGCGCGATCAGCTCGTCGAGCGCGGCGACGGCTTCCTCCATCCGCTCGCGCAGCGCGGCGTGGCGGCGCGCCATCGAATCGGCGTCATAGGCGCGCGCGGCGGCGGCCTGTTCGATCCGGGAGACGGCGCGTTCGATGCGTTCGATCGCGGGATGCGGGGGTTCTGATGCCATCGCTGCTGGATAGCAGGACGCACGGACGCGGCAAGGCGGCAGCGGGGGTGGCGCGGGGGCTCGTCGCGATTGGCGCGCCGGTTGACGCGAAGCCGCGAGACCCGCAAAGGCATCGCGAGTTTATCATTGCCGGTACGCGAAGCGGCGTGGATCAGCGCTCGCAGTCGGCCGGCCGAGGGGAATCCGATGCACCCAACCGACAGCGATTGCGCCAACGCCATCCGCGCGCTTGCCATGGACGCGGTGGAGGCCGCCAATTCGGGGCATCCCGGCATGCCGATGGGCATGGCCGATGTCGCGACGGTGTTGTGGCAGCGCTATCTGAAGCACGATCCCGCCGATCCGCACTGGCCCGACCGCGACCGCTTCATTCTGTCGGCGGGACACGGATCGATGCTGATGTACAGCCTGCTCCACCTGAGCGGCTATGCGCGCCCGACGCTCGATGATCTCAAGAATTTTCGCCAGTCGGATTCGCCCTGCGCGGGGCACCCCGAGAATTTCATGCTCGAAGGCGTCGAGGCGACGACCGGGCCGCTGGGGCAGGGCTTCGCGATGGCGGTCGGCTTCGCGATCGCCGAGCGCCAGCTCAACGCGACCTTCGACGACGCGCTGGTCGACCACAAGACCTGGGTGATCGCGGGCGACGGCTGCCTGATGGAAGGCATCAACCACGAAGCCGTCGGGCTTGCCGGGCATCTGAAGCTGGGCCGGCTCAACGTGCTGTGGGACGACAACCGGATCACGATCGACGGCGCGGTATCGCTGTCGTCGAGCGAGGACATCCCCGCGCGCTATCGCGCAAGCGGCTGGCATGTCGCCGAATGCGACGGCCATGATTTCGACGACATCGCACGCGCGATCGACGAGGCGCTGGCGAGCGACCTGCCGTCGCTGATCCGTTGCCGCACGATCATCGGCAAGGGCGCGCCGACCAAGGCGGGTACCTCGGGCAGCCATGGTTCGCCGCTGGGTGCCAAGGAAATCGAGGGCGCGCGCGCGGCGTTGGGCTGGGCGCACGAGGCGTTCGTGGTGCCCGACGATATCCGCGAGACCTGGCTGGCTGCGGGCAAGCGTTCGGCAGACGATCATGCCGCGTGGAAGCAACGGCTCGCAAGCCATTCGGATCGCGCCGAATTCGAGCGCCGGATGGAGGGCACGCTGCCCGAGGGCTTCTCGCTCGACGACTATATCGCGGGGCTGCTCGCCGACCCCAAGAAGGTCGCGACTCGCAAGGCGTCGGAAATGGCGCTCGAGGCGCTGACCGCGGCGCTGCCTGAGACGATCGGCGGATCGGCCGATCTCACCGGATCGAACAACACCCGCACCAAGGCGACCGGACCGCTCAACGCCGAGAATTATGGCGGTCGCTACGTCTCGTACGGCATCCGAGAGTTCGGCATGGCGGCGGCGATGAACGGCATGGCGCTGCACGGCGGGGTTATCCCCTATGGCGGCACCTTCCTGGTTTTCGCCGATTATTGCCGCCCCGCGATCCGCCTGTCGGCGCTGCAGAATACGCGCGTCGTGTACGTCATGACGCATGATTCGATCGGCCTGGGCGAAGACGGGCCGACGCACCAGCCGGTCGAACATTTGACCAGCCTACGGCTGATCCCCGGGCTCGACGTGTATCGGCCGTGCGATACGATCGAGACCGCCGAATGCTGGCAGCTGTCGGTCGAGCGCAGCGACGGGCCGTCGCTGCTGGCGCTGAGCCGCCAGAACCTACCGCAATTGCGCACCGATGCCGCCGAGAATCGCTCGGCGCGCGGCGCGTATCGCCTGCAGGCCGCCGAGGCGCCGCGCCGGGTGGTGCTGATCGCCACCGGTTCGGAGGTGGAAATCGCGGTTGCGGTGCGCGCGGCGCTTGAAGCCGAGGGGATCGGCGCCGATGTGGTGTCGATGCCGTGCTGGTCGCGCTTCGACGCGCAGCCCGCCGACTATCGCAACGACGTGCTGCCGCACGCCAAGCCCGAGGAACTGCTTCGCGTATCGATCGAGGCGGGCACGACCTTGGGGTGGGAGCGCTACACGATGGTCGACGGGCTTCGGTTCGGCATCGATCGTTTCGGCGCCTCGGGTCCCGCGCCCGAGCTGTACGCAAAGTTCGGCCTTACGCCCGAGAACATCACGCAAGCCGTCAAGGCGCGGCTGCAAGCCACGGAGAATTAAGCGCATGACGAAGGTAGCGATCAACGGCTTCGGACGAATCGGCCGCCTGGTGGCGCGCGCCATCCTCGAGCGCCCCGATTGCGGGCTCGAACTGGTGACGATCAACGACCTGGCCGACGCGAAATCGAACGCGTGGCTGTTCAGCCGCGATTCGGTGCATGGCCGCTATCCGGGCGAGGTTTCGGCCGACGGCAACGACCTGGTGGTCGACGGCAAGCGCATCCGCGTCACCGCCGAGCGCGATCCGGCCAACCTGCCGCACGCCGAACAGGGCATCGAGCTGGTGCTCGAATGCACCGGCTTCTTCGCCGACAAGGAATCGTGCCAGAAGCACATCGATGCCGGCGCCAAGAAGGTGCTGATCTCGGCACCCGGCAAGAATGTCGACCTGACGGTGGTGTATGGCGTCAACCATGAGAAGCTGACCGCCGATCATGTGATCGTGTCGAACGCCAGCTGCACCACCAACTGCCTGGCGCCTGTCGCCAAGGTGCTGAACGATTCGATCGGCATCGAGCGCGGGCTGATGACCACGGTGCACGCCTACACCAACGACCAGAAGATCCTCGACCAGATCCACCCCGATCTTCGCCGCGCGCGTGCGGCGGCGATGTCGATGATCCCGACGACGACGGGCGCCGCGCGCGCGGTGGCCGAAGTGCTGCCCGAACTGAAGGGGAAGCTCGACGGTTCGGCGATCCGCGTGCCCGTGCCCGATGGCAGCCTGATCGACCTGACGTTCACGCCATCGCGCGACACGACCAAGGAAGAGGTCAACGCGCTACTGAAGGCCGCCGCCGAGGGACCCATGAAGGGCGTGCTCGAATATAGCGACGAGCCGCTGGTTTCGATCGACATCGTCCACACGCCGTTCTCGTCGACGATCGACAGCCTCGAGACGTCTGTGATCGACGGCAAGCTGGTGCGCGTCGTCAGCTGGTACGACAATGAATGGGGCTTCTCGAACCGCATGGTCGATACCGCCAGCGCGATGGCGAAGCTGGGCTGAGCTTGCTGGTGATCCCTATCCTATCCGTTCGTGTCGAGCGCAGTCGAGACACCGCCCCGCGTCATGTGGGTGCCGGCTTCTCGACTTCGCTCGAAGCGAACGGGGTAGGGGGCGCCAACACGGGCGGAGTTGGTTTTGCATCGAGTGGTGCGAAGCATTGACCGGTCGGCTGTTGGGGATTGCCCGCCATGGCCGGCCGCGCGGGCCGATCGAGACGCTCGAGAAGGTCGCGGTGTCGGTCGAGGGCGGGCTTGCGGGCGATTTTCGCGGCATGGTGAAGCCCGGCGGACGCGGACGGCGGCAGGTGTCGCTGATGGAAGCGCGGCACTGGGCGGCGGCGATGGACGAGCTGGGGCACAACCTGCCGTGGTGGAATCGCCGCTGCAACCTGTTGGTCGACGGAATCGCGCTGCCGCGCGTGCCGGGTAGCCGGCTTCGGATCGGCGACGTGGTGATCGAGATCATTCAGGAATGCGATCCGTGCAGCCGGATGGAACAGCTGCTGCCGGGGCTCGAGGCGGCGCTGACCCCCGATTGGCGCGGTGGCGCGTTGGGGCGGGTAATTGCCGGCGGCGAGATTGCGGTGGGCGACGAAATCGAATTGGACGCCGTTCGTCCTGAGTAGCCGCTGACGAGCGCAGTGCCGACTCAGGCGCACGGGCAATGGGAGAATTGGTGATGGCACGCAAATTCAAGACGCTCGACGACATGGGCGACGTCACCGGCAAGCGCGTGCTGGTGCGCGAAGACCTCAACGTGCCGATGGCCGAGGGCAAGGTCAGCGACGACACGCGGTTGCGCGCGGCGGTGCACACCGTCAGCGAGCTTTCGGACAAGGGCGCGATCGTGCTGGTGCTCGCGCATTTCGGCCGGCCCAAGGTGCCGAGCCCCGAGCATTCGACTGCGCTGCTGACCAAACCGTTCGAGGCGGTGCTGGGGCGCGAGGTGCGCTATATCGATTGGGAGAACGCCGCCGAAGCGGTGGCGATGCTGGCGCCGGGCGACATCGCCTTGCTCGAGAACACGCGCTTCTTTGGTGGCGAAGAGAAGAACGACCCCGCCGTGGTCGATCGCTTCGCGGCGCTGGGCGACCTGTATGTCAACGACGCCTTTTCGGCGGCGCACCGCGCGCACGCATCGACCGCGGGGCTGGCGCACAAGCTGCCATCCTTCGCTGGGCGCCAGATGGAGGCCGAACTCGACGCGCTCGACAAGGCGCTGGGCAATCCCGAGCATCCAGTCGCCGCGGTAGTCGGCGGGGCCAAGGTTTCGACCAAGCTCGACGTGCTGACGCATCTGGTGGGCCGCGTCGATCACCTGATCATCGGTGGCGGGATGGCGAACACCTTTCTGGCGGCGCGCGGCGTGAATGTCGGCAAGAGCCTTGCCGAGCATGAGCTGACCGCGACCGCCGAGGCGATCTTCGAGCAGGCAGAGCGGGCGAACTGCACGATCCATCTGCCCTATGACGTGGTGGTGGCGAAGGAATTCGCGCCGCATCCGGCATCGCTGCGGACCTGCAACGTGCATGAAGTGGCGGCCGACGAGATGATCCTCGATATCGGGCCGGCGGCGACCGAAGCGCTGGGCGATGTGCTCAAGAATTGCCGTACCCTGGTGTGGAACGGGCCGCTGGGCGCGTTCGAGACGCCGCCCTTCGATACCGCGACGATGGCGCTGGCACGCACCGCTGCGGCGCTGACGACCGATGGGTCCTTGGTGTCGGTGGCGGGGGGCGGCGATACCGTCGCGGCGCTCAACCAGGCGGGGGTTGCGGGCGAGATGAGCTTCGTTTCGACCGCGGGCGGCGCGTTCCTCGAATGGATGGAGGGCAAGGATTTGCCCGGGGTCGCGGCACTGGCGCGCGACTGAGCGGAACGCGGCGACGCCTTGGCGGTTCAGCGAACGGCTCAGGAGAATGCGCATGCAGAACGGTTCGGATATCGCGGTCACCCCTTCGATCGAGGATGTCGCCAAAGGAGCGTTGGCGGGGTTGGCGGCAGGGCTGGTGGCGTCGTTTGCGATGAACCAGTTTCAGGCGGTGACGTCGAAGCTGATGGGCAGCGGCGACGATGCCGGTTCGGACGAGGAGCCCGCGACGGTGAAGGCAGCCGAGCGGCTGTCTGCGCTGGCGACCGGCGAGGAGCTGGCCGACGAAGCCAAGGCCGGGGCGGGCAATGCAGTGCATTACGCGCTGGGTGGCGCGCTGGGTCTGGCCTATGGCATCGCCGCCGAGTTCCGCCCTGCGGTGACCAAGGGCTTCGGCAGCGGCTTCGGTATGTCGACCTTCGCGCTGCTCGACGAGATCGCGGTGCCGGCGAGCGGGCTCGGGGCGGGCCTCAGCGAAACCCCGGCGTCGACGCATCTCTATTCGGCGGCATCGCATGTGGTGTTCGGCAGCGTCACCGAAGCCGTGCGGCTGGGCGTGCGCCGGCTGCTACGCGCCCGATAGCGGGCTGTTGCGGCTTGCCAGTACGCTCTTTAAGGCCGGGCCAATAGCTGCGGCAGGCCGCTACCCGGAGAGACCGACATGAATACCGCCGAGATGACCGCAAAGATCGCCGAGGGGAATGGTTTCATCGCCGCGCTCGACCAGTCGGGCGGTTCGACCCCCAAGGCGCTGGCCGCCTATGGCGTCGCGGACGGTGCCTGGGAGGGCGACGAGGAGATGTTCGCGCTGATCCACCAGATGCGCAGCCGGATCATCACCTCGCCCGCGTTCAGCGGGGACAAGGTGATCGGCGCGATCCTGTTCGAGCGGACGATGGACGGCATGGTCGAGGGCAAACCCGCCCCGCAGGCGCTGATCGAGCGCGGCGTGGTGCCGTTCCTCAAGATCGACAAGGGGCTCGAGGACGAGGCGAACGGGGTGCAGTTGCTCAAGCCTATGCCCGGGCTCAATGCGCTGCTGGCGCGCGCCCGCGACCTGGGGGTGTTCGGTACCAAGGAGCGGTCGGTGGTTCACCTCGCCAATGCAGCCGGGATCGACGCGGTGGTGGCGCAGCAGATCGCGGTGGCGCAGCAGGTGATCGCCGCCGGCCTGATGCCGATCCTCGAGCCCGAGGTGAACATCAAGAGCGCCGAGCGCGAGGCAGCAGACGTGCTGCTGCGCGATTCGCTGGTGAAGGCGCTCGATGCGATGCCGGGCGACGACAAGGTGATGCTGAAGCTGTCGATCCCCGCCAAGCCGTGCACCTTCGACGCGCTGGTCGAGCATCCGCGCGTGCTTCGTGTCGTGGCGCTGTCGGGCGGGTTCGAGCGGCCGCAGGCGTGCACCGAACTGGCGAAGAATCGCGAGATGATCGCCAGCTTCAGCCGCGCGTTGCTGGCCGATCTGCGCCACGGCATGAGCGACGCCGAGTTCGATGCGGCGCTGGGCGGTGCGATCGACGAGATCCACGCGGCGTCGACGCAGAAGGTCGCGGCCTGAACCGGGGCGGGCGGGAGGTGCATCCTTCTTCCCGCGACCGCCGCGAGCGGCTAGGGGGCGTCGATGGATGATATCGAAGACCCGCTAGGCCCGCTCGACCCTTCGTTCGCGGTGCAGTTCCAGCGCGACGACCGGCGCCCCAAATGCCAGCTATATCTGATCTCGCCGCTCGACGTGGGCGGCGACTTTCCCGATCGGCTGCGGCGCGCGCTTGGCGCCGGGCCGGCCGCGGCGTTCCAGTTCCGGGTGAAGGACGTCGACCAGCACAAGGCGGCGATGCTCGCCGAACCGCTCCAGCGGATCTGCGCCGAGCATGACGTGGCGTTCCTGGTCAACGACAGCATCAGCCTTGCCAAGCGGCTGGGTGCCGATGGCGTCCATCTGGGGCAGGACGATGGCGACCCGCGCGAGGCGCGTGCGGTGCTGGGGCCAGCAGCGCAGATCGGCGTGACCTGCCACGACAGCCGGCATCTGGCGATGGAAGCCGGCGAGGCGGGGGCTGACTATGTCGCGTTCGGGGCCTTCTATCCGACGACCACCAAGGAAGTGCGGCATCATCCGCATCCGGTGATCCTGTCGTGGTGGGCGACGGTATTCGAAATGCCCTGCGTCGCGATTGGCGGGATCACCCCGGTCAATGCGCCGCCGTTGATCGAGGCGGGCGCCGATTTCCTCGCGGTATCGGGCGCGGTGTGGGGACATGACGAGGAAGTCGCGATGCGGCGCTTCGGGCAGCTGCTGGCTTGAAGCGAAATTCGTAACGCTTGAGGAAACATCGGGCTTACCCGTCGTTTATCCTGCCACAGTACAAGCGTAACAGGGGGTAGGGTATATGCGTAGTCGCACGATATTGGGCTTGAGCGGTCTGGCGAGCGCTATGGCGCTAACTGCAACGCTGGCGACCCCGCAAGCCGCAACCGCGCAAGCGGCGCCCGCCGTCGCAAGTGCCAGCGCGGTCGATCCTACCATCCTGCACGTCCAGGTGATTCTCGATAAGCTGGGCTTCGGTCCCGGCGTGCTCGACGGCAAAGGTGGCCAATCGCTGGTGGCGGCGCTGCGCGGGTTCCAGACCAGCCGCGGGCTGCCGGTGACGGGCAAGGCGGATATCGCCACGCTCAAGGTGCTGGGGCGCTATCGCAACTGGCGCCCGACCAAGACGATCGCGCTGACGCCGGCGATGCTGGCAGGCCCATTCATGGCGAACCTGCCCGAGGACTATGGCGACCAGGCCAAGCTGCCGGGCATTCCGTATCGCTCGCCGCTCGAAAAGCTGGCCGAGATGTTCCACACGACGCCCGAGACGCTCGTCGCGCTCAACAGCCGCGAGACGCCGCTGAAGGTGGGGCAGCAAGTGGTGTTCCCCAACGCGCTGCCGACTTCGCGCGACTATGACGTCGACGATGCCGATTGGCGGCGGACGCTCGCCTATCTCAACGTCGACGCGCGCCAGCCGGTCGGCGAGCGCGTGGTGGTCGACGAATCCGAAGGCGTGCTGAAGGTGTATGATGCGCGCGACCGGCTGGTGGGGCAGTTCAGCGCCACCATGGGGTCGAGCCAGTTCCCGCTGCCGATCGGGACGTGGACGATCAAGGGCGTCGCGCGCAATCCCGACTGGTCGTTCGATCCCAAGCTGATCGCGGGTACCGCGCCCGATGCCGAGAAGGCGATCGTGCCGCCGGGGCCCAACAACCCCGTGGGGATCGTGTGGATCGACCTGTCGAAGGAGCATTATGGCATCCACGGCACCCCCGAGCCCGCCAAGATCGGCCGTACCGAGAGCAATGGCTGTATCCGCCTGACCAACTGGGATGCGGCGCGCGTCTCGATGATGGTGAAGCCCGGCACCAAAGCGGTGTTCCAGCGGTGATCGGCTGAGGCGATGAATCGGCTGGGTTGGGGGATCCTGTTGCTGATCGTGGGCGGCATCGCGCTGTTCGGATCGATGCTGTCGTTCGGTTCGAACGGCAGCGTGCGCGAGCCGTTGGTGTCGCTTCGCCGCGAGCGACCCGCGGTTCCCGCCGTACCCGTCGATCCGCTTGCCGATACCGGCACGCGGATCAGCTGGAACGGGCCATTGCTGACGGTGCCGGTGGCCGGGGTGCCGCGTGCCGCGATCGCGTCGAGCTGGGGCGATCCGCGCGGCGATGGCACGCGCGCGCATCGCGGACACGACATCATGGCGCCGCGCGGTACCCCGGTGCTGGCGGCGGCCGATGGCGTGATCGAGAAATTGTTCGAAAGCGGCGGTGGCGGTGGGACGACTTTGTACGTCCGCTCGCTCGATAGCCGCTGGTCCTATTATTACGCGCATCTGGCGGGCTATGCGCCGGGGATACGCGAGGGGTTCGCCGTTCGGGCAGGCGAGGTGCTGGGCTATGTCGGCGATACCGGCAACGCCGGCCCGGGCAACTATCACCTGCACTTTGCGATGAACCTGATGCAGCCCGGTGACGACTGGCACGAGGGCCGCGCGGTCGATCCGACGCCGCTGCTTGCCGGGACAGCCGCCGCTCGCTAAAGCCGCGCGCTCAGCTCTTTCTAATCCAGGCAGGACCCATGAAGATCAGCGGCGTGGACATTCGTCCCGGCAACATCATCGAATATGAAACCGGCATCTGGCGCGCGGTGAAGATTCAGCACACCCAGCCCGGCAAGGGCGGCGCCTATATGCAGGTCGAGCTGAAGAACCTGATCGACGGCCGCAAGAACAATGTCCGCTTCCGTTCGGCAGAGTCGGTCGAGCGCGTTCGTCTCGACACCAAGGATTTCCAGTATCTGTTCGCCGAGGGCGACACGCTGACGTTCATGGACAAGGACAATTACGAACAGATCACGCTCGACAAGGGCGTGCTGGGCGACGCTGCCGACTTCCTGCAGGACGGGATGGACGTGGTCATGGAATGCTATGACGAGCGTCCGATCAGCGTCCAACTGCCCGACACGATCGAAGCGCTGATCGTCGAGGCCGATGCGGTGGTGAAGGGCCAGACGGCATCGTCGTCGTACAAGCCCGCGATCCTCGAGAACGGCGTTCGCGTCATGGTGCCGCCGCATATCGGCGCAGGCACCAAGATCGTCGTCGACGTGTACGAGCGTACCTATGTGAAGCGCGCGGATTGATCTTCTGCTCCCTCTCCCCTTCAGGGGAGAGGGCCGGGGAGAGGGGCCTGTAACCACCCTCTCCATACTACCCCTCTCCCAACCCTCTCCCCTGAAGGAGAGAGGGCTTTAGGTTTAAGTTATGGCAGCCCTATCCGGCCTTCTCAGCGTTATGGAACGCGCCGCGCGCAAGGCGGCGCCGCGGCTTCGTCGCGACTTCAACGAGGTCCAGCATCTGCAGGTCTCGAAGAAGGGCCCCGCCGATTTCGTGTCGATGGCCGACCAGCGCGCCGAGCGCACCTTGTACGACGAACTCCTCAAGGCGCGCCCCGATTGGGGGTTCCTGCTCGAGGAAGGAGGCGACATCAAGGGCGACCCCGACAAGCCGCGCTGGATCGTCGATCCGCTCGACGGCACCACCAACTTCCTCCACGGCATGCCGCATTTCGCGATCTCGATCGCGGTCGAAGATCCGCGCGGGCCGCAGGGGCGCCCCGAGATCACGCATGCGCTGGTCTATCAGCCGCTGACCGACGAGAGTTTCTGGGCCGAAAAGGGCCGCGGGGCGTGGTTGCAGGATGCGCGGCTTCGCGTATCGGCGCGGCGCGATATGTCCGAGGCGCTGATCGCCACCGGCATCCCGTTCATGGGGCATGGCAATTTCGCCGAGTGGAGCCGGATCTTCGGTGCGATCGCCCCCGAAGTCGCAGGCATTCGCCGGTTGGGCGCCGCCTCGCTCGACCTAGCCTGGGTTGCTGCGGGCCGCTATGACGGCTTCTGGGAAAGCGGGCTCGAGCCTTGGGACTGTGCAGCGGGGATGCTGCTGATCAAGGAGGCCGGCGGCTTCGTCACCGATTTCCGCGGTGGCGATTCGCCGATGGAGCGCAAGCAGTTGCTCGCCGCCAATGACGGGATGCATTCAAAGCTGCACAAGCTGCTGGCGGGCGCGCTGCGCAACGCGTGACGCGTCGCGCCGCGGTCGCTCAGGGGGGTCACAAAGCGGGTATCCTGCGAGTGATTCTCACACTGGCGCGGCCTTGCCCCCCTAGGCCCATCCGCCTAGAAGCCCGGTAACTTCCTACCGCAACTGCGAGAAGATGTTTTGGTCGACCTGTCGCAATATCTGCCGATCCTGCTGTTTCTGGGCGTCGCCCTGATCCTGTCGTCGGCGTTCGTGTTCCTGCCGATGGTGGCCTCGCGCTTCACCGGTTCGCACAAGCCGACGCCCGAGAAGCTCACCGAATATGAATGCGGCTTTCCCGCGTTCGAGGATTCGCGCAGCCAGTTCGACGTGCGCTTTTATCTGATCGCCATCCTCTTCATCATCTTCGATCTCGAGGCGGCGTTCCTATATCCATGGGCAGTGACGGTGTTCGATCTGGGCTGGGTGGCCTGGACGTCGATGATGATCTTCATCGCCGAACTCGCGCTTGGCCTGATTTACGCCTGGAAAAAGGGAGCTCTCGATTGGGAGTAGAATTCAACCCCGCGCATCCTGCCCAGCGGGGCGCCGTCGGCCTGACCGGCGGTGCGAGCGTGGTGACGCCGCCCGACCACCAGTTTTTCGGCGACCTGAATGGCGAGCTGAACGACAAGGGTTTCCTGGTCACCTCGACCGAGGATCTGTTCACCTGGGCGCGCACCGGCAGCCTGTGGTGGATGACCTTCGGCCTGGCATGCTGCGCGGTCGAGATGATCCACGTCAACATGCCGCGCTATGACATGGAGCGCTTCGGCGCCGCACCGCGTGCGTCGCCGCGCCAGTCCGACGTGATGATCGTCGCGGGCACCTTGTGCAACAAGATGGCCCCTGCGCTTCGCCGCGTGTACGACCAGATGTCTGAGCCGAAATACGTGATTTCGATGGGCAGCTGCGCCAATGGCGGCGGCTATTATCATTATAGCTACAGCGTCGTTCGCGGCTGCGACCGGATCGTGCCGGTGGACATCTACGTCCCCGGGTGCCCGCCGACCGCCGAGGCGTTGCTGTATGGCGTGATGCAGTTGCAGCGGAAGATCCGCCGCATCGGCACGATCGAGCGTTGAGCATGAAGGCGCCCGCTCCCCGTTACGCCGAGAATGGCGATACCATCGACCTGGCGCAGACGGCGCTGGGGGCGATGATCGTCGAAGCGCAGGACAAGGTCGGCGAGGTGACGATCACCGTCGATCGTCTGCAATTGTACGACGCGATGATCGCGCTGCGCGATACGCCCGGCCTCGAATATCAGCAGCTGATGGAGATTGCGGGTGTCGACTATCCGTCGCGTCCCGAGCGGTTCGACGTCTGCTATCATCTGCTCAGCCTGACGCGGAACCATCGGCTGCGCGTTCGCGTGGTCACCGACGAGGAAAAGCCGGTGCCGTCGATCGTGGCGATCTGGCCGGTTGCGGGCTGGCTCGAGCGCGAGGTGTACGACATGTACGGCGTGCTGTTCGACGGTAATCCCGACCTGCGCCGGATCCTGACCGACTATGGCTTTCGCGGTCATCCGTTCCGCAAGGACTTCCCGCTCTCGGGCTTTGTCGAGATGCGCTATTCGGAAGAAGCCAAGCGCGTGGTGTATGAGCCCGTGAAGCTGGCGCAGGACTTCCGCACCTTCGACTTCATGAGCCCATGGGAAGGCGCGCAATATGTGCTGCCCGGCGACGAGAAGGCCGCGGTCGCGCCGCAGGCGCAGGCCAAGGGTGCGCCTTCGCCGGTAACCGCCGACGACGCAGCGAAGGCGCCGGCGTCGCCCGCCAAGGACGTCCAGCCACAGGCGACCGAGAAGAAGGTGACCGAGAGCCGCGCCGATACCGGTGCCGGACGAGCCGATTCGGGGAATTTGGCCAAGGACAAGCCGGTCGATCCCGACGTGCCCTCGCCCGATGGCGGGGAAGGAAAGCAGTAATGGCCGAGTATCTCGACGAAATCGCCCATCGCACCGATGCCGCCGATCCGACGGTCGGCGATGTCGAAATCCAGAATTACACGATCAATTTCGGCCCGCAGCATCCGGCTGCGCACGGCGTGTTGCGGCTGGTGATGGAGCTCGATGGCGAGATCATCGAACGGATCGATCCGCATGTCGGGCTGCTCCATCGCGGCACCGAAAAGCTGATCGAATACAAGACCTATACCCAGGCGCTGCCCTATTTCGATCGGCTCGATTACTGCTCGCCGATGTGCATGGAGCACACCTATGTGCTGGCGGTCGAGAAGCTGCTCGATCTCGAGGTGCCGCTGCGCGCGCAATATCTGCGCGTGTTCTTCGCCGAGCTGACTCGCATCAAGAACCACATGCTGAACCTTGGCTCGCACGTGATGGACGTTGGCGCGATGACGCCGAACCTGTGGATGTTCGAGCTGCGCGAAGACTGCATGGGCTTTTACGAGCGCGCGTCGGGCGCGCGGATGCACGCCAATTACTTCCGCGTCGGCGGCGTCCACCAGGACGTGCCGCTCAAGCTGCTGACCGACATCGCCGACTGGCTCGATACGCGGCTGCCGCGGCTGTTCGGCGACGCGATCAGCCTGGTCGCCGAGAACCGCATCTTCAAGCAGCGCAACGTCGATATCGGCACGGTGAGCCGCGAAGACGCGATCAAATGGGGCTTTTCGGGGCCGATGATCCGCGCTGCGGGCATCCCTTGGGATCTGCGCAAGTCGCAGCCCTACGACGTGTACGACCGGATGGAATTCGACGTTCCCGTCGGTACCAAGGGCGATTGCTACGACCGCTTCATGGTGCGCGTCGAGGAAGTGTATCAGTCGGCGCGGATCATGAAGCAGTGCCTCGCGCAAATGCCCGAGGGGCCGATCGCCTCGCTCGACCGCAAGGTGGTGCCGCCCAAGCGCGGCGAGATGAAGCGCTCGATGGAAGCGCTGATCCACCACTTCAAGCTGTATACCGAGGGCTTCCACGTTCCGGCGGGCGAAGTATATGTCGCGACCGAGAGCCCCAAGGGCGAGTTCGGCGTCTATCTGGTGAGCGACGGGTCGAACAAGCCGTATCGCTGCAAGATCCGGCCGACCGCGTTCAGCCATTTGCAGGCGATGGATTTCATGTCGCGCGGCCACATGCTCGCCGATACGACCGCGATCCTGGGGGCGATGGATATCGTGTTCGGGGAGTGCGACCGGTGAGCGCCGCGAATCTGTTGCCCTTGTTGCAGGGGCCTGTCGCGGTCATCGCCGTCGCATCACGTGAGAAGAAGCAGAATGGCTGACGCACCCCATATCCCCAACGAAGCCGAAACCCGCGCGCGCTGGGGCGCGTTCGCGTGGAGCGATGCGAGCGCTGCGAAAGCCCGCGAGATCGTCGCGCGCTATCCCGCCGGGCGCCAGCAATCGGCGACGCTGCCGCTGCTCGACCTCGCACAGCGTCAGGTGGGCGAGGAAACGCACACCCAGGGCTGGCTGCCGGTGCCGGTGATCGAATATGTCGCCGCCTATCTCGACATGCCGTATATGCGCGTGTTCGAGGTCGCGACTTTCTACACCATGTACAATCTGGCGCCGATCGGCCGTTATCACGTCCAGGTGTGCGGCACGACGCCGTGCATGCTGCGCGGGTCGGACGATGTGCTGGCGGCGTGCAAGAATCGCGGGCTGACCAAGGGCAAGACGACCCCCGACGGGCTGTTCACGCTCACCGAGGTCGAATGCATGGGCAATTGCGCCAACGCGCCGATGGTCCAGATCAACGACGATAATTTCGAAGACCTCGATTATGACCGCACCGTCGCGATCCTCGAGGCGCTGGCCAATGGCGATACGCCCAAGCCCGGCCCGCAAAACGGCCGTCACACTAGCGAGGCCGAGGGCGGCACCACGAACCTCCACGCGATGGTCGATGCCAATCATGACTATCGCAGCGAATGGGGTGTCGGCGCGTGAAGGGGATCGCTTCGATCCTGCTGGCGATCGTCGTCGGCATCGTGCTGCTGTGGCTTGCGATCCAGCTGCTGGTCGGCGTCATCAAGCTGGTCGGCGTGCTGATCGCGATCGTGATCGCGGTGGCGGTGTATTTCTTCGCCGAGAAGGCGATCGGGAAGGGTCGATAGGATGCTCCACGACAAGGACCGCATCTTCACCAACGTCTATGGCTTCCAGCCGTGGAACATCGGTGCTGCCGAAGCGCGCGGCGACTGGGACAATACCAAGGCGCTGATGGAAATCGGCCAGGATGCGATCATCGATCGCGTCAAGGCGTCGGGCCTGCGCGGGCGCGGCGGCGCCGGCTTCCCGACCGGCGTCAAATGGGGCTTCATGCCCAAGGAACCCAAGCCCGAACGGCCCAATTTCCTGGTCATCAACGCCGATGAATCCGAGCCCGGAAGCTGCAAGGACCGTGAGATCATCCGCCACGATCCGCACAAGCTGATCGAAGGCGCGCTGATCGCGGGCTTCGCGATGCGCGCACGTGCGGCGTATATCTACATCCGCGGCGAATATATCCGCGAGGCCGAGACGCTGTTTGCGGCGATCGCCGAGGCCTATGACCGCGGCTTTCTCGGCAAGAATGCCTGTGGGTCGGGCTATGACTTCGATGTGTTCGCGCATCGCGGGGCAGGGGCGTATATCTGCGGCGAAGAGACCGCGATGCTCGAAAGCCTCGAGGGCAAGAAGGGGCAGCCGCGGCTGAAGCCGCCATTTCCGGCAGGAGCCGGCCTTTATGGCTGCCCGACGACGGTCAACAATGTCGAGTCGATCGCGGTGGTGCCGACGATCCTGCGGCGCGGTCCCGAATGGTTTTTCGGCTTCGGGCGCGAGAACAACAAGGGCACCAAGCTTTTCCAGATCAGCGGGCATGTCGAAAAGCCCTGCGTGGTCGAGGAAGAAATGGGCATTCCGTTCCGCGAGCTGATCGAAAAGCATTGCGGCGGCATTCGCGGCGGCTGGGATAATCTGCTGGCGGTGATCCCCGGCGGGTCTTCGGTTCCGCTGGTGCCGGCGGCGCAGATCATGGACGCGCCGATGGATTTCGACGGGCTCAAGGAGCTCGGCTCGGGTCTTGGTACCGCGGCGGTGATCGTCATGGACAAGTCGACCGACATCGTCCGCGCGATCAGCCGCCTCTCGTACTTCTACAAGCACGAGAGCTGCGGCCAGTGCACGCCATGTCGCGAGGGCACTGGCTGGATGTGGCGCGTGATGGAGCGGATGCGCACCGGCGACGCTGACATTTCCGAGATCGACACGCTGTACCAGGTGACCAAGCAGGTCGAGGGCCACACCATCTGTGCGCTGGGCGATGCGGCCGCATGGCCGATCCAGGGGCTGATCAAGCATTTCCGCCCCGAAATGGAGCGGCGCATTGTCGAACGACAGGGTGGCGAGACGGCGTCGTATCAGGAGGCTGCGGAGTGACCGACGATAGAGCCGACCTGATGCTGGAAATCCTGAAAAATATTCAGGCCGACGTAGCAATGATCAAACGCGAACAGGTATCGCAGGGAATGCGGTTGTCTTCGATCGAAGATCATGTCCGTGGAATGATGACGTCGATCTACCAATTACAGTCGGATGTTGCCGACCTGAAAAATCGTGTTGATCTGATCGAGAAGCGTCTCGGTCTTACCGACACCTCGCATTGAGTTAAACACGATGCCCAAGCTAAAAGTCGATGGAATCGAAGTCGAGGTGCCGCAGGGCGCGACGGTGCTGCAGGCGTGCGAAGCCGCGGGCAAGGAAATCCCGCGCTTTTGCTATCACGAGCGGCTGAGCATCGCGGGCAATTGCCGGATGTGCCTGGTCGAGGTGAAGCCCGGGCCGCCCAAGCCACAGGCAAGCTGCGCGCTGCCCGCCGCCGACAACCAGGAAATCCGCACCGACAGCGCGATGGTGAAGGCCGCGCGCGAGGGCGTGATGGAATTCCTGCTGATCAATCATCCGCTTGATTGCCCGATCTGCGACCAGGGCGGCGAATGCGACCTGCAGGACCAGACGATGGCCTATGGGCGCGGCCATTCGCGCTACACCGAGCATAAGCGCGCGGTGACCGAGAAATATATGGGACCGATCGTCAAGACGGTGATGACGCGCTGCATCCAGTGCACGCGCTGCGTCCGCTTTGCCGAGGAAGTCGCGGGCGTCGAAGAGATCGGTGCGATTTATCGCGGCGAGAACATGCAGATTACCAGCTATCTCGAAAAGGCGGTGACGAGCGAATTGAGCGGCAATGTCGTCGATCTCTGCCCGGTCGGTGCGCTGACGTCGAAGCCCTATCAGTTCGAGGCGCGCCCTTGGGAGCTCAAGAAGACGCTGGCAATCGACGTGATGGACGCGGTCGGCACCAACATCCGCCTCGACAGCCGCGGTCGCCAGGTGCTGCGCGCGCTGCCGCGAATTAACGAGGACGTCAACGAAGAGTGGGCGCACGACAAGACCCGCCACGCGGTGGACGGTCTGGTGCGCCGCCGGCTCGACAAGCCCTATGTCCGGCGTGACGGCAAGCTGGTCGCGGTATCGTGGGACGAAGCCTTTGCGGCAATCGCGCAGGTTGCGGCGGGTGCCGGATCGAGCGTCGCGGCGATTGCCGGCGACTTGGTCGATTGCGAGACGATGTTCGCGGCCAAGAAGCTGGTCGAAGGCTTTGGTTCGTCGCTGCTCGAAGGGCGGCAGACGGGCATGGCGTATGACGTGACCTCGCTGGGCGCGGTCGCGTTCAACACCACGATCGCGGGCATCGAGGATGCCGACGCGATCCTGCTGGTGGGCAGCGACCTGCGCCACGAAGCGCCGCTGGTGAATACGCGGATCCGCAAGGCGATCAAGCGCGGCGCCAAGGTGTTCGCGATCGGCCCGCAGGTCGACCTGACCTATCGCGCCACGTGGCTTGGTGACGATCTGTCGCTGCTCGGCAACCTGCCCGAGGCGGTGACGCAGGCGTTCGGTGATGCCGCGCGTCCCGCCGTAATCGTCGGTCCGGGAGCGCTGAAGGCGGGGCATGGTGGCGCGCTGGCACTTGCTGGTTCGCTCAATCTGGTACGTGAAGGTTGGAACGGCTTCAACGTCGTCCATACCGCCGCGGCGCGGATGGGTGGGCTGATGCTCGGCTATGCGCAGCCGGGCGGAATCGCCGACATCGTCGCGGCGGCGCCGAAGCTGGCGTTCTTCCTAGGCGCCGACGAGGTCGATTTCGCGGGCTTCGCCAACAGCTTCAAAGTGTATGTCGGCCATCACGGCGACCGGGGCGCGGCGCATGCCGACGTGATCCTGCCGGGCGCAAGCTATGCCGAGAAGCCCGGGACCTATGTGAACCTCGAAGGACGAGTCCAGCGCGGCGACCGTGCGGTCTTCCCGCCGGGCGACGCGCGCGAGGATTGGTCGATCTTCCGCGCGCTGTCCGACGTGCTGGGGCGGCGGTTGCCGTTCGACAGCTTCGACGCGTTGCGCGCCGCGATGGCGAGCGACGTGCCTGCGTTGGCGCAGGAGGGGTTGGTCCGGTACGACTGGAACCCGCCGGCGTTGGCAACGGTGGCGTCGGGAAGCGTGACCTATCCGATCGCCGACTTCTACTTGACCAACGCGATCTGTCGCGCCAGCCCGACGATGCAGCGCTGCTCGGCCGAGCTGGTGCACGGGCAGGACTTTGCCGAGGCGGCGGAGTAATGGGATTGATCCACGCCGATATCGAGTTGGCCAACGCGCGCGAGGACGATCTGCTGCCGATGACCGTCAGCGCGCTGGTGGACAGCGGCGCGCTGCACCTCTGCATCCCGCAGCACGTGGCGACCCAGCTGCGCCTGCCGGTGCTCGATCGGCGCGAAGTCACGATCGCCGATGGCAAGGCGCATATGGTCGACTATGTCGGGCCGGTGCGTATCGCGTTCGAGAATCGCCAATGTCTGGTAGGCGCGCTGGTGCTGGGTAACCAAACGCTGCTGGGCGCGATTCCGATGGAAGACATGGACGTGGTAATTCACCCATCGCGTCAGGCGCTTACCGTCAATCCTAACAGTCCGAACATCGCCGTATCGCTCGCAATGGGCATGCGGACGGAGCATCCCGAATGACCAGTTTCTTCCAGTCGCTCGGCCTTGGCTATGAGGGCGCGTGGTTTACCGCGACGATCGTCGGCATCTTGGTGATCGCATTGCCGCTGATGCTGGCGGTGGCGATGATCATCTATGCCGATCGCAAGATCTGGGCGGCGATGGCGCTGCGCAAGGGACCCAACGTCGTGGGGCCCTTCGGGCTGCTCCAGTCGTTCGCCGATGGTCTGAAGGTGTTCCTACAGGAAACCATCATCCCGACCAGCGCCAACAAGGGGCTGTTCCTGCTCGCGCCGATCATCACCTTCACCGTGGCGCTGATCGTGTGGGCGGTGGTGCCGTTTCAGGCGGGCGTGGTGCTGGCCGACATCAATGTCGGGCTGCTCTACATTCTCGCGGCGTCGTCGCTGGGCGTTTACGGGGTGATCATCTCGGGTTGGGCGTCGAATTCGAAATATCCGTTTTATTCGGCGCTGCGGGCGGCGGCGCAGATGGTGAGCTACGAAGTCGCGATCGGTTTCGTGCTGGTGTCGGTGGTGCTGTGGGCGGGGACGTTCAACCTGTCGGGCATCGTTGAGGCGCAGCGCGGCACGATCTTCGGCTTCATCAATGGCTTCGGCTTCAACCCGTTGCTGTTCCCGATGGCGGTGGTGTTCCTGATCTCGTCGCTGGCCGAGACCGCGCGCGCGCCGTTCGACCTTACCGAGGCCGAGAGCGAGCTCGTCGCGGGCTACCAGACCGAATATTCGTCGATGGCGTTCGCGCTGTTCTGGTTGGGTGAATACGCCAACGTCATCCTGATGTGCACGCTCAACGCGCTGCTTTTCTGGGGTGGCTATCTGCCGCCGTTCGATTGGGCGCCGCTGTATCTGGTGCCAGGAATCATCTGGCTGTTCGCCAAGATCCTGTTCTTCTTCTTCGTCTTCTCGTGGATCAAGGCGACGGTGCCGCGCTATCGCTACGACCAGCTGATGCGGCTGGGTTGGAAGGTGTTCCTGCCGCTCAGCCTGTTTTTCGTTTTCCTCGTGTCGGGCTTCCTGATGCTGACGCGCTATGGAGTTTCGGCATGAGTTTCGCCCAGGTCGTCCGCTCTTTCACGTTGTGGGAGTTTTTGAAGGCGCACGCGCTGACGCTTCAGTATTTCTTCAAGCCCAAGGCGACGATCAACTACCCGTACGAGAAGAACCCGATCAGCCCGCGCTTCCGGGGTGAGCATGCGCTTCGCCGGTATCCCAATGGCGAGGAACGCTGCATCGCGTGCAAGCTGTGCGAGGCGGTGTGCCCGGCGCTGGCAATCACGATCGAGGCCGAGCCACGCGAAGACGGCAGCCGCCGCACGACGCGCTACGATATCGACATGACCAAGTGCATCTATTGCGGCCTGTGCGCCGAGGCATGCCCGGTCGATGCGATCGTCGAGGGACCGAATTTCGAATTTTCGACCGAAACGCGCGAAGAGCTGATCTATCACAAGGACAAGCTGCTCGCGAACGGCGACCGCTGGGAACGCGCGATCGCCGCAAACCTTGCCGCCGACGCGCCGTACCGTTAAGCGACCGGTTCACAAGGGGTCAGCATGATTCACGCTATTGTCGTCATCCCAGCGAAAGCTGGGATCTCGTGCCGCAAGGGCACGCTTCGTTTCTGCGATGCTCCTGCTTTCGCAGGAGCGACGGCGGCGCTGATGGAGTCGCTTCGTTGATCCAGGCAATCGCCTTTTATCTCTTCGCGAGCATCGTCGTGCTGTCGGCGGCGCTGGTGATCACCGCGCGCAACCCGGTGCATTCGGTGTTGTGGCTGATCCTGGCGTTCTTCAACGCCGCGGGGCTGATGGTGCTGGTCGGCGCGGAGTTCATCGCGATGCTGCTGGTGGTGGTATATGTCGGCGCGGTCGCGGTGCTGTTCCTGTTCGTCGTGATGATGCTCGACATCGACTTCGCCGAACTGCGCGCCGGGTTCGTGCGCTATCTGCCGATCGGCATCGCGCTGGCGGTGGCGCTGGCGGCCGAGATCATGATCGGCGTCGGCGCCTGGAGCGTCGGCGGGATCGAGCTATCGACGCGCATCGCGCCGATCGATGCCGCGGTGCCCAATATCGAGGCGATCGGCCGGCTGCTCTATACGCGCTACCTGTTCGTGTTCGAAGGGGCAGGGCTGGTGCTGCTGGTGGCGATGATCGGCGCGATCGTGCTGACGCATCGCGAACGCGGCGGGGTGCGTGCGCAGAACATCTCGGCGCAGGTCAACCGCCGCGCCAAGGATGCGGTGCGCAAGGTCAACCAGCCGGTCGGCACGGGGGTGGAATTGTGATCGGCCTCAACCATTATCTCGTCGTCGGGGCGATCCTGTTCGCGCTTGGCGTGATGGGGATTTTCCTCAACCGCAAGAACCTGATCATCATCCTGATGGCGATCGAGCTGATCCTGCTCGCGGTGAACCTGAACCTGGTCGCCTTCTCGGCGTATCTGGGCGATCTGGTGGGGCAGGTGTTCGCGATGTTCGTGCTGACCGTCGCTGCGGGCGAGGCAGCGATCGGGCTGGCGATCCTGGTGATCTATTTCCGTGGGCGCGGTTCGATCGCGGTCGACGATGCCAATCGGATGAAGGGGTGAGCCGGGTGTCGCTATTGAACGTCACCCCAGCGAAAGCTGGGGTCTCTTCCGTCTTGAGCGCGCGTTTGCCGCACGAGACCCCAGCCTTCGCTGGGGTCACGGTAATGGGTGAGATGCCGGCGTGAGCATGATCTCGATCATCGTCTTCCTGCCGTTGCTCGCCGCGATCGTCGCGGGCCTTGGCAATCGCGCGATCGGCAGCGTGCCCGCCAAGCTCGTCACCACCGGCGCGCTGTTCATTTCGTGCGCGCTGTCGTGGCCGATCTTCCTGTCGTTCGTCGCCGGCAGCGCCGAGGCGACCGTCACGCCGGTGTTGCTGTGGATGCAGTCGGGCGAGATGAGCATCGACTGGTCGCTGCGCGTCGATACGCTCACCGCGATCATGCTGGTGGTCATCACCACCGTCTCGGCGCTCGTTCACCTGTATAGCTGGGGCTATATGGACGAGGATCCCGATCAGCCGCGCTTCTTCGCGTATCTGAGCCTGTTTACCTTCGCGATGCTGATGCTCGTGACCGCCGACAATCTGGTCCAGATGTTCTTCGGCTGGGAAGGCGTCGGCCTGGCGAGCTATCTGCTGATCGGCTTCTGGTACAAGAAGCCGTCGGCGCAGGCTGCCGCGATCAAGGCGTTCGTCGTCAACCGCGTCGGCGATCTTGGTTTCATGCTCGGTATCTTCGGCACCTATCTGGTGTTCGGCACGATCTCGACCCCCGAGATCCTCGCTGCCGCGCCCGAGATGGCGGGCTCGACGATCGGCTTCCTCGGCTATCGCCTCGATACGATGACGATCCTGTGCCTGCTGCTGTTCATCGGTGCGATGGGCAAGTCGGCGCAGCTCGGCCTGCACACCTGGTTGCCCGACGCGATGGAGGGGCCGACCCCGGTGTCGGCGCTGATCCATGCCGCGACGATGGTCACCGCTGGCGTGTTCATGGTCTGCCGCCTGTCGCCGATGTTCGAAACCTCGCCAGTGGCGCTGGCGGTCGTGACCGGCGTCGGGGCCGCGACCTGCATCTTCGCCGCGACGATCGGCACGGTGCAGACCGACATCAAGCGCGTGATCGCCTATTCGACCTGTTCGCAGCTCGGCTACATGTTCTTCGCCGCTGGCGTCGGCGCCTATGGCGCGGCGATGTTCCATCTGTTCACCCACGCCTTCTTCAAGGCGCTGCTGTTCCTGGGCGCGGGCTCGGTCATCCATGCGATGCACCATGAGCAGGACATGCGCTTCTATGGCGGCCTGCGGAAATCGATTCCGGTGACCTTCTGGACGATGCTGGCGGGAACGCTCGCGATCACCGGCGTCGGTATCTACGGCATCGGCGGCTTTGCCGGCTTCCATTCGAAGGACGCGATCCTCGAGGCCGCATGGGCTTCGGGTGCCGAAGGGCAGGGCGCATTCTGGGTCGGCACGCTGGCGGCATTGCTCACCAGCTTCTATTCGTGGCGCCTGATGTTCCTGACGTTCTGGGGCAAGCCGCGCTGGGCCGCGTCGGAGCATATCCAGCACGCGCTGCATGACTCGCACGGCCATCACGAAGAGCCTGCGCACGAGGATGCAGGCCATGCTCCCGACGCGCATGCGCCCGGCGCGCATGAGGTGAAGACCGGCACCGGCGGCTATCACCCGCACGAGAGCGGCATGGCGATGCTGATCCCGCTGCTGGTGCTGACGGTCGGCGCGGTGGCGGCAGGCTTCGGCTTCCACCATTATTTCCTCGAGCCCGAGGCGGGTGCGACCTTCTGGAAGGGATCGATCTTCTTCGATTCGACGCTGGCGCATAACATGCACGAAGTGCCGTTGTTCGTGAAACTGGCGGCGACGATCGTGATGGTCATCGGTCTGGTGATCGCGTGGCTGGCGTATATCCGCTCGCCCGAGTTCCCGGCGAAGTTCGCCGAAACCTTCCGCGTGCTCTACGGCTTCCTGCTCAACAAATGGTATTTCGACGAGCTGTACGACCTGTTGTTCGTACGTCCGGCCTTCGCCATCGGCCGCTTCTTCTGGAAGGCGGGTGACGAAGGCACGATCGATCGGTTCGGCCCCAACGGGTCGGCGGCGGTCGTGTCGCTTTCCAGCCGGCTCGCGGGCCGCATTCAATCGGGATATGTGTATTCCTATGCATTCGTCATGCTGATCGGGCTCACCGCCGCGGTCACCTGGGCCATTGCGGGGCAAGGCTGATGGAAGGCTTCCCCATTCTTTCGGTAATGCTCGCCGTTCCCGTGCTCGCGGCGATCGCGTGCCTGTTCGTCGATGCCAAGACCGCGCGGCTGACCGCGCTAATCGCGACGCTGATCGACTTCGTGCTGGGCTGCGTGCTCTGGGCTAATTTCGACATCGGCGGCGCCGCGGCGCAGTGGCAGTTCGTCGAATATGCCCCGTTGTTCGGGCGCTTCGCCTGGGCACTTGGGATCGACGGCTTCGCGCTGATGCTGATCATGCTTAGCGTGTTCCTGATGCCGATCTGCATCGGCGCCAGCTGGACCGCGGTCACGAACCGCGTGCCCGAATATATGGCGGCGTTCCTGTTGGTCGAAGTGCTGATGATCGGCACCTTCGCGGCGCAGGACCTGTTCCTGTTCTACATCTTCTTCGAAGGTGGCCTGATCCCGATGTATCTGATCATCGGCATCTGGGGCGGTGCGAACCGGATCTACGCCAGCTACAAATTCTTCCTCTACACGCTGCTCGGCTCGGTGCTGATGTTCATCGCGATGCTCTATATGAGCGTCAATGCGGGGACGTCGTACATCCCGGCGCTGATGGAATATGATTTCCCGGCGGGCGTGCAGACCTGGTTGTGGCTTGCCTTCTTCGCGTCGTTCGCGGTGAAGATGCCGATGTGGCCGGTGCATACCTGGCTGCCCGATGCGCACGTTCAGGCGCCCACCGCAGGGTCGGTGATCCTGGCGGGCGTGCTGCTCAAGCTTGGCGGCTATGGCTTCCTGCGCTTCAGCCTGCCGATGTTCCCCGAAGCATCGGGTGAGCTGACCTGGCTGGTCTTCGGGCTGTCGGCGGTCGCGGTGATCTACACCTCGCTGGTGGCGCTGGTGCAGTCCGACATGAAGAAGCTGATCGCCTATTCGTCGGTCGCGCATATGGCGATCGTCACGATCGGCCTGTTCGCGTTCAACCAGCAGGGGATCGAGGGCGCGATGATCGTCATGCTCTCGCATGGCCTGGTATCCGCGGCGCTGTTCCTGTGCGTCGGCGTGATCTACGATCGGCTGCACACCCGCGAGATCGGGCGCTATGGCGGGCTGGCGAACAACATGCCGCGCTACGCGATCTTCTTCCTGCTGTTCACGATGGCGTCGATCGGACTGCCCGGCACCTCGGGCTTCGTCGGCGAGTTCCTGAGCCTTGCCGGCACCTATCAGGTGTCGACGACGATCGCTTTGCTCTGCACCACCGGCATCATTCTGGGCGCGGCATATATGCTGTATCTGTACCGCCGCGTTGTGTGGGGTGAGCTGACCAAGGACGATGTCCGCGCGATGCCCGATCTGTCGGGGCGCGAGATCGCGCTGCTGGCGCCGATCGCAGCGGTGGTGCTGTGGATGGGTGTCTATCCCGAGCCGTTCCTCGCGCCGATGCGCGCCGATGTGACGACGTTGCTGGCGCGCCTCGATCGCGCTGCGCCGCCGAGCGATTCGCGTCCGACCCCCGGTACCCCCGAAGCCCGCGCGGCGATTGCCGAGCGTGAGGCCGAAGCGGGCGCCTATGCGCATTCGGCCGGTGCCGAAGGCGGAGAGCATTGATGTCCTACGCTAGCCAATTGCTGCTGATCCTTCCCGAACTGGTACTGACGATCGGCGCGCTCGTGCTGATGCTCGTCGCCGCCTGGGGCGGGCAGGCATCGACCCGTGCGGTGAGCTGGGCGTCGGTTGCGGTGCTGCTGGGCGCCGGCATTTCGCTGCTCGGCCCGGCGTCGAGCGGCGGCGAGGTGTTCGACGGCTTGTACCGCGCCGATGCGTTCGGCACCTTTGCCAAGGTGCTGATCTATATCGCATCGGCAGCGGCGATCGTGATCGCGCCGCGCTTCTTCCAGCAGACCTCGGGCGACGATCTGCGCCCCGAATATCCGGTGTTGATCCTGCTGAGCGCGGTGGGCATGGGGATGATGGTGTCGGCAGGCGACCTGCTGAGCCTGTACGTCGGGCTCGAACTCCAGAGCCTTGCCGCCTATGTGCTCGCCAGCTTCATGCGGCGCGACCAGCGGTCGGCCGAAGCCGGCCTCAAATATTTCATCCTCGGCGCGCTCGCCAGCGGCATCCTGCTCTACGGCATCAGCCTGGTGTACGGCTTCAGCGGCACGACGATCTATGCCGACATCGCGGCGGCCTATGCCGCGTGTACGTCGACCGGCTTGCTGTTCGGGCTGGTGTTCGTATTTGCCGGCCTCGCCTTCAAGATCGCCGCGGTGCCGTTCCACATGTGGACCCCCGATGTGTACGAGGGTGCGCCGACCCCGGTAACGATCAGCTTCGCCACCGCGCAGAAGGTCGCCGCGGTCGCGCTTGCGGTTCGCGTCGCTACCGAGGCGATGGGACCGGCGTTGCTCGAATGGCGCCAGATCGTGATCTTCGCATCGCTCGCGTCGATCATCTTCGGTGCAGTCGCGGCGATCGGCCAGACCAACATCAAGCGGCTGCTCGCCTATTCGTCGATCAACAATGTCGGCTTCGCGCTGATCGGGCTGGCCGCAGGCACCGAACAGGGCGTGGCGAGCGTGCTGGTCTATATGACGATCTATGTCGCGATGACGCTGGGCAGCTTCGTGATCGTGCTGCAGATGCGCGACGATGACGGCGTGCCGGTCGAGACGCTGAGCAGCCTGTCGGGCATGTCGCAGACGCGGCCCGGCCTCGCGCTGGCCCTGGCGATGTTCATGTTCAGCCTTGCGGGTATCCCGCCGCTGTTCGGCTTCTACGCCAAGTTCGCGGTGTTCGACGCTGCGGTTTCGGCGGGGCTGTTCCCGCTGGCGGTGATCGGCATCGCCGCATCGGTGATCGGCGCCTATTATTATCTGCGTGTCATCAAGACGATGTATTTCGACGCGCCGGCGCCTGCGTTCCCGCGCAGCGGCAGCGTGGTCGAGAACGGCATCATCGCGGTGACCGCGGCGTTCATCTCGCCGCTCGGCTATTTCGCGATTCCGCTGTTAGGTGGCTGGAGCGTCCTGGCGGCACGAGCCCTGTTCTGAGCGATATCCGCAGCGTCGCCGAAACTGGCTCGACCAACGCCGATCTGTTGGCGGCGGCGCTGGCGGGTGCTCCCGAGGGCAGCTGGCTTCGCGCCGATCGGCAGACCGCGGGGCGCGGGCGGCAGGGGCGGGCGTGGGACTCGCCGGCGGGTAACTTATACGCGAGCACGCTGGTGCGGCTTCGGCCGACCGATCCGCCTGCGGCTACCCTGTCGCTGGTGGCGGGGGTTGCGCTCGAGGAGGTCGTTGCCACCTATCTGGGCGGTGACCGCGGGGTCGCGCTGAAATGGCCCAACGATCTGCTGATCGGGCGCCCCAAGCTTGCCGGGATCCTGCTCGAGCGCGCCGAGGATGCGGTGGTGGCGGGGATTGGCGTGAACCTGGCGCACCATCCCGATCTGCCCGAGCGGCCGACGACCAGCCTTGCGGCGCAGGGCGTTGCGGTTGCGCCCGCCGATTTCATCGAAACGCTTGCCGAGAGCTTTGCGCGCTGGCTTCGGCGCTGGCGCAGCGAGGGGCTCCTGCCCGTGCGCGATCGCTGGGCTGCTCGCGCGCACCCGGTGGGCACCGCGCTTCGCGTTGGCTTGCCCGGTGGCGAGCCGGTCGATGGCTTGTTCGAGGGGCTGACGGGTGACGGTGCGCTGATGCTGCGGTTGGCCGATGGGCGGCTGCATGTCATGCATGCGGGGGATGTGTTTCTTGTTTGAGTGCGGGAAGGGGTGAGGCCGATGCTGCTCGCGATCGATGCCGGCAATACCAATATCGTCTTCGCGCTGGTCGATGCCGATCGGGTGATCCGCGCGCGCTGGCGGATCGCCACCGATCCGCGCCGCACCGCCGACGAATATGCGGTGTGGCTGAGCCAGTTGCTCGCGCTCGAAGGCTATGAGCGGAGCCAGGTGACCGGCGTGATCGTCGGCACCGTCGTGCCCCGTGCGCTGCATAACCTGCAGGTGCTGGCGTCGAAATATTTCAAGACCGACGCGGTGATCGCGGGCAAGGGCGACGCACCCTGGGGGATCGCGCTCGATGTCGACGAACCCGATGCGGTGGGGGCCGATCGCGCGCTCAACGTGATCGCGGCGCATGCGAGTCATGCCGGCGACCTGATCATCATCGATTTCGGCACCGCGACCACCTTCGACGTCGCCGATTACACCGGGGCATACAAGGGCGGGATCATCGCACCGGGCATCAATTTGTCGCTCGACGCGCTGGTGAGCGCGACCGCCAAGCTACCGCGGATCGCGATCGAGGCGCCCGATAATGCCAGCGTCATCGGCCGTACGACCGTCGACCAGATGCATATCGGCATCTATTGGGGCTATATCGCGATGATCGAGGGGCTGGTCGCACGGCTGCGCGCCGAGATCGGTCGCCCCGTGAAAGTGATCGCCACCGGCGGCCTGGCGATGCTGTTCGAGAAACAAACCGACGCATTCGACACGATCGAATCGGACCTGACCATTCAGGGGCTGGCGATTCTGTGGTCGCGTCACCATATAGCGCAAGGATCGGTATAGCACCGAAACGGCTTCCGCCATCTTCCCCCTCGTGCGTTTGTCAAAGCGCCGCCGGCAACGGCGCTTTGACAAGCTCAGGCATCGGGCGGCGGCGGGAGCCTCCATTCCACTAGAAGCAAGAACAGGAACGAAGTGACTCCAGGAAAAGAACTGCTCTACGTCGCACTTGGCGGCTCGGGCGAAATCGGCATGAACGTCAGCCTGTATGGCGCCGACGGCAAATGGTTGATGGTCGATTGCGGCGTGACCTTCGCCGATCCCGCCTATCCGGGAATCGACATCATCCTGCCCGACCTGCAATTCATCGAGGATCGCGTCGCCGATCTGGCGGGCATCGTCATCACCCACGGGCATGAGGACCATATCGGCGCGTTGCCCTATTTCGCCGCCGACCTCGGCGTGCCGATCTATGCGACGCCGTTCACCGCGGGGCTGATCCGCGGCAAGCTCGAGGAAGAGGGCATCGCCAAGCAGGTGAAGCTCAAGATCATCGAGATCGGCGGCAGCGTGAAGGTGGGGCCGTTCGGCGTCAGCTTCGTCCCGATGGCGCATTCGATCCCCGAGCCGAGCGCGTTGGTGATCGAGACGAAATATGGCCGCGTGTTCCACACCGGCGATTTCAAGCTCGATCCCAATCCGCAGGTCGGCACCCCCGCCAGCCCCGAACAGCTGACCGCGATCGGCGACAAGGGCATCCTGGCGATGATGTGCGATTCGACCAACGTGCTCAACGAAACCGCATCGGGTTCGGAAGAAGACGTTCGCGCCGGGCTGCACGCCGAGATCGCACGCGCCGAGGGGCGCCGCGTGCTGATCACCAGCTTCGCCTCGAACGCGGCGCGGCTCCAGACGCTCGCAAGCTGCGCAATCGCCAATGGTCGGCAGGTGTGCGTCGCCGGGCGTTCGCTCGACCGCATCCTGAAGGTCGCCAAGGCGACGGGCTATCTCAAGGACTTCCCCGAGACGGTCGATTTCGACACCGCGATGCGGTTGCCGCGCGGCAAGCTCCTGATCATCGGCACCGGCGGGCAGGGTGAGGATCGCGCCGCGCTGGCGCGCATCTCGTCGGGCAGCCACCAGCTAAAGCTCGAATCGGGCGACCGGGTGATCTTCTCGTCGAAGCAGATTCCTGGCAACGAAGTCGCGATTGGCCGGATCATGAACACGCTCGCTGAGCGCGGGATCGAACTGATCACCGACAAGCAGGCGCATGTCCATGTGTCGGGGCATCCGGGGCGTCCCGAGCTCGCCAAGATGTACAAGTGGATCCGCCCGCAGATGGTGGTGCCGGTGCATGGCGAAGGTCGTCACCTTACCGAGCATGGCAAGTTTGCAACGGCACAGGGCATCAAGCGCTCGGTCGTGCAAAAGAACGGCGATGTGCTTCGGCTGTCGCCGGGCGAGCCCAAGCGGATCGGCTTTGCGACGGTCGGGCGGCTGCTGCTCGACGGCGACGTCATCCTGCCCGCCGACGGATCGACGATCAACGAACGCCGCCGATTGGCAACCTATGGCCAGATGTCGGTCGCGGTCGCGATCGGCAAGGGCGGCCGGATCATCGGCCAACCAAAGGTCTGCGTGCAGGGCGTACCGGTCGAGGAGGATCGCGATCCCTTCCTCGCCGAAGTCCAGGGCGCGGTGATCAAGGTGCTGTCAACCAACGAGCGCAACGCCGAGAAGCGGACCGAGGCGATCCGCCTCGCCGCGCGGCGCGTCGCGACGCGCTGGACGGGCAAGAAGCCCGTGGTCGATGTGCTGATGATCGAGGGCTGACGCGATGGCCTGGCAATCGGCGATGGCGATCTACTTCCTCTTCTGGGCGCTGTCGGTGTTCTTCGTGCTGCCGTTCGGCGTGCGGACCACCGAAGAAGCTGGGATCGACCGGATACCGGGCCAGGCCGACAGCGCGCCGACGCATTTCAACGCCGGGCGGGTGGCACTGCTGACGACGATCGTGTCGGCGGTGCTGTTCGGTGCGTTCTACGCGAATTACGTGAATGGGTGGGTGACCGCCGAGATGCTCGACTTTGTGAACGCACGCGGGCGGTGACGGTCGCTCCCCTCCCTGGAAGGGAGGGGCTGGCCGGTGTGAAGCTCCCCTCCCTGCAAGGGAGGGGCTGGGGGTGGGTAGAGTGCTCGCGATACGGTCTGTTCGGGATCTGCGGGTTCCGTAGCTCCAGGCTTCGACCCACCCCCGACCCCTCCCTTCCAGGGAGGGGAGAAATTACGCCCGCAGGCGCTCGATCGCTTGCGCCAGCGCCACGTACAGCTTCCCGGCATCCGACGACAGCAACGTCACTCCCAGCGGTGAGCCGTCGCGGTGCGCCAGCACCTGGCGCAGCATCGCTTCGAAATCATGGATGTAGCGGTTCACCTGGTCGCGGAAGTCGTCGTCCGAATCGTAGAGGTTCGCGATCTCGCGCAGCTGGCCGGGTTCGATCAGCTTGACCGCGCGGCGGGTGAAGACGCCGCGATCGCCCTTCAGATACGCCGACCAGGCGGTGTCCGACACGTCCGACGAGAGCGCGCGTGCGATGTCGATCGAGGCCGAGTTGAGCGCTTCGATCAGCAGCGACACGCGGCGGCCGAAGCTGTCGCGGTCGGCGGTCTCGCGCTCGCTGCGCGCTTCCTCGATCCGATCGTCGATCCGTGCGGTGGCTTCGACGATGCTCGCCATCTGTTCACCCACTTGCGCCGAGGCGCGGTTGGCGGCGCGGACCGCGTCGTCGGCGGCCTGGCCGAGCAGGCCGAGCTGGCGCGTAACCGCTTCGTCGATCGCGCGCGCGAGCGCCTGAACCGACGCGGTTTCGAGCCGGGTCGCGGCTTCGGGAATGACGCTGGCGAGGCTGGTGCGCGCATGTTCGGTCGCGGCGCCTGCGGTTTCGCGGATCCGCACCAGCGCCTCGACCAGCCGCGGTGCCGCATCGTCGGCGAAGTCGCGGGTCTGTGCGATCGTACTTTCGATCGCCTGCTGGATGCCGTCGATCCGCTCGCTGCCGGTGCCCAGCGCCTCGACCAAGGCCGCCGACAGCGCCACCAGCGTGTCGCGCTGCGCGCCGACGGTGGTGTTGATCGCGTCGATCGCGTCGTGGGTGCTCGCGGCGGCGTTGACCAGCGCGAGCAGTTCGGGCTTGGCGGCGCCGACGATCGCGCGGCTTTCGCCGACGCGCGCGTCGAGGCGCGCGAGCGCCTGGGGCAGCGTCTCGTCGATTTCGCGCACCGCGGCATCGAGCGCGGTCAGCAGGCCTTCGGCGCGCTCGATCGTCGCTGCGGCGACGATATTGCCCGCCTGCATCGAATCGCGCATCGCATCGAGCCCGACGCTGACCGTCGCGACCGACTGGGCGAGCGACCCCGCCCGCCGGACGCCGGTTTCATGGAGCAGGTCGAGCTGCGCGGTGGCGCTGGCGACATTGGTGTCGAGCGTATCGAACAACAGGTCGGCATGGTCGCGCTCGCGATCGAGCACCACCGCGATCCGGCCGATCGCTTCCTCTACGGTGGCGAGGCGCGCTGCGAGCGTCTCCATCCCCTCGCGCCCGACGCGGTCGAGCGTCGCCTGGTTGGTGGTGAGCATCGCCATCATCGCGTCGCCCTGCGCGGCGATCCCGCGGCGCGCCTCGTCGATCGCCTGCGCCGCGCGATCGAGCACCGCGTCGACCGCCGCCGAGGTATCGGCGGTGACGGCTTCGAGCCGCGCGCCCGCGCTTTCGCTGGTGGCTTCCATCCGCGCGATATGCGCCGCGAGCCGCTGCGCCGCGTTGCCGGTGACTTCATCGGCGACGCGGCCGCGTTCGGCGAGCGCGCCGAGTTGCGCGTCGAGCGCCGACACCTGTTCGCCCGCCGCCAGCCCGAGCCGGTCGAGCGTTTCGGCCATTGATTGCAGTTCGCCATTGGCGCGCGGCATCGTCGCGATCAGCACCGCGAGCCGCTTGCCCGCGGTGTCGGAGGATTCGCCCAGCGTGCGCGCAGCGGCGTGGACCGATGCGACGTCGCGCACGACGAGATTGCTGACATGCTGCAGCCGCTCGCTGGCTTCTTCGCCCGCGGCGATCATCGCATGCGCCTGTTCGTTGAGCGCGGCGCGGTTGCCCTCGATCCGGTCGGACAGCGCGGCGATCCGCACTTCGAGGCTGGCCGCCTCGACCCGCATCGCGTGCGCGGTAGCGCCGAAGCGGCGGGCTTCGGCACGGCCGTTGCGGGTGGAGAGGAGGTAGAGAATGGCGATGAGCGCGGGGGGCACGCACAGCGCGGCGATCAGCTGGACAAGCGCGACGGGAGGCAACGCCGCGGCTGCGCCATCGAACAACAGCCACGCCGCGAAGGCGAACCAGCCGAGCAGCGCAACGCCGGCGACGATCGCTGGCCAGGGAGTGTCGCGCCGGGCGGGCTCGCCGGTTTCCTCGCCCAAATAGATCGATTCGTGATCGAGCGGCAGCACCGATTCCTCGGGTGCGGGGTCGCGCTCAGCGCGCAGACCGATGATGGTTGAACCCCCGTTCATGGCCATCGTGTACCATGTTTCTGCAAACGCGATAGCGAAACCATGCGTTAACGGGAACGGTTTAGCAGGTGTTGCGATGGCTTATGATCCGGGTGCAATCGATGCGACGCTGGCGGCGGCGGTGGGCGACGAGCCCGCGCTGATCGCCGAACTGCGTGAGGCGTTTCTAGACAGCACGCAGCGCGCGCTCCACGCGCTGATGGTCGCCGAAACGGGCGAGGCGTGGACCGCGGCGGCGTGGCGGCTGAAAGGGCTGGCAGCGAGCTTCGGCGCGGTGCGGCTGATGGCGCTGGCGAGCGAGGCGGCGGCGGTGCCGGTGGGCGACATCGCGATGCTGCGCAAGCTCAAGCGCGCGGTGGAACGGCTTTAGGTGTTTCCGCGGCTCTAGGCCTTCCGCCCCAGCTCGCGCATCGCTTGGTCGAGGCCGGTCAGCGTCAGCGGGTACATCCGGTCCTTCATCAGTTCCCGAATGATCCGGATCGAATGGGTATAGCCCCATTGATCCCTGGGCAACGGGTTGAGCCACACCGCCGAAGGGTAGGTACTGATCAGCCGCTGCATCCACACCGCGCCCGCTTCTTCGTTGAAATGTTCGACCGAGCCGCCGGGGTGGGTGATCTCGTAGGGGCTCATGGACGCATCGCCGACTAGCACCAGCTTATAATCATGGCCATATTTGTGGAGCACGTCCCACATCGGCGTGCGCTGGGTGAAGCGTCGGCGATTGTCCTTCCACACGCCCTCATAGGGGCAGTTGTGGAAGTAGAAGAATTCGAGATGCTTGAACTCGCCGGTCGCGGCGGAGAACAGCTCCTCGCATAGCGTGATGAAGGGGTCCATCGATCCGCCGACGTCGAGGAACAGCAGCAATTTGACCGCATTGTGCCGCTCGGGGCGCATATGCACGTCGAGCCAGCCCTGCTTGGCGGTGCCCTCGATCGTTGCGTCGAGATCGAGTTCATCAGCCGCCGCGGTGCGCGCAAAGCGGCGCAGACGGCGCATCGCGACCTTGATGTTGCGGGTGCCGAGCTCCTTGGTGCTGTCGAGATTGCGGAATTCGCGCTGGTCCCAGACCTTGAGCGCGCGCTTGTGCCGCGATTCGCCGCCGATACGCACGCCTTCGGGGTTGTAGCCGGCATTGCCATAGGGGCTGGTGCCGCCGGTACCGATCCACTTGTTGCCGCCCTGGTGGCGCTCCTGCTGCTCGGCGAGCCGCTGCTTGAGCGTCTCCATGATCTCGTCCCAGCTGCCGAGCGATTCGATTGTCGCCATTTCTTCGGGGGACAGATATTTCTCGGCGATCGCGCGGAGCCATTCGTCGGGGATGGTAGTGCCGTCGGTTTCGGGGGCGACGACGCCGCGGAAGACCTGCGCGAAGACCTGATCGAAACGGTCGAGCAGCCCTTCGTCCTTCACGAAGGTGGCGCGCGCGAGGTAGTAGAAGGCGTCGGGGGTGCGCTCGATCACCTCGCGATCGAGCGCTTCGAGCAGGACCAGATGCTCCTTGAGGCTGGCGGGAATGCCGGCGGCGCGCAGCGCGTCGATGAAGCCGTGGAACATGGAGCAGGGTGTGGCGCGCGATGACGTGCGGGGCAAGCGGTCAGTCGATGCGTTGGTATAGCCGCCAGCCTTCTTCGGACAGGCCTTCCGATCTATCCTCGGCAATCCGGCGCCAGGCATGGCCGCAATAAGACGAATGGTCGCCGAAGGACTCGGCGCGAAATCGGTGAACGATCAGATAGGCGGCGGGTGCGCAACCGTTGATATAGATGTGTAGCGCATAGCCGGAGCGGCGACTTGCTACCTCGTAGACGGCACTACCCATTTTTCGTTCGAGCATGACCGAGCTTCCCTCCGGTGAGCCTGCTGCGATCCAGCGGATCGCGCCATCGGGATCGCCGCGGGCGTCGCGGATCAGCGCAAGGTCGACCGAGATGCTTGCTGCAACCAACGCTAAGAAGAGTGCTGCGCACCCGTAGCGAAAGCCGGTTCCGCGCTGCCATGCCCACGCCGCCAGGTCGGACCACATCACGAGCGTGGCGATAGCCACCAGCATATAATATCGGCCGTTACTTGGATTGGCGGGTTGCAGCACCGCAATCGCGAGTGGAAAGCACAATATGGCGAGCACATAGAAGCTGCGCCGCGGCAGCGCGATACCGACGGCTACCGCCAGCGAAGCGAGGATGGCTGCGATGGGCCACGAATGCAGGAGCGGTGCACCGACCAAGTGTGCGGTGAGTCCGATCATCGCCTCGCGATACGCCGCCCAGGTGAATGGCACATACGCGCCCACGCTCATGCCCTTGCCGTCTATCATCGGTGCGACGAACACCAGCGACAGGATCGCAAGAATTGCGATCAAGGCGGGGGAGGTCATTTCGAGCGTTCGTCGAACGCTCGCCCAGCCGCGCGCGCGTTCGAGTTGCACGAAGAGGATCCAGCCGCCGATCGCGAAAAAGGCAAACAACATCGTCAGCTGTGAAAGCATGCCGATCGCGAATACGATCGCCAGCGGCCCGCGCGGCGGCGGTGCCTCCCCCGCCGCCCATCGATCGACCAGCAGGATCGCCACCAATACCATCAGCGTCATCGAGGCATAGCCCCGCGCTTCGGCGCCATAGGTGACGAATACCGGCGATACGGCGAACAAGGTTGCCGCCACCAAGCCCGCGACGTTGCTGGTCCGACGGCCAATCGCTGCCGCCACGGCTACGCTCGCTGCGCCCGAGACAATCGATAGTGCCCGCTGGGCCAGCGGCGATGCCTGCGGGCCGAGGAGTTGTAGCCAAACCGAGGTCAGGTGATGATTATTATCGTGATTGATCGATGTGAAGACACCCAAGATCGATCCGGTCCGATAGACATGGATCGCCGACCAGGCTTCGTCGAGCCAAAGACCGCCCGTGGCATATGCCATGCGACCCGCAATCGCGATCACCACGATGACTAAGAGCGCAGCATATTCGATGCTTTGCGACGCTGTGTTCCGGTTCGCCATGTCCCGGACGTATCGGCTTCATGGTTAAGGAGGCGTAAGTTAGCGAGCGTAGGCGTCGATCAGCGATCCGACATAATCGGGGCGGGCGCTGGTGAGTTCGGGGGCGGGCCGGGCAGGGGGCGCCTTGCCGCCCTTGCCATAGATGAAGCCGTAGACGGGGTAGCTGCTGCCGCCCAGGCCGTCGCTGTCGCGATACCACACCTTCACCCGGCTCCAATCGCCGCGCGGCGATACGTCGAACAAGGTCACGTCCTGTTCGGCGCGGCCGCGCTTGCCGCCGATGCGCGACCAATTGGCGTGGGTGACCATCACGGTGCGATCCTCGATGATCCGGCTGACCACCGCGACATGGCCGAATTTGAGCTGGTCGGTGTTGGCGAAGACGAGCACCGCGCCGATCCGCGGGCGATCGCCGCGGTCGTATTTGCCTGCGGCTTGCTCCCACCAGGTATGCGCGTTGCCCCAGATCTGGATGCCCGACACTGCGCGCGCGAAGGGAACGCATTCGCCGACATAGTCCTGGATGATCGACCGTGCCTGCGCTGCCGGTGCCGAGAGCGCGACCGCCAGCATCATCGAGATCGCAGCGAACCTACGCATCGCCTACTCCCTTTACCCGCCGCTACATCACACGCGACCGGTAGCCATTCTATTGGCGGGAATAGTTAAGCCAAGGTAACCAAATGGCGGCTGAACGCGTCAGCCTTGCCGGCGCGCCATGAAGGCGAGGCGTTCGAACAGCATCACGTCCTGCTCGTTCTTGAGCAACGCGCCGTGGAGCGGCGGGATCGCCTTGGTCGGGTCGCGCGACTGGAGCACTTCGAGCGGCATATCCTCGTGCAGCAACAGCTTGAGCCAATCGAGCAATTCGCTGGTCGAAGGCTTTTTCTTGAGCCCGGGGACCTCGCGCAGGTCGTAGAAGATATCCATCGCGCGGTTGACCAGCAGTTGCTGGATGCGCGGGAAATGGACGTCGATGATCGCCTGCATCGTCGCGCGATCGGGAAATTTGATATAGTGGAAGAAGCAGCGACGCAGGAACGCGTCGGGCAGGTCCTTCTCGTTGTTCGAGGTGATGACGACGATCGGGCGTTCGACGGCCTTCACCGTCTCGCCCGTCTCGTAGACATGGAATTCCATCCGATCGAGTTCCTGCAACAAATCGTTGGGGAATTCGATATCGGCCTTGTCGATCTCGTCGATCAGCAGCACCGGTAGCTTGGGAGCGGTGAAGGCTTCCCATAATTTGCCGCGGCGGATGTAATTGCCGATGTCGTTGACGCGCGGATCGCCGAGCTGGCCGTCGCGGAGCCGCGCTACCGCATCATATTCGTAGAGCCCCTGCTGCGCCTTGGTGGTCGATTTTACGTTCCATTCGATCAGCGGCGCGTCGACCGCGCGGGCGATTTCATAGGCCAGCACGGTCTTGCCGGTGCCGGGCTCGCCCTTGACGAGCAACGGCCGGCGCAGCGTGACGGCGGCATTGACCGCCACCTTCAGGTCGTCGGTCGCCACATAGTCGCTGGTGCCTTCGAAGCGCATCGCCGTCCCCGTCCGATCTCGAATATCCCGGGACTTAGGAGCAAGCGCGTGGGGGAGCAAGCGCGCGCGCGGCGCAACCCGCGGCGCGGATCAGCTGTGGTTGCGGGCGATCGCGCGCGCCTCGAGCAGGCTCCAAAGCCCGCGTTGCTGCGCCACGAACTGCTGCGCGCCGAACAGCAACGCGCGTTCGATGGCGGGGGTCGCGGCGAAACCGTCGAGCATCATTGCGGTATCGACCGGCGAGGAGAGTACTGCTGCGTCGATGTCGATTCCCATTCGGCTCGCCGCGCGATCGAGGATCATCCGCACGGCGTGCCAATCGAGTACCAGCGCCGCCGCGGTGCCGAGCGCGCAGCCGCGCCGATCGGATTGCGACAGCATGTCGAACGCGTGGTGCTGCGCGATCACTGCGGCCTCGCTCTCGGCCTGGCCGGGGGTGCTGGGAAGCGGTCCCGATGCCGCGACGAGTATCGCCAGCGTCCGGCGCTCCTCGGTAAAGCCCGCCGCAGCCTCGCTCAGCCAGGCGTTGGCGCCGGGCTGGTCGGTATGCTGCGCGGCATGGTCGATGATCCCCGGAAGCCGCCCGTGCAGCATCGTGACGAGATGGAGCATGTCGGTGACGTCGCGCGTCGGCGCTGCCGGCTGGCGCAGCGTGGCAGGATAGCGATGCCCAGCGGTACCGTCGCCTGCGACCACCGCGAACAGCGCGCCCGAAGCGCCGCTGGTGCCGATCATCCGCGCGGTGTCTAAAGGCATGGTTCCCCCGGTGGTATGAAATGCGAAGCGCCGGCGACGCTGCCAACGCGGCGCACCTCGATCCTAGCCCCCCGCTCTAACGCAATATCGTAAATACCAGGTTTAGAGCCTTACCCGCCCACCGCAGCTTCGGCACCGGCTACCACCAACAGCGCGGTGATCGCTTCGATCGCCAGATGGCGGCGCTGCGGCGCGAACCCGATCCGCACGGGGACGGGCGGCGCATCGCGGCGGATCATCCGCGCGGCGAGCCGGCGGCCCTTGCCCTCGCGAAGCGTCGCCTCGATCGCGTCGCTTGCCGCCGCGCGCGAGGGGATGTCTAGGAGGGTGACGAAGCGCATCGATGCCGATCCGGTTTCGGCCAGCCCGGTCAGCATCGCCAGCGGCGGCGCGGGGGGATCGACATAGCCGCGCAGGTTCAGCCGCAGCGCCGCGACCCCGCCGGCCATCGCGATCGCTTCGTCGAGCGCATCGACCGTCGCGCTCAGCGATTCGGCCGCGACATCGAGCGTGACGTCCTCGAAGATCAGCAACAGGCCGTCGGGGTGCGGGGCGATCACGACCGAGAAATGGCGCTCGGCGATCGCGACGTCGACCTGCTCGGTAGCGGCCTTTCGGCGCGTTCGGGCGCCCTGATCGAGCAGGAATTGCGCGACCGCGGGTGGCAGCAACCGAGCCAGCGGCCGCCCGCGCGCCGCCGCCTCGCCGATCGCAAAGCCCAGCCGCGCGGCGCGATTGGTGTCGACGATATCCCCCACCAGATCGACCGCGATCACCGCCTCGCGCATCGCATCGAGCAGCAGCGCACGATGGTCTGCGGTGGAAGGTTGGGTTGCGTCGTAGCTGCTGCACAGCCGCCGCATCAGATCGAACGAAGTGAGTACCAGGCTAGGCTGGCCGCGGCGCATGACGAACACCGGCCGCGCGATCGCGCGTTCCTGCCATGCGCCGAAATTACGGACGAGCTGCGATGCGGTGACGCAAGCGCTGGGATCGAGCTGGAGCGGTTCGGCGGCCATGGCCCGAGAAAGCCATGCGCGGGCGCCGATCGGCAACCCGGTCGATCCGTTTCGGAGCTATCTTGCGCAATCAGCGCGCCCGGAACGCGCGATCGCGTTCCGGGCGGCAGCCGCTATTGGTCGAGGAACGACCGCATCTTGCGGCTGCGGCTGGGGTGCTTGAGCTTGCGCAGCGCCTTGGCCTCGATCTGGCGGATACGCTCGCGCGTGACCGAGAATTGCTGGCCGACTTCTTCCAGCGTGTGATCGGTGTTCATGCCGATGCCGAAGCGCATCCGCAGCACGCGTTCCTCGCGCGGGGTGAGGCTTGCCAGCACCCGGGTGACGGTTTCCTTGAGGTTGGCCTGGATCGCGGCATCGACCGGGATGATCGCGTTCTTGTCCTCGATGAAATCACCGAGATGCGAATCCTCCTCGTCGCCGATCGGCGTCTCGAGGCTGATCGGCTCCTTGGCGATCTTCATCACCTTGCGGACTTTTTCGAGCGGCATGCTCAGCCGCTCGGCCATTTCCTCGGGCGTGGGCTCGCGGCCCTGCTCGTGGAGGAACTGGCGGCTGGTGCGCACCAGCTTGTTGATCGTCTCGATCATGTGGACCGGGATGCGGATCGTCCGCGCCTGGTCGGCGATCGAACGGGTGATGGCCTGGCGGATCCACCACGTCGCATAGGTGCTGAACTTGTAGCCGCGGCGATATTCGAACTTATCGACCGCCTTCATGAGGCCGATATTGCCCTCCTGGATCAAATCCAGGAACTGCAGGCCGCGATTGGTGTATTTCTTGGCGATCGAGATCACCAGCCGCAGGTTCGCCTCGACCATTTCCTTCTTGGCGATGCGCGCTTCGCGCTCGGCCTTTTGCACCATATTCACGATGCGGCGGAACTCGCCGAGCGCCATGCCGGTCGCTTGCGAGATTTCGGCGATCTCGTTGCGGATACGATCGACCGAATCGACCTCGGTTTCGGCGAACGCCTTCCACTTCTTGTCGATCTTGGCGACCGAGGCGAGCCAGTTCTCGTCGAGCTCGTGATCGACATAGCTGTCGAGGAACGACTTGCGATTGACCTTGTGGCGCTCGGCCAGCCGCAGCATCTGGCCGCCGAGCGCGGTCAGCCGGCGGTTGAAGCTGTAGAGCTGGTCGACCAGATATTCGATCTTGGCGTTGTGGAACTGGACGCTCTCGACCTCGGCGGTCAGCTCTTCGCGCAGCTTGTGATATTTGCGCTCGTCGGCGGCCGAGAAGTCGGCGCCCGCCGACATCGCGTCGAGCCGGTTCTGCTGGACCTTCGAAAATTTCTTGTAGAGCGCGGTAATCGAGGCGAATTTCTCGAGCGCCTGCGGCTTGAGCGTCTCTTCCATCTGCGCAAGGCTGAGGGTGTTGTCCTCTTCCTCGTCGTCCGACGCGCGGGGCGTGCGGCGCTCGCTCGATTCGTCGTCCTCGTCGACCGAGGCTTCCTCGGGCTCGGCTTCTTCCTTGAAGGTCGGGCCGGCATTCTTCGCCGAAATCTCGCCATCGTCCTCGCCGTCCTCGGACAGCGATTCGGGGGCGGGGTCCTTCGAGAGCATCGCATCGAGATCGAGGATCTCGCGCAGCTGCATCGTGCCTTCGTTGAGCGCGGTCGACCAGCCGATGATCGCGTTGAAGGTGATCGGCGATTCGCACAGCCCGAAGATCATCGTGTCGCGGCCGGCTTCGATCCGCTTGGCGATCGCGATCTCGCCTTCACGGCTGAGCAGTTCGACCGCGCCCATCTCACGCAGATACATGCGGACGGGATCGTCGGTGCGATCGACGGTCTCCTTTTTCTTGACCATTTCGAACGCAGGCGCGGCGTCGTCCTGGCCGTCGGTCGCCTCGACTTCGTCGGGGGTATCCTCTTCGGCCTCGGCGTCTTCGCCGCCTTCCTCGTTCTCGACGACGTTGATGCCCATGTCGTTGAGCGACGACATCACGTCTTCGATCTGCTCGCTCGACATCTGGTCCTGCGGCAGCATCTCGTTGAGCTGGTCGACCGTGATGTAGCCACGCTTCTTGGCGCGCGCGACCAGTTTCTTGATCGGTCCTTCGTTCAGGTCGATCAGCGGTGCGTCGCCCGATTCAGGACCTTCGGCAACTTCCGCCATGTTCGCTTTCGCCATTAACTGCCCTCAATCACCCAAGCGTTTCGTCGTCTTCGTCCGCCAGCATCAGATTTGCAAGCCGCGCCTCCAGCCGGGCGCGTTCATGCACCAATGCTATCTGCCGCGTATAGGCTTCGTCGGTGAAGCCCGTCTGTACCGCCAGTGTCGCTTCCATCAGTGCGGCATCGACCCGGGGGCGTGCCACCATCACCGCGATCGCCTCGTTCAGGTCGGCCATAGCCTGCGCCTCGTCGGCGTGACCCTGGGTGAACGTGAACGGCAGGCTATCGGCGCGCAACAAGTCGCTTGCCACCTGATCGAAACCGGACCTCGCCAATATGGTGAGGACATGGCCGCTATCAAGCGCCTGATCTTCCAGCGCAACATCGATCACCGCTTCGAACAGGCGCGCAAGGGTGGCGTTGGCGAGCTTCAGGCTGCCCAATATCTCGATATGCCGCGCGATTTGCGCCGGATGGCGGATCAGCCCGGCGAGCACTGCGCGTGCGAGCACCGGGTCGATCCCGCCAGTGCTCACGTCGCGCGTGCCTTCGGTCGCGGGCGGATCGGGCAGCTTCCACCCGCCGCGGCCCTTGTCGAAGCGGCCGCCGGGGCGCTGCGGCTGGAAGGGCCGGCGCGGCGCGGGCTTGCGCGCGAACATATCGTCGAAGCGGTTGCGGAAATCGGCGTGATATTCGTCGCGCACGCCGGGATCGGCGATGCTGCTCGCGAGATCGGAGAGGCGGCGCTTGAGCCCGGCGCGTTGTTCGGGGGTGGTGAGCGGTTCGGCGGCGACCTCGTGGCTCCATATCCGCTCGACCAAAGGCTGCGCCTTGGCGACCAGTGCCTCGAAGGCGGCGGGGCCGGCGGCGCGCACCAGATCATCGGGATCCTGGCCCTGCGGTAGCGTCACGAAGGCAAGGCTTCGCCCCGGCGCGAGCATCGGCATCGCGCGCGTCGCGGCGCGGATCGCCGCCTTCTGCCCCGCCGAATCGCCGTCGAAGCAGAGCAAGGGCACGTCGGTCATCCGCCAAAGTCGTTCGAGCTGCGATTCGGTCATCGCGGTGCCCAAGGGCGCGACCGCCTCGCCGAACCCCGCCTGCGCGAGCGCGATGACGTCCATATAGCCCTCGACCGCGATCACCCGCCCGGTTTTGCGCGCGGCGGGCTGGGCGAGGTCGAGATTGTAGAGCGTGCGGCCCTTGTCGAAGAGCGGGGTTTCGGGGGAGTTCAGATATTTGGGCTCGCCGTCGCCGATGATCCGTCCGCCGAACGCGATCACCCGCCCGCGCGGGTCGCGGATCGGGATCATCAGCCGCCCGCGAAACCGGTCATAGGGTTCCTTGTTCTCGACCTGGATCAGCAGCCCGGCCTCGATCAGCAGCGGATCGCCATAGTCCTTGAGCGCGGCGCGCAGCTTGCCGCGGCTGTCGGGGGCGAAGCCAAGCCCGAAGGTCGCGGCGGTGGCGGCGTTGATCCCGCGGCGTTCGAGCAGCGCCCGCGCTTCGCCGCCGCCCTGGCCGTGCAATTGCTCGGTGAACCACGCGGCGGCATCGGCCATCACCTCGTGCAGCCCCTTGGCGCGCTCGGCACGTTCGGCCGAGCGCTTGTCGGGGGCAGGGACGTCGAGCCCGGCCACCCCCGCGAGTTCCTTGACCGCGTCCATGAAGGGCAGGCCCTGGTGATCGGTCATCCACCGGATCGCATCGCCATGCGCGCCGCAGCCGAAGCAATGGTAGAAGCCCTTGTCGTCGTTGACGTAGAAGCTCGGGGATTTTTCGTTGTGGAACGGGCAGCACGCCCGGAACTCGCGGCCTGCGCGCTGGAGCTTCACGGTGCGCGCGACGAGGCTCGAGAGCGTGGTGCGGGCGCGGAGTTCGTCGAGGAAGGCGGGGGTTAGGGTCATGGGGTTGGGAGCGAGGCAATGCCCACCCCTAGCCCCTCCCGCAAGCGGGAGGGGGACATGGCAGCGAAGAGCGATGGCACGCTCATTCTTCCCCCCTCCCGCTTGCGGGAGGGGCCGGGGGTGGGGCTATCGATAACGCAACCCGTATCGCCTCCAACACACCCTCGACATTCCCCAAAACATCCGCATTCGCGAACCGCAGCACCCGCAATCCGCGCGACCGCAAAAACGCGTCGCGCGTGGCGTCCTCCTGGATGGTCAGATCATGGCTATACCCATCAAGCTCGATCACCACTCGGTGCGACCGCGAAAGAAAATCGCAGATATACGGGCCGACCGGCATCTGCCGGCTGAACTTCACCCCCAGACGCGATGCGCCGATATAGCGCCAGAGCATGCGTTCGGCGGGGGTAGCGGTGCGCCTGAGTTCCTGCGCGCGGATCGTCGGGCGGCGGATGCCTTCGACCGTGCCCACCCCCGGCCCCTCCCGCAAGCGGGAGGGGGGAAGAAGGGGGACGCCGCCCTCCATCTCAGCCCAACGCCGCCTTCACCGCCCCACTCGCCTTGCTCATGTCGAGCGTCATCGCGTGCCGCGCCTTCAGCTCGGCCATCACCCGGCCCATGTCCTTCATGCCCGTAGCGCCCAATTCCGCCTTGATCGCCTCGACAGCAGCCGCGGTCTCGGCCGCGTCCATCTGGCGCGGCAGGAAGCGTTCGATCACCACGACTTCGGCGGCTTCGGCGTCGGCGAGTTCCTGGCGGTCGCCCTTTTCGAACATCCCGATCGATTCGCGGCGCTGCTTCACCATTTTCTGCAGCACTTCGACCACCAGCACGTCGTCGTCGTCGGGCGAGGCGCCGGTGCGCGCTTCGATGTCGCGGTTCTTGATCGCGCTCTGGATCAGGCGGATCGTGCCGGTGGTAGCCTTGTCGCCGCCCTTCATCGCGGTGATGAGGGCGGTCTTGATGTCGTCGCGAATCATGTATGGGCCTCTCGTGCGGGCAAGCCGGAGAGCTTAGCCGATGCGCGGTTGTCCGTCACCGGTTGACGGGGCGGGACCGGGGGTCTAGCCGGACCGCTTAGCGACATCGCTGGAACCAACACACCGGAGTGCCCCCGTCCATGGCCGAGCCTAAACCCATGTCCGCGCCTGAAGGAGCCACGGGGGTTTTGGTGCTCGCCAGCGGCGAGATGCTGTGGGGCCGCGGCTTCGGCGCCGAGGGTGCCGCGGTCGGCGAAGTCTGCTTCAACACCGCGATGACCGGATACCAGGAGGTGATGACCGATCCTTCCTATGCCGGGCAGATCATCACCTTCACCTTCCCGCATATCGGCAATACTGGCACCAATGCAGACGATGTCGAGGCCGACGATCCGCATGCTTTGGGCATGATCGTGCGCGCCGACGTGACCGAGCCTTCGAACTTTCGCAGCGTGCAGCGGCTCGATGATTGGATGAAGGCGCATAACCGCATCGGCCTGTCGGGCATCGACACCCGCGCGCTCACCCGCCGCATCCGCACCGGCGGCGCGCCCAACGGCGTGATCGCTTATGCCGCCGACGGGGTGTTCGATCTCGATTCGCTGCTGCGGATGGCGCGGGCATGGCCGGGGCTCGAGGGCATGGACCTCGCCAAGACCGTATCGTGCGAGACGCATTATGGCTGGGAAGGCGGCTTGTGGAAGCTGGGCGCGGGGTATGACACGTCGAAGGGCTTCTCGACTTCGCTCGAAGCGAACGGAATAGGAGAGGGCGGCTCTCAGGAAACCTCGCCAGTTTCGAGCGAACACCCCCCGTTCGTTTCGAGCGAAGTCGAGAAACCAACCCACGCCCAACCCCACGTCGTCGCGATCGACTACGGCTCCAAACGCAACATCTTCCGCAATCTCGTCGCCGCCGGCGCGCGGGTGTCGGTGCTCCCCGCCACCGCGACCTATGACCAGGTGATGGCGCTCGAGCCCGACGGCGTGTTCCTGTCGAACGGCCCCGGCGACCCCGCCGCGACCGCCGACTATACCGTTCCCGTCATCCGCCGCCTGCTCGACGACAAGATGCCGGTGTTCGGCATTTGCCTTGGCCACCAGTTGCTCGGGCTAGCAGTGGGGGCAAAGACCACCAAGATGCACCAGGGCCATCGCGGCGCGAACCATCCGGTCAAGCGGCTGGCCGACGGCGTGGTCGAGATCACCAGCATGAACCACGGCTTCGCGGTGCTGACCGACACGCTGCCCGACACCGCGCGTGAGACGCATGTGTCGCTCTTCGACGGATCGAACGCCGGCTTCGAGTTGACCGACCGCCCGGCGTTCAGCGTGCAATATCACCCCGAGGCTAGCCCGGGACCGCAGGATAGCTTGTATCTGTTCGAGCGGTTTGTCGGAAATCTACGGTGAATGACGAGGAACTGCGGGAGAAGACGCTTCAGCAGTATCGCTTGCTCATGCGAAACGTCAGGGCTCGCTTCGAGATAGTGGATAAGTTGAAGCTGTCGCCAACGTCTGATTATGCGGAGCTCGAGACTGCAGCGTTCCACCTGAGGAAGTCCATCGAAGGCGTGGCATTTGGTTGTCTTGTTGCGATGGAAAATGGGTTGAAGAGTGTGCCACGAGATGCCGTCGGGCAGTGGAACGCCGACAAGATCTTTTCGAAGGTGGCAAAGCGCGCGCCCGTGATTTTCCCGTTCGCGATTAGCCGCGAAAATCCGCCTTCAGAGGCGGTCGACGTTCAACACCACATGGTGAAGAATGAAAGTGACAACTTATCTGTCGATCAGGTGCGGGTTATATATCGACGTACGCACCGCTGGCTCCATGAAATGAACCCTTACATTCCGATCACGGTCGACAAGTTTGACAAGCACAGAATGGATCTACTCCGAGATATCGTTTCCGTGTGGAGTTGGCTTCTTCACCACTTTATCTTGGCTGGCGGCGAAGTTTTCTTAACGGTTTTGAAGACCGAAGACGGAGACATAGAGGTCTCCTCCGCAAGCGCAAACACAGCGAAGGCTTAGACATGCCCAAACGCACCGACATCTCCTCGATCCTCGTCATCGGCGCGGGGCCGATCGTCATCGGCCAGGCCTGTGAGTTCGATTATTCGGGCACGCAGGCGATCAAGGCGCTCAAGGAAGAGGGCTATCGCATCGTCCTGGTCAATTCGAACCCGGCGACGATCATGACCGATCCTGACCTGGCCGACGCCACCTATGTCGAGCCGATCACCCCCGAGATCGTTGCCAAGATCATCGCCAAGGAGCGGCCCGACGCCGTCCTGCCGACGATGGGCGGGCAGACTGCGCTCAACACCGCGCTGGCGCTTGCGCAGGACGGCACGCTCGAGAAATACGGCGTCCAGATGATCGGCGCCGATGCCGAGGCGATCGACAAGGCCGAGGACCGGATCAAGTTCCGCGACGCGATGGACCGGATCGGCCTCGAAAGCGCGCGCTCGGCGATCGCGCATTCGGTCGACGAGGCGCTCGCCGCGCTCGAACATACCGGGCTGCCCGCGATCATCCGCCCGAGCTTCACGCTGGGCGGCACCGGCGGCGGCGTCGCGTATAACCGCGAGGAGTTCGTCGAGATCGTCCGCAGCGGGCTCGATGCCAGCCCCACCACCGAGGTGCTGATCGAGGAATCTTTGCTCGGCTGGAAAGAGTTCGAGATGGAGGTCGTCCGCGACAAGGCGGACAATTGCATCATCGTGTGCGCGATCGAGAATATCGATCCGATGGGGGTGCATACCGGCGATTCGATCACCGTCGCGCCCGCGCTGACGCTGACCGACAAGGAATATCAGATCATGCGCAACGCCAGCATCGCGGTGCTGCGCGAGATCGGCGTCGAAACCGGCGGATCGAACGTCCAGTTCGCGGTGAACCCCGCCGATGGCCGGCTGATCGTGATCGAGATGAACCCGCGCGTGTCGCGTTCGTCGGCGCTGGCGAGCAAGGCGACCGGCTTCCCGATCGCCAAGGTCGCGGCCAAGCTGGCGGTCGGCTATACGCTCGACGAGATCACCAACGACATCACCGGCGCGACCCCGGCAGCGTTCGAGCCGACGATAGACTATGTCGTCACCAAGATCCCGCGCTTCGCGTTCGAGAAGTTCAAGGGCGCCGAGGAAGTGCTGTCGACCGCGATGAAATCGGTCGGCGAGGTCATGGCGATCGGCCGCAGCATCCATGAGAGCATGCAGAAGGCGTTGCGCGGGCTCGAAACCGGGCTTTCGGGCTTCAACGATGTCGACCGGCTGGTCGGCGCACCGCGCGCGGAGATCGAGGCGGCGCTTTCGGTGGCGACGCCCGACCGGCTGCTGGTCGCGGCGCAGGCGCTGCGCGAGGGCATGAGCGTTGCCGAGGTGCATGCGATCGCCAAATACGACCCCTGGTTCCTGGCGCGGATCGAGGAGATCGTGCTCGCCGAGAACGAAGTGCGCGCGGGCGGCCTGCCGCGCGACGCGGCGGGGATGCGCCGGTTGAAGGCGATGGGCTTCAGCGACAAGCGCCTGGCTTATCTTGCGCTGCAATCGGCGAACCTGCGCGGCGGCAGCGAACGCTCGATCGCGCGCGGATCGGGGCTGATCCACGAGGCGGTGGTCGCGATGACCGGCGGCGTGACCGAGAAGGAAGTGCGCGCACTGCGCCACAAGCTGGGCGTGCGCCCGGTCTTCAAGCGGATCGACACCTGCGCCGCCGAATTCGACGCCAAGACGCCCTATATGTATTCGACCTACGAAGGCCCGAGCTTCGGCGAGCCCGAATGCGAGAGCATGCCCACCGATCGGAAGAAGATCGTGATCCTGGGCGGCGGACCCAACCGGATCGGCCAGGGGATCGAGTTCGATTATTGCTGCTGCCACGCCTGCTTCGCGCTGGCCGATGCCGGCTATGAAACGATCATGGTCAACTGCAACCCCGAGACCGTCAGCACCGATTACGACACCAGCGACCGGCTGTATTTCGAGCCGCTGACCGCCGAGGACGTGCTCGAGATCCTCGAGGTCGAGAAGAGCAACGGCACGCTGGTCGGGGTGATCGTCCAGTTCGGTGGCCAGACCCCGCTCAACCTGGCGCAGGCGCTCGAGGATGCGGGGATCCCGATCCTCGGCACCAGCCCCGACGCGATCGACCTGGCCGAGGACCGCGAGCGCTTCGCCGCGCTGATCGCCAAGCTCAAGCTGCAACAGCCCGCCAACGGCATCGCGCGCAGCCGCGAAGAGGCGATCGCGGTTGCCGAACGGATCGGTTATCCGGTGCTGATGCGCCCAAGCTATGTGCTCGGCGGGCGCGCGATGGAGATCGTCGACGGCACGCCGCAGCTCGAATCCTATATCCAGACTGCGGTGCAAGTGTCTGGAAATTCGCCGGTATTGATCGACCAGTATCTGCGCGACGCGATCGAGGTCGATGTCGATGCGATCTGCGACGGCACCGATGTCGTGGTGGCGGGCGTGCTCCAGCATATCGAGGAAGCAGGGGTCCATTCGGGCGACAGCGCGTGCTCGTTGCCCCCCTACAGCCTGCCCGCCGACATCATCGCCGAGATCGAGCGCCAGACCGTCGTGCTCGCGCACGCGCTGTCGGTACGCGGGCTGATGAACATCCAGTTCGCGGTGAAGGATGGCGTGGTGTACCTGATCGAGGTCAATCCACGCGCCAGCCGCACCGTGCCCTTCGTCGCCAAGGCGATCGGGGTGCCGATCGCCAAGATCGCTGCCCGCGTGATGGCGGGCGAGATGCTCGCCGACCTGCCCAAGATCGACTGGCGCGTCGATCATGTCGCGGTGAAGGAAGCCGTATTCCCCTGGGGCCGCTTTGCCGGGGTCGATCCGGTGCTGTCGCCTGAAATGAAGTCCACCGGCGAAGTGATGGGGATCGATACCGATTTCGCGATCGCCTTCGCCAAGGCGCAATTGGGGGCGGGGACCATCCTGCCATCGAAGGGGACGGTATTCGTCAGCGTGAAGGCGAGCGACAAGGCGGTGATCCTGCCCGGGGTGCGGATCCTCGCCGATCTGGGCTTCACGATCATCGCCACCACCGGCACCGCCGATTTCCTGGCCGGGCAGGGGATCGCGGTCGAGCGCGTCAACAAGGTGGCGCAAGGGCGGCCGCACATCGTCGATCGGATTCTCGACCAGCGCGTCGACCTGATCTTCAACACCACCGAAGGCTGGCAATCGCTCAAGGATTCGTCGGATATCCGCCGCTCGGCCCTCGCGCAGAAAACACCGTACTTCACCACCGCCACCGCCAGCGTCGCCGCGGCGCGCGCGATGGAGGCACTTTCGCGACAATCTCTTGAAGTAAGGCCGCTACAATCCTATTATTCGCGACTGCACAATTGATCCCAACCCACAGGAACATCGGTGCGGGCGACCCGTTCGGGATCGCGCGATAAGCGACTTATCAAGGATTGACGACATGGCGACGGTGGAAAAGATGCCGATGCTGGCTGAAGGGTATGAGACCCTGAGTGTCGAGCTCAAGCGGTTGAAGGCCGAACGTCCGTTGATCGTCGATGCGATCGAGGAAGCGCGCGCGCATGGCGATCTTTCGGAAAACGCCGAATATCACGCCGCCAAGGAACGCCAGGGCCAGATCGAGGCGTCGCTGTCGGACATCGAGGATAAATTGAGCCGCGCGCAGATCATCGATCCCAAGGAGCTTTCGGGCGACAAGATTGTGTTCGGTGCGACGGTGACGCTGCTCGACGACGACGACAAGCCGGTGAAGTACCAGATCGTCGGCCAGACCGAGGCCGACGCCAAGACCGGCCGCATCAGCTATAACTCGCCGCTGGGCCGCGCGCTGATCGGCCGCAAGGTCGACGAAGAGGTCGAAGTGACGGTGCCGTCGGGCGATCGCTATTACGTCGTGTCGAAGATCGAGTTCATCTGACACCGATGCTCGCAAAGGCGCCCGCCACCGCCGCGATCGGGGCGGTGACGGCGTTCATCGGCCTGGCGCTGATCCTGACCGGCAATGTCGATTATACTGCGGTATATGCCGGGTTCATTCCTGCGCGTTTCGGTGGTGCCGAGGCGGCATTTCTCAACGACGCCGGCTTGCTGCCGGCATGGCTGACGCCGTTCAGTGCCACGCTGGTGCATGGCGGGTTCACCCACCTGTTGTTCAACATGGTGATGCTGCTGATCGTCGGGAAGGCGACCGAGATCGCGATCGGCACGCGCGGGATACTCGCGCTGTATCTGGTCGGAGCCGTTGCGTCTGTCGCCGCGCACTGGCTGCTTGATCCGAATTCGACCCAACCGATGATCGGTGCGAGCGGTGCGGTGTCGGCAATCGTCGGGGCGTACGCGATCCTGTACGGGCGCCAGCGCACCGGCGCGATCGGGCCGTTCTCGCCGCGTATGGTGCAGATCATGTGGCTAATTGGGGCGTGGACCGCGATCAACCTGCTGATCGGGTTTCTGACAGCGGGGACCGACTCGCCGATTGCGGCGGCGGCGCATGTCGGCGGGTTTATCGCTGGCGTGGTGCTGGTTCGGCCGTTGCTCGAGTGGCAGTGGCGCGAGGCTTGATGCTGGAGTCCCCGACCCGTTCGTTTCGAGCGTAGTCGAGAAACGGTTTCACCGAGCGGCGCTGTTAGCGGTTTCTTGACTTCGCTCGAAACGAACGGGAAGCGTTGGGGCGGTGGGACCCGCCCCTTGGTTCAAACCCCCCGAACCAATTCGCGATCGGGCTCGAGCAGCCGGTGCAGATGCACCACGACATATTTCATCTCGGCATCGTCGACGGTCCGCTGGGCGGCGCCGCGCCAGGCCTTTTCGGCGCTCGCATAGTCGGCGAAGACCCCGACGATGTCGATCGTCTCCAGATCGTTGAAATCGAGCGTCCGCGGATCAGCCACGCGGCCGCCGAACACCAGATGCAGCTTGCTCATCGCTTGGGCCTTCCGGTTGTTGCAAATTCGCCCCGCGCATAAAGCACGGGGCGAAATCCTCAACCCGTCAGATGCTGCACCGCGGCGCAGCCAGGGTTCAAACGGTCTTGGCGCCGCTGCGTGCAGCCTGGATCACGGCTTCGACGACCGAGCCCGCCTTTTCCTTGGCGTTGCTCTTGTCGGGAACGAGCCCGCTGAGCTCCTGCTTACCCTGATCGCGTGCGGCGCGCACCGCAGCGCTCGCGCTTTCGTTCAGGCGCTTGCCAATCGGCCCCAGATGCCGCGCTTCGGCTTGGGTGCGCGGCAGCAACGCGCCGATCGCGACGCCGACTGCGATACCGCCGACCAATGCTGCCAGCGGGTTCGATTCGATGCCGTCGACTGCCTGATGCACCGCGTCGCCGGTGGTCTTGCGAGTCGTGTCATACGCATGGACGACGGTTTCACGCGTCTTGTCGACGGCGAGCGCGGTTTGCGCCTTGGTCGTGTCGAATGCCTGTGCTGCGGCGTCCTTGGTACGATCGACGATCGAGTGGTCGTGGTCGGTCATGTTCACATTCCTTGCTTAGCGGCGTCCTGCCGGCTGATGGTCGGAAATTCCTGGCTCAATTGGTCTTCAGGCTGCACCGCACGGCGGCGGCGGAACAGCCGATGCCGCGCCGCGAACAGCAGCACCGCCGCCAGCCCCGCCGCAGCCGCCCCCGGGCGCGCCCGGATTTCGCTGTTGGCGCTCTCGATCGCGGTCGCCGCTTTTACGCTGACGCGATCGGCGATCACCGCGGGGGTGAGCGCATGGCGGACGGCGTTGACGTCGGCCACCAATACCGCCCGTGCTGCATCGGCTTCGCGCCGCGCCATCTGTACCTTCGCGCTCATGACGTCATGTCCGACACCGGACGCGTCGCGCGGCGGAGCTTGCCCAGCGCCAGCCAGCTCAGCAGACCCGCCAATGCGAGGGTGGCAAATACCACTACCAACGTCGCCCAGCCCGGCCCGATCACCGGGGTCAGCGTGAGCACGATGCCCACCAGCGCCGCGATCAGTGCGGCTTGTGCGAGGGCCAATGCCGCAACGCCGAAGCCGATGCCAACCCCAGCATCACCGCCACGATCGCCGGCCAACGCCTTGTAATAGGCGAGCTCGGCCTGACTCCAGCGCTTGGCATCCTCGACCGTGCGCGCGACCAAGGTGGTCACGCCCGGTTGTTGCGGGTCACCGCCGATCGCCATGCCGTCGCTCCCCGTTCGCGATGTCGCCCAACGCGTCACGCGCGCGGAGTGCCACCGACGGTGGGATCGCTCGCGTCGGCGACGCCATCGACACCCGCCTTGATGATCCGCGCCAGCACGAAGCCGAGCGCTGCAGCGGTGCCAATCGCAATCGCCGGGCTCTTGCGGACGAAGACGCGGGCATCGTCGAGCAGCTCGTCGACTTCCTTATCACGGAGTGTTTCGGCGAAGCCACCGATCTGGTCGGCGGCCGACCGCGCATATTGGCCATATTGCGCGCCGAGCTTTTCATCGACCGTGTCGGCCGCATCGCTCATCATCCGCGAGAATTCGTCGAGCGCGCCCGATGCCTTCGCCTTGCCGTCGCCGGCGAACGAGCGCGCCTTGTCGGCCGCCTGGCTGCCAAGCTTGCTAGCTTCTTCCTTGATCGTCTCGGCGGCGGTGCGCTTGGCCTCGCTCGAGCCCATCTCCGACGCGGCGTCGAAATCGACATTGCCGGCGGTTTCGAGCTTGGGTGCGGGCTGGAAGCTGACCGTGTCGGTCGGTGCAGTGGGCTTGGGCGGTTCGAAGCCGGTTGGCTGGCTACCGTTCGTATTGTCTACCATTGGGATATCCTCCGTCGTTCGAACGAAGAACCGCAGGGCGCCTTCGCGGTTCCATCACGCTGACGAATTGCCCGCCGACTACGAACCCGATACAGGCGGCGGCGCCATTCTGGTCCCAACCGACATAGGGAGACCGTTACGTGACCGCAATCATCGACCTCCATGCCCGCCAAATCCTCGATAGCCGAGGGAACCCGACCGTAGAGGTCGACGTGTTGCTCGAAGACGGCAGCTTCGGCCGCGCCTCGGTGCCCTCGGGAGCCTCGACCGGTGCGCACGAGGCCGTCGAGCGCCGCGACGGCGACAAGGATCGCTGGATGGGCAAGGGCGTCACCCAGGCGGTCGAGGCGGTGAACGCCGAGATCGCCGAGGCGGTGCTGGGGATGGAGGCCGAGGATCAGGCCGATGTCGACCAGACGATGATCGAGCTCGACGGCACCGCGAACAAGCACCGGCTGGGCGCCAACGCGATCCTGGGCGTCAGCCTGGCGGTCGCCAAGGCTGCGTCCGAAGCGCGCGGGCTGCCGCTGTATCGCTATGTCGGCGGGATCGGCGCGCATCTGTTGCCGGTGCCGATGATGAACATCATCAATGGCGGCGAACACGCCGACAATCCGATCGATTTTCAGGAATTCATGGTGATGCCGGTGGGGGCCGACAGCATCGCCGAGGCGGTGCGTTGCGGTGCCGAAATCTTCCACACGCTCAAGAGGGGGCTGTCCGACAAGGGGCTGTCGATCTCGGTCGGCGACGAGGGCGGCTTTGCGCCGAACATCGCCAGCGCGACCGAAGCGCTCGACTTCATTATGTCGAGCATCGAGAAGGCGGGCTATCGCCCCGGCGAGGACGTGATGCTGGCGCTCGACTGCGCCGCGACCGAATTCTTCAAGGACGGCCAGTATGTGCTGGCGGGCGAGGGCCGCACGCTGACGCCGCATGCGATGGCCGAGTATCTCGCCGATCTGGCCGGGCGCTACCCGATCCTGTCGATCGAAGACGGCATGGCCGAGGATGATTTCGAGGGCTGGAAGCTGCTCACCGACAAGCTCGGCGCCAAGGTGCAGATCGTCGGCGACGACCTGTTCGTCACCAATCCCGAGCGGCTGGCTGACGGCATCGAACGCGGGTTGGCGAATTCGTTGCTGGTGAAGGTCAACCAGATCGGGACGCTTACCGAGACGCTCGAGGCGGTGAACATGGCGCATCGTGCGCGTTATACCGCGGTAATGTCGCATCGTTCGGGCGAGACCGAGGATACGACGATCGCCGATCTCGCGGTCGCCACCAATTGCGGGCAGATCAAGACCGGCAGCCTCGCGCGGTCGGACCGGTTGGCCAAGTACAACCAGCTGATCCGCATCGAGGAGGAATTGGGCGATTCGGCGCGCTATGCCGGGCGCGACATCCTGCGCAACTTCGCTTGATTCGCGGAGCGTAAGCGTCGATAGCTGGGCGATGCTCCGCGTCGCCCAGAAATCGAAGCTCCAGATGATGCTGCAGAGCGCGGGCATGCCGGCGCTCGCGATCATTTTCATGGGGTTCTTCGGCTATTATGCGGTGCTCGGCCCCAATGGCGTCGTCGCCTATCGCGAATATACCCGCCAGATCGAGCGCAAGGAGGTCGAGTTCGCCGCGCTCGAAAAGCGCCGCGCCGAACTGCGCAACGAAGTGCGGCTGCTCGATCCGCAGCGCGGCGCAAACCCCGACATGGTCGACGAACTGGTCCGCAAGGAACTGAACGTCGCACATCCCGACGAGATCATCGTTCCGCTGAACTGATTTTGCGCAGCTGACCGTATCGCCTTTCCGTTCGTTTCGAGCGAAGTCGAGAAACCGGGCTTGGCGCTTCATCAGCGTTTCTCGACTTCGCTCAAAACGAACGGGGGAGGGTGTCCGAGAACGCTGCGGACGATATGCGGCACCTGCCACCCACACGCGGAAAATCCCCTACGGCGTTGCGCATCCCGGACAAACGCGCTTATAGCCGCCTCCACTGCTTCCCGCTCCCCAGGAACGAGGTTTATCCGATCGTGGCCAAGGCACCGGCGCGTACCGCCAACAGCGAACCCGCAACCCCCAATCGCGAGCGGCCCGAACAGCCCACGCGCTACGAAGCCTCGAAAGAAGAGCTTCTCGATTTCTACCAGCAGATGCTGCTGATCCGCCGCTTCGAGGAAAAGGCCGGCCAGCTCTATGGCCTCGGCCTGATCGGCGGCTTCTGCCATCTGTATATCGGCCAGGAGGCCGTCGCGGTGGGGCTCCAGTCGGCGCTGCAGCCCGGCAAGGACAGCGTCATCACCGGCTATCGCGACCATGGCCATATGCTGGCCTATGGCATCGATCCCAAGGTGATCATGGCCGAGCTGACCGGGCGCGCTGCGGGTATCTCGCAGGGCAAGGGCGGGTCGATGCACATGTTCTCGACCGAGCATAAGTTCTTCGGCGGCCACGGTATCGTCGGTGCGCAGGTGTCGCTCGGCGCCGGGCTTGCGTTCAAGCACAAGTATGACGAGGATGGCGGCGTCTGCCTGACCTATTTCGGCGACGGCGCCGCGAACCAGGGCCAGGTGTACGAGAGCTTCAACATGGCCGAGCTGTGGAAGCTGCCGATCATCTTCGTGATCGAGAACAACCAATACGCGATGGGCACATCGGTCAACCGCGCGTCGGCCGAGGACCAGCTCTACAAGCGCGGTGAGAGCTTCCGCATCCCGGGGCTGCAGATCGACGGCATGGACGTACTCGCCTGCCGTGCCGCTGCCGAGACGGCGCTGGCATGGGTCCGCGCTGGCAAGGGGCCGATCATCCTCGAGATGAAGACCTATCGCTATCGCGGCCATTCGATGTCCGATCCGGCGAAATACCGCTCGCGCGAGGAAGTGCAGGCGATGCGCGACAAGTCCGACCCGATCGAGGCGCTCAAGCGCGAGCTCGAAGCGATCGGCGTGACCGAGGCCGAATTGAAGGCGACCGAGCAGGCGATCCGCAAGGTGGTGAACGAAGCCGCCGATTTCGCCGAATCGACCCCCGAGCCCGCTCCGGCCGAATTGTACACCGACGTCCTGGTGGAGAAGTATTGAGATGGCGATCGAACTGAAGATGCCGGCGCTGTCGCCCACGATGGAAGAGGGCACGCTGGCCAAGTGGCTGGTCAAGGAAGGCGACGCGGTCAAATCGGGCGACATCCTTGCCGAGATCGAAACCGACAAGGCGACGATGGAATTCGAGGCGATCGACGAAGGCATCGTGTCGCAAATCCTGGTTGCCGAGGGCACCGATGGCGTGAAGGTCGGAACGGTCATCGCGATGATCGCCGAGGAAGGTGAGGACGCTTCCGCTGCGCCCGCGCCCAAGGCCGAGACTCCGAAAACCGAAACGCCGTCGGACCAGCAGGCCGAGCCGATCACCGCCGGCGGCGGCGCGGCCGAACCCAAGGAAACCGGCACGACCCAGCTGACGCAGTCGGCGGAGAAGACCGGCGAGCGCCAGCCCGAGATCCCAGCCGGGACCGAAATGGTGAAGACCACCGTCCGCGAAGCGCTGCGCGACGCGATGGCCGAAGAGATGCGGGCGGACCCCCGGGTCTTCGTGATGGGCGAGGAAGTCGCCGAATATCAGGGTGCGTACAAGGTCACGCAGGGGCTGCTCGAGGAATTCGGTGCCAAGCGCGTGATCGACACACCGATTACCGAATATGGCTTTGCCGGCATCGGCACCGGCGCGGCGATGGGCGGCCTGCGCCCGATCGTCGAGTTCATGACCTTCAACTTCGCGATGCAGGCGATCGACCACATCATCAATTCGGCGGCCAAGACCAATTACATGTCGGGCGGCCAGATGCGTTGCCCGGTTGTGTTCCGCGGTCCCAACGGCGCTGCCAGCCGCGTCGGCGCGCAGCATTCGCAGAATTACGGCCCCTGGTATGCCAGCGTTCCCGGCCTGATCGTGATCGCGCCCTATGACGCCGCCGATGCCAAGGGCTTGCTCAAGGCGGCGATCCGCACCCAGGATCCGGTCGTCTTCCTCGAAAACGAGCTGATGTACGGGCGCAGCTTCGACGTGCCCAAGCTCGACGATTTCGTGCTGCCGATCGGCAAGGCGCGGATCATGAAGCCGGGCAAGGACGTGACGATCGTCAGTTATTCGATCGGCGTCGGCCTTGCGCTCGAAGCCGCCGAGACGCTGGCGGGCGAGGGGATCGACGCCGAGGTGATCGACCTGCGGACGCTGCGCCCGCTCGACACCGCGACGGTGCTGGAGAGCTTGAAGAAGACCAACCGCATGGTCGTGGTCGAGGAAGGCTGGCCGACCTGCTCGATCGCTTCCGAGCTGGCAGCGGTGGTGATGGAGCAGGGCTTCGACGATCTCGACGCCCCGGTGCTGCGCGTCGCCAACGAAGACGTGCCGCTGCCCTATGCCGCCAACCTCGAGAAGCTGGCGCTGATCGATGCCGCGCGGGTGGTGGCTGCGGTGAAGAAGGTGACGTACAAGGCTTGAGAGCCGTACCGGGCGCCGTGTATCATCGGCGCCCGGTAGTTTCAGCAGGTTGACGGCGTGACGCCTGGGGACGTGAAGATCCCGTTGTTTGGCCCCCCCGTATTCCGCCGCTCGCGGACCATCATCGATGCGATTTCGATCATCGTGCGGGACGGAACCAGCCGTTCGGATACCAGCGGCGTATATTCATAATATACTTCGACGAACATGGTGACGCCATCGGGGAGGACCATCGCCCTCCGCCCGGTAGGCCCGATCCCGTTGAGATTTTCGTCGCCCTGAATTCCGTAACTCGACGCGTGTGGCTTCGCGCCCTTGCAGCGCTGCCAACGAATGCGCGCCAGCGTCCCGGTGGCCATCGGCTCGAGGCTTGAAAGAATGACGCGACCGTTCTCCAACAGATCGAGTTCACCCGATTGATAGTCTGCTCCCGTGAACAAATCTTCGATGTCGGCTTCATTGACTTTCTTGGCTTCCCGCCGACCGCCAAGCCCGACCCGTGCCGAGTTGTCAGCAAGGTGGAGCGCCAGCTGGCTCAACCGCATCCGCGTAATGATGTAGTTCGTCAGTTCGGCGCCGGTTAGGCTCAGGGTAAGCAGAAGCGGCAGCGCCAGCGCGAACTCGGTAAGCGCGACGCCGCCGCGTGAAGCGACGAGCCGGCGAGCCAAGCGGCCGGGAAGGGCGCACGTGATCATGAGCAATTCCGCCAAATGGCGGCGGCATAGCTACCTTGATCATTGTAGGGCTGGTTGCGTAGCACCGTCGTCGCGGCGACTTCACGGTGCTGGCTGCTACCGATCATCTTCCACAACGGAAAGATCGCATCATATTTTACGGTCACCCGATACAGTACGGCGTCCTTCGCCCCGCCTTGCCCTTCGTTGCCACCATCCGCATCCCATACATTGTTGAGATTGGCGTCTTCGTAGGACTCGCCTTCGTCGCATCGTTGATTGGCATTCGTGTCACGAAACTCTTCGGGGGTTTGGGCAGCCGCTTCGGAAAAGGTACGATAGAAGCGCCGGTCGAAACTGATATCCGCATCGGCCGGCACCAGATATGCCACCTGATCTTCGACCGATGCGTTGAGCGCCGCGGCGGCACTTTGCGGGTCGTTGCTTTCTAACGTCGAGTCGCGGCTCGCCTTTTGCATCGCTCCTTCCATCACGGCACGGAGGTAAAGCGCATGCGCGACATCGAACGAGCCGATCAGCAACAGGCAGAGTACTGGCGCAACGATCGCGAACTCGACGAGCGCTGCGCCGCGCGGATCGCCCGCTAGCGCAATCGCTTTGTGCCGACGGTTCATCGCGTCAGCCTCAGTTGTGAGATGTCGTCCGCGATGCGGCGAAACGTCTGCTGTAGCTGGGTAGAATTTGCGGCGTGGAAGTAATAGGTGTCCGCCGTTGCACAATCCTTCAGTCGTTGGTTCGTCGTCGCATTGGTGGCGTCGCCGAAGGAGATGACCCAGAGCGTGATCCCTTGTGGCGCCATATTCGTGATCTGGTTGCACAGAGCGGTGAACCGAGCATTCACTTGATTGTTCATGTCGTTATTGGACGGTCTACTGCTGGTTTGCCGCTGGTCGAACCAGCCGACACCATAAGCGGTATAATCGTAGTTGTTTGCTACCGTGTCGCCATCGGTCATGAAGATCAGGTGCCGGTCGATTTCGCCGCCGCGATTGGTGAACTCATTCTCGGACTTGAAAATGCCATTGGCCGAAAGGAAGCGAGCGCCCCACAATATGCCGATGTCGTGGTAGGTGTTGCCGCTCGGCGTAAGGCTGTCGACATAGTCCTCGAAATTGCTGGCGTTCGGCCACTCCTGCAGCTTCCGCGCTTCGGTTGGACAATAGTCTGCCGGATTGGCGTAACGCGCATAAGTATCGACAGCGCTGTCGTCGAAAGCGCCGGTGCCCGACGCACTGCCCGAGCGGCGCACGAACACATCGCTGGGCAAGGCGGGCGCCCACCGCGTGTCGTCGTTCGTGGGCAGGAGGTTGATGTCCAGATCATATGCGGTATTCGGGATCGGCCAATAGCTGCCTGCCTTTACCGTCTTGCGTTCCTCGATGCAGCCGGGCCAGGCAGTGGTGATCGTACGCCCGTTTTCGGTGCGGGTGAAACTGCGGCGGTCGCCTGTCTTCAGGCCACCGACGTTGATCGTTCGCTGATGATAGCGCCAGACATCGACATAGTCCTGACGGCGATAGCGACAATATTCTCGCCCGCGCCAGTCATAGCCGCGCGCAAACTCGGTATTCAATTGCGTCGTTGAATTGGTTTTGCCGCAACTTTCCCAGTCGGTGTCATATTGCACCGTCCAACCGCTGAATTGGTACGTGCGGCCTTGATAGTCGAATTCGTTGCGGAAATATTCCGACGGGATGAGCCGCCCGACATTGACGTTTGTGTTATAGGGCACAAACCCGAAGCGGAGCTGAACCTGATCGCCGGTGCCGCCGCTGGGTGCGTCGCCATCGCACGCCGCATCGGTATCGAGCCGGGCGACGATCTCGTAGAAGCATTTTACCGCCTTCTTCAGGCCGTCCATCTTCCGCGTGCTGTCGCCGGGTATATTCTGGTCCATCGACCCGGTGACGTCGAGCACGAACATGACGTCGGTGTTTGCCAGCCGCATCTCGGCGTCGCAGGCCACGGTCAGCGTTTCGGTCGTGCGTCCGAACACGCGCATCAATGTCATCGGCAATTGTGCCGTTGCTACGCCGGTCACCTTGCCGGCGCTTTCAGCGAACGTGGCGTCGACGCTCGTCGAGCCATAAGCATCCGATTCAATATTCGCGTCGAAATACTGATCGGCGATCTGGCGCGGTTTGTAGGAGTTCTGCGACCACTGGCCGCTTCCCATTGCCTTGCGACCGGCCAGCGCCCCTGCGTCGCACGCATGCTGCAACCGCGTCTTGACGATGTACATGCGCGACAAATCGAAGCCGCCGCCTACCATGCCGATCAGCGGCACGATGCTGGCCGCGACGATCGCCATCACGTTGGCCCGCGTGTCTTTGGACAGCCGCGCAAGGAAGCCCATGGCTCCATTCCGCTTCCTGCCTGGCCAGTTGATCATGCGCCGCCTTCGTTTGACATCATTGCTCAACCGCGGCGTATGGGCGCTCAAGCTATAAATGTGATTGAAGGCTTATGGTAAACGCCGGTGAAACCACCGAAGCGGTCGAAAATCGATATGTCGCGGCGAGCGATGCCGAGCGGTCGTTGGCGCTGTCTTATGCAGGTGACGCCCGCGCGCGCGCGGGACTCGCCGCGATGCTCGCGCTCGACGCTACGTTCGGCAACGTCATGCGCTCCGCCCGCGACCCGATGCTCGCGCAGATGCGGCTTACCTGGTGGCATGACGCGCTGACCAAGCTCGACACCGCGCCGCCGCCTGCCGCGCCGATCCTGCAGGCGTTGGCAGCAGACGTGCTGCCGCTTGGGGTCAAGGGCGCTGAATTGGCGGGGTTGATCGAAGGGTGGGAGGCGCTGGCCGAGGGCGAACCGGGCGATCGGGCGGTGCGCCTGGCCTATGCCCGGCAGCGCGGTGGGCATCTGTTCGCGCTTGCGGCGCGCTTGTTGGGCGATGCTCGGTTCGACACGGCGGGGGCGGGGCAGGGCTGGGCGCTCGCCGATCTGGCGCGCAACCTCGCCGACCCGGCTGCGGCCGCCGCCGCGCGCACCGAAGCGGAGACCGCACTGGCGCCGGCGCTGGCCCGCCGTTGGCCCGGCTCGCTTCGCAGCCTGGGCGCCCTGGCGCACATCGCCGCGATGGACCTTCGCACCCCTGCCGACCAGCCGCTTCCCGCCGCCACGCCCGGGCGGGTCGCGCGGCTTGCATGGCATCGGATGACCGGCCGCTAGGGACTTGTCGCGATTGCCAGATCGGCTAGCTTTTGCCCCGACACCGGGGCTGGGGGAGAAGGCCGATGTGGCGGTATTTGGTGGGGGGAGCGGCTGCGCTCGCGCTGGGATTGGCGGGGATGTTCCTGTTCGAAGGCAGCGCCAGCCAGGAGGTGGCGTTGCCGCCGCCGCCCGGGGCCGCCGCCGCACCGGGTGACGCGCCCGCGCTGCCCGATCGGGTGGCCGAGGCGACGCCCAAGACGCGCGAGGAGCGCCGCTTCGATCGCTACGACAAGGATAGCGACGACGGCGTCACGCGCGAGGAATATCTCGCCACCCGACGCAAGGCCTTTGCCAAGCTGGACAGCGATGGCGACGGGCGGCTGTCGTTCGACGAATGGGCGGTTAAGACGACGACCAAATTCGCTGCCGCCGACCGCGATAAATCGAACATACTCAATCGAGCCGAGTTCGCCACCACTGCGGTCAAGCGCAAGGCGCCGCGCCGCGCTGCGAACTGTCCGCCGCCGCGCGAGGACGAGGGCTGACGGCCGCGGCTACTCGGCAGCGGCCGCCGTCACCTCAACATCTGGCGCCCAGCGCGCGAACGCATCACGCGCTCGCGCGGTGTAGAGCAGCTTGCGGTCGGGCTTCTTGATCTTCTTGCCTTCGTACGCGATCGGCGGGAACAGCCCGAAATTGACGTTCATCGGCTGATAGGTCGCAGCATCGGCATCGCCGGTGATGTGCGCCAGCAGCGCGCCGAACGCGGTTTCGACCGGCGGCGGCGCGAGCGTCTGCCCCGCCAACTCGGCGGCGGCGAAGCGTCCCGCGAGCAGCCCGATCGCCGAGCTTTCGACATAGCCCTCGCATCCGGTGATCTGCCCGGCGAAGCGCAGGTTGGGCCGCGACTTCAGCCGCAACGTGCGATCGAGCAGATCGGGCGAGCGGATGAAGGTGTTGCGATGCAGCCCGCCCAGCCGCGCGAACTCGGCATTTTCCAGGCCGGGAATGGTGCGGAAGATGCGGACCTGTTCGGCGTGCTTCAGCTTGGTCTGGAAGCCGACCATGTTCCACAACGTGCCCGATGCGTTGTCCTGGCGCAGCTGGACGCACGCATAGGGCCAGCGCCCGGTGCGCGGATCATCGAGCCCGACGCCCTTCATCGGCCCGAAGCGCGGCGTGTCGAGCCCACGCTCGGCCATCACCTCGATCGGCATGCAGCCGTCGAAATAGGGGACATTCTCCCATTCGCGGAACGACGCCTTCTCGCCCGCCATCATCGCGGCGTGGAAGGCGAGATACTGGTCCTTGTCGAGCGGGCAGTTGATATAGTCCTTGCCGTCGCCGCCCGGCCCCGCCTTGTCCCAGCGCGACTGCTTCCAAGCGATGCTCATGTCGATGCTCTCGGCATGGACGATCGGCGCGATCGCGTCGAAGAACGCCAGCGCATCGGCGCCGGTCGCGCCGGCAATGCTGTCGGCGAGGATCGGCGCGGTGAGCGGGCCGGTGGCGATGATCGCGGGGCCGTCGGTGGGAAGCGTGTCGACGCGCTCGCGCACGATGTTGATGTTGGGGTGCGCCGCCAGCGCGCGGGTGACCGATGCGGCGAATTCGTCCCGATCGACCGCGAGCGCCGAGCCCGCGGGCACCTGGTGCGCATCGGCCTGCGCCATGATGATCGATCCCAGCGCGCGCATTTCGGCGTGGAGCAGCCCGACCGCGTTGCGCTCGGCATCGTCCGATCGGAAGCTGTTCGAACAGACGAGTTCGGCCAGCGAGTCGGTCTGGTGCGCGGGCGTGCCGTCGCCACCGCCGCGCATTTCGGAGAGCTTGACCCGCCAGCCGGCATTGGCGAGCTGCCATGCCGCTTCGGACCCGGCGAGCCCGCCGCCGATGATATGGATATCGTGTTCGCCGCTCACGGTGATGGGCTCGTCCTTTTGCGCTGGGTGGGTGGGAAACAGGTAGGGCATCGGGGCGGCGAAGGACAGGGGGGCGAAAGGCGGGCGAGCTTTGACCGGGCGCACGCCGTCCCTATATCGCGGCGATGCAAACCGTGTTCACCATCGGCTATGAAGGCGCGACTGTCGACGAGCTGCTCTCGGCGCTCGAGCGCGCAGGGGTGCAGCGGCTGATCGACGTCCGGCAGTTGCCGCTCTCGCGCCGCCCAGGTTTTTCCAAGACCGGGCTTGCGGCAGCGCTGGCCGAGCGCGGGATCGACTATGTCCATCTGAAGGCGCTCGGCACCCCCAAGCCGGGGCGCGACGCTGCCAAGAAGGGCGATCGCGCGACGCTCGAGGCGGTCTATGCCGGCCAGCTCGAGCTGCCCGAAACGCAGGTGCAAGCGGCGCAGATGCGCGAGCTGATCGCCGACAAACCGTCGGCACTGCTGTGCTTCGAGCGCGACCCTTGCGTATGCCATCGTACGCTGTTGCTGGCCGCCGAAGGTGGCGGCGCGAAGGTCGTCGACCTGTTCGCGGGTGAGGCTTTAGCATGATGCCTTTACCCCGATCCGTTCGCCCTGAGCACGGCGAAGGGCCGTTCATCGTTGTTCCAATGGCATCGCGGCTCAAAGAAAAAACGGTGCTTCGACAAGCTCAGCACGAACGGGGAAAGGGCAGATCAACCTAGCCGGTAACGGGCAGCCGCACCGTGCCGTCACCCAGCCGTTCGAGCGGGCCATAGGCGACCACCGCTTCGAGCGGCAGCCGGCCATAGATATGTGGGAACAGCGCGCCGCCACGGCTTTCCTCCCAACGCACCGTATCGCCCAGCGCCGCCAGATCGACCGCCGCGACGTGGAGGTCGGTCTGGCCGGCGAAATGCTTGTCGACCGTCTCGGTCAACTGCGCCTGCGTCGACAGATGGATATAGCCATCGGCCACATCCACCGGCGCGCCGGCGAAGTTATCGGCTTCGAGCGCCGTCATCTGCTCGCCGGTCAGCACCTTGTACGCGGTGGTTGGGGTGTCGCTCATGCCTCGTCGTCGATGTTGCCGTCGTCTTCGGGGATGGTCTCGCTGATCGTGTCGGGGCCGGTGCCGTCGTCGAGGGTGATCGCCTTGTCGGGATCGGCGGCGGGTGCCTCGGCGATCTCGCTGGCGATCATTTCCTCGGCTTCGTTCTCGGGCGAGGGCTCCTCGTCGATCAGCGCGACGCCGACGACATGCTCGTTTGCCGCGACGTTGAACAGCCGCACGCCCGCCGATCCGCGACCGATGACGCGCAGGCCATTGTCGCTGCCGCCGGCATCCTCGCCCACCGCGCGGCGCTCGATTGGGATGCGGATCAGCTTGGCCTGGTCGGTGACGAGCATCAACTGGTCGCCGAACTTCACCGGGAAGCTCGCGACGACGCGGCCGTTGCGCGCGATATTGTCGATATTGGTCACGCCCTGACCGCCGCGGCCGATGCGGCGATATTCATAGGCCGACGACAATTTGCCATAGCCGTTGGCGCACACCGTCAGGATGAACTGTTCGGATTGCGCCATCAGGTCGAAGCGTTCGCGATCTTCCATCTCGCCTTCGCGCGCGGCCTTCCAGGGTGCGAAGCGCAGATATTCCTCGCGCTCCTCCTGCGTGGTGCCGACGCGGTGGAGGATCGATGCCGAGATGACCTCGTCGCCTTCGCGCAGCGTCATGCCGCGCACGCCGGTGGCGGTGCGGCTCTGGAACTCGCGAATGTCGGTCGCGGCGAAGCGGATCGCCTTGCCCTCGCGGCTGGCGAGCAGCACGTCGTCGCCTTCGGTGAGCAGCGCGACGCCGATCAGCCGATCGCTGCTGTCATCCTCGAAGCGCATCGCGATCTTGCCGGCGGTCGGCACGTTGGTGAACGCATCCATCGAATTGCGCCGGACGGTGCCGCTCGCGGTCGCGAACACGACGCCGAGCTTTGCCCATTCCTCCTCGTCCTCGGGGAGCGGCAGGACGGTCGAGATTACTTCGCCATTGGCCAGCGGCAGCAGGTTCACCATCGGACGCCCGCGCGTGGCGGGGCCGCCCTCGGGCAGCTTCCACACCTTCATCCGATAGACCTTGCCCGCGGTCGAGAAGAACAACACCGGGGTGTGCGTCGAGGTGACGAACAAATTGGTGATCGCGTCCTCGTCCTTGGTCGCCATGCCGGCGCGGCCCTTGCCGCCACGTGCCTGAGCGCGGAAGGTGGCGAGCGGGGTGCGCTTGATGTAGCCCTCCATCGTCACCGTCACGACCATTTCCTCACGCTCGATGAGGTCTTCGTCGTCGATGCCGTCGGCAGCAGCCGCGATCTCGGTCTTGCGCGGGGTGGCGAAGGCGGCGCGCACCTCGACCAGTTCCTCGCGCAGCACCGCGTACAGCTTGGCGCGGTCGCCCAGGATCGCGAGCAATTCTGTGATGACCGCGGCCAGCGCCGCCAGCTCGTTGCCGATCTCGTCGCGCCCGAGCGCGGTAAGGCGATGCAGCCGCAGGTCGAGGATCGCGCGGACCTGAAGGTCCGACAGGCGATAAGTGTCGCCCGAAATCTCGGTTTCCACCGCTTCGACCAGCTTGATGTACTGCGCGATCTCGGCGACCGGCCATTCGCGCACCAGCAATTTGTTGCGCGCTTCGGCGGGGCTCGACGAGCCGCGGATGATCTTCACCACCTCGTCGAGGTTGGTGACCGCCACGACCAGGCCAAGCAACAGATGCGCCCGGTCCCGCGCCTTGGCGAGTTCGAACTTCGACCGGCGGGTGATCACCTCTTCGCGGAACTTCACGAAGGCATCGATGATGTCGCGCAGGTTCAGCAATTCGGGGCGACCGCCGCGGATCGCGAGCATGTTGGCCGAAAAGCTCGATTGCGCCGGCGTGTGCCGCCACAATTGGTTGAGCACGACATCGGCCGTCGCATCGCGCTTCAGGTCGATGACGATGCGAACGCCCTCGCGGTTCGATTCGTCGCGAATGTCGCTGACGCCCTCGATGCGCTTGTCCTTGGCGGCTTCGGCGATCTTTTCGACCAGCCCGTTCTTGCCGGTCTGGAACGGGATTTCGGTGAGCACGATCGAGCGCCGCTCGCCGCGCTGCTCAAGGATGTGGCGGCTGCGCAGGATGATCGACCCGCGCCCGGTCTCGAACGCCGAACGGATGCCCGCGCGCCCCAGGATGATCGCCCCGGTCGGGAAATCCGGCCCCTGGACGATGTCGAGCAACGCTTCGGTAGTCAGCGGCTCGCCGCCGGTGGATGCGTCGACATAAGCGATGCAGGCGTCGACCACTTCGCCCAGATTATGCGGCGGCACGTTGGTCGCCATGCCGACCGCGATACCGCCCGCGCCGTTGACGAGCAGATTGGGGAAGCGCGCAGGGAGAACCGACGGCTCGCTTTCCGAACCATCATAGTTCGGCGTGAAATCGACGGTATCCTTGTCGAGATCGTCGAGCAGCGCATTGGCGACCTTGGCAAGCCGCGACTCGGTGTAGCGCATCGCGGCGGGCGGATCGGGATCCATCGACCCGAAATTGCCCTGACCGTCGACCAGCGGCACCCGCATCGACCAATCCTGCGCCATCCGCGCCAGCGCGTCATAGATCGAGCTGTCGCCATGCGGGTGATATTTACCCATGACGTCGCCGACGATGCGCGCCGATTTGCGATACGGCTTGCCCGCGACATAGCCGCTTTCATACGCCGAATAGAGGATGCGGCGGTGGACTGGCTTCAGCCCGTCGCGCACATCGGGCAGCGCGCGCGCGACGATGACCGACATGGCATAGTCGAGATAGCTCGCCTTCATCTCGTCGACGATCGAGATCGGGGAAATATCGGAAGGGTCCGCGAGGACGGTCTCGTCGGTCAAGGCTGGTTTTCGCTTTCGGGTTGGGTGGTTGATTTGGGTCTAGTACGCGGGCGCGCGCCTGCCAAGCCTTGGCGCCTGGGGCGCGTGCCCCAACGTCCCGTTCGTTTCGAGCGAAGTCGCGAAACCAAGCCCGGTACTCCAAGCCCCGTTTCTCGACTGCGCTCGAAACGAACGGACAGCTTCGAGGCTTACCCGAAGATCGCCACCCCCTGCATCGCCTCGACCACCGGTTCGCCCGCCGCGTTCCAGATCGTCATCCGCTGGCTCGAATAGCCGTCGACCGCGCGATCGGCCTTGGCGTGGAGCAGCCACCAGCCATTGTCGGTCGCGGGTGCAGGCGTCAGCACGTTGACGATCCAGGTCAGCGAGCTGATCGGCACCGGCGCATCGAACAGCCGGAACGCCGCCGGCGGTAGCGCGTCGCCGATTGCCATGAGCTCGACCAGCGGATCGATCGCGGCACGGTCGCGCAAGCGGACCCAGCGCAGCCATTCGGCGGGGGCGAGCGCCGATTGGTCGTCGAGATATTCGAAATTGCCGGTGAAGAAATGATCGGGGCCGGTGTGCGTGGTGGCATCGGCGGGCGGGGGCGTTCGCGGGGCGCGTGCGGCGGCGTCGTGCGCCACGCTCGAGTCGATCGCCGCTATGAACACGAAGGTCGCGCGCAGCCCCAGGCCGGCGTCGCCCGTGACATCGGCCTGGATGAAGGCGGCATTGCGCCCGCGCCGCAGCTTGGTCGCGGTTGCGCGAATATCGCCGGCCAATGGGCCGATGAAGCTGATCTGCGCCGATCGCAGCGGCGGCAGCTCGGGCTCGCAGCGTTGCGCCGCGTGCAGCGCCAGCGCGGTTGAGAGCCCGCCATAGGCGGTGCGGCCCTGCATCCAGTCGGCGGGGATCGCTGCGCTGAACCCCGCCTCGATCGGCTGGGGGCTGGTCAGGATATCGCGGATCGGGGTCATGGCGCGCCTTTCGTTCACCGTCGGCGTGCATCCATACGCGTTGTTCGAAACGTCGCTACCGCAAATATCGTCGCACCCGCCAGTGCTTTCGCGATATGGGGGCGCCTACCGCCGAAATACCCGATCGAAAACCATACCCGATCCTCGCAAAGCTGCTACACAGGCGGAATATCAGGAGAGGCATGATGGCAAGCGCACCCGAGATCGACTCAGCGACCGACCCGATGGCGACGTTCCGCGGCGAGGCACGCGCCTGGCTCGCGGCGAACTTCCCGCCCGAGTTGAAGGGCAAGGAAAACCCGATGTCGGCGGTCGACGGCCCCGACGAGGCGAGCGACGCCGAACGCCGCTGGAAGGCGGCGATGGGCGACAAGGGCTGGGGGGTGCCGACCTGGCCGAGCCAATATGGCGGCGGCGGACTAAGCCGCGCCGAGGCGCGGGTGCTGCAGGAAGAGATGGCGCGCGCGGGGGCGTGGAACCCGATCGGCGGCATGGGGGTGATGATGTTCGGCCCGACGCTGCTCGAATATGGCAGCGAGGCGCAGAAGGCCGAGCATATCCCGGCGATTGTGCGCGGCGAGGTGCGTTGGTGCCAGGGCTATTCGGAGCCCAATGCCGGATCGGACCTCGCCAACATCCAGACCTCGGCGATCGATGCCGGCGACCATTATATCGTCAACGGGCAGAAGACCTGGACCTCGGGCGGGCAATGGGCCGACAAATGCTTCGCGCTGGTGCGCACCGACAAGGGCCACAAACATGCCGGCATCAGCTTCCTGCTCATCGACATGGACGCCCCCGGTGTCGAGACCAAGCCGATCCGGCTGATTTCGGGCCAATCGCCCTTTTGCGAAACCTTCTTCGCCGATGTGAAGGTGGCCAAGGCCAATCTGGTCGGTGCCGAGGGACAGGGATGGGAGATCGGCACCCGCCTGCTCCAGCATGAGCGGTCGAGCCTGTCGGGCGGTGGCAGTGCCAGCCGGTTGTTCGCGGGAACGCCGCTTGGGCAAATGGCGCTCGACTATCGCGGCGCCGATGATGCCGGGCGGCTGAGCGATGCCGATCTGCGGCTGCGGATCGTCCGCCACGAAATGGACGTTCGCGCCTTCGCGCTGACGCTGCGACGCGCCGCGCTCGAATCGAAATCGAATGCGGGACCATCGGCGACGTCGTCGATCATGAAGAATGTCGGCGCGCGGATCACCCAGGACCGCGCCGAACTCGCGATCGAGGTGATGGGGATGCAGGGCCTAGGCTGGGAAGGCGAGGGGTTCAGCGAGGACGAACTCGCGCAGACCCGCACCTGGCTGTGGGGCAAGGCGGTGTCGATCTATGGTGGATCGACCGAGATCCAGAACAATGTGATCGCCAAGCGGATCCTCGGGATGACCGAGGCGAAATAGGCCGCGATGCGTCGCCCCAGCGAAAGCTGGGGCATCGATGGAACGAAGCGCGCGCTAGCCGCGCGAGACCCCAGCCTGCGCTGGGGTGACGGAGGGTGAGATGGCAATATTGAGCGAAGACCAGACGATGCTGCGCGATATGGCGCGGGAATGGGCCGATAACGAAGCGCCGGTGGCGGCGTTTCGCAAGACCCGCGACGCCGCGCCGCCCGAGGGATATGATGCCGCGCTTTGGCAGGCGCAGGCCGAAATGGGCTGGGCCGGCGTGCTGGTGCCCGAAGCGCATGGCGGGGCCGGCATGGGGTTCCTGTCGCTGGGCCTGGTGCTCGAACAGCTCGGCCGCAATCTGGTCGCCTCGCCGCTGGCGGCGACCGCGGCGGCGACCAGCGCGCTGATGCTCGGGGGATCGCAGGCGCAGCAGGCCGAATGGCTGCCGCGGATCGCCGCAGGCGAGATCGTCGCGACGCTGGCGATCGACGACGGGCCGCATTTCGCGCCTGATCGGATCGCCACCCGCGTCGAAGCCGGCCAGCTCACCGGCACCAAGGCATTCGTCGCCGAGGGCGACAGCGCGACGTTGTTCGTGGTCGCTGCCACCGATGGGCTGTATCTGGTGAGCGGCGAGCAGGGCGTCACTCGCAACACCCGCAAGCTCGCCGATGCGCGAAGCCATGCAGAGATCGTCTTCACCGACGCGCCTGCGCAAAAGTTGACCGAAGGCGGCGAGCAGCTGTTGCGCCAGGTCACCGATCGCGCCGCCGCCGCCACCGCCGCCGAAATGCTTGGCATGGCGGAGTCGGCGTTCGCGCAGGTCAACGACTATCTCAAGCAGCGCGTCCAGTTCGGCCAGCCGCTGTCGACCTTCCAGGCGCTGCAGCATCGCATGGCCAGGATGTTCACCGAACTCGAGCTGATGCGATCGGCGGTCGAAGGCGCGCTCGAGGCGATCGACGCCAAGCGTTCGGATGTCGACCAGGCGGTGAGCCTCGCCAAGGCGATCGCCGGTGACACGCTCAACCTGGTCAGCCGCGAGATGGTGCAGCTCTATGGCGGGGTCGGCATGACCGATGAATATGACGCCGGCTTCTACCTCAAACGCGCGCGCGTGCTCGAGGCGATGTGGGGCAACGCCGCCTGGCACCGCGAGCGCTTTGCCAAGCTGAACGGCTACTGAGCGGTATCGGTTGTCGAACGCAACTTTTAGGAATTGGGGTATGGTGCGTTGCGGCGATGGTAATTCCGCAACATACCCTTAGGAATGGTGGCGGTAACGCTAATCATCTTCTTGACGCTCGGCTTCAGCTGGGCTTAATTCGAGCTAACGGTATGCATCGAACGACAGATGCGGCCCTTGGAGGAGATGATGATGAAACGGCAGCTGCTCACCGCCTGTGGGGTTCCCGCGCTGGTTCTGGCTTTGGCTAACCCGGCCGCCGCGCAGGACGCCAGCGCCACCGCGACCGAAGCCGCCGTGACAACGCAGGATGAGGACCCCTCACAGGATACCAGCCGCGACATCGTCATCACCGCCCAAGGCCGCGCGCAGGCGCTCGCCGACGTGCCGATCGCGGTCTCGGCGGTCACCTCCGAAAGCCTGGCGCTGTCGGGCGCCAACGACATTCGCCAACTCAACCAACTCGCGCCGTCGTTGCTGGTGTCCTCGACCGGGTCCGAAGCCAATGGTTCGGCGCGGATCCGCGGCATCGGCACCGTCGGCGACAATCCGGGCCTCGAAAGCTCGGTCGTCACCTTCATCGACGGCGTCTATCGTTCGCGCTCGGGCATCGGCCTCAACGAACTCGGCGAGATCGACCGGATCGAGGTGCTGCGCGGGCCGCAGGGAACGCTCGGCGGGCGCAACTCGTCGGCGGGCCTTATCAGCATCGTCAGCAAGCGCCCCGAATTCGAGTTCGGCGGCAACGGCGAGGTTACCTACGGCAATTATGATTTCTGGCGGCTTGCAGGCAGCCTGACCGGTCCGATCACCCAGACGCTCGCCGCCCGCGTCGACGGCGTGTTCGTCAAGCGCGACGGTTTCTATAACGATCCGGCGAACGGCACGACGATCAACGATCGTGATCGCTACTTTGTCCGCGGCCAGTTGCTGTTCCAGCCCACGTCGGACATCGATTTCCGTCTCATCGGCGATTACAGCAAGCGTGACGAAAATTGCTGCGCCGCGACCTATGTCGACAGCTCGGTCAATCCGTTCATCGGCAATCTCAACAATCCCGCCACCCCGATCACCACCGGGCTCCCGCGCGGCAACAACATCATTAACGTGCTGACCGCGCTCGGCCAGAATCCCGCAGCGTTCAACCAGGGCTATAGCCGCGACGTATCGGTGACGCCGGGTCGCGATTATGGCAGCGCATCGGAAGACTGGGGCGTGTCGGGCCAGCTGGACTGGCGCTTCGGCGACGTCTCGCTGACCTCGATCACCGCCTATCGCACCTATTATAATTCGCAGGGTGGCGATCTCGATTACGGTACGCCCGATTTGCTTTACAATGCCAGCGGCGACGGTAATTCGCGGCTGTTCAAGACCTTCACGCAGGAGCTGCGGCTGCAGGGCAGCCTGTTCGACGACAAGCTCGACTGGCTGGTCGGCGGCTTCTTCCTCGACGAAAAGATCCGGGTGAACAGCAACCTGCGCTTCGGCCGGCAATATGGCCAGTTCGCTGCCTGCCGGATCATCACCGGCGGCGCGCTCGCGGCGCTGTATTCGCCGACCAGCCCCGGCTGCGTCGCGCCCGGGGTCGGCCCGGCGACGTTGGCGGGCGCAGGCAGCCCCGACATCGCTGCGGGCTTTGCGCGGCTGAGCACGCTCAGCGACCTGGGCTCGACGGGCGAAACCTATCGCCAGGACACGCGTAGCTTCGCCGCGTTTACCCACAACATCATCCACCTCACCGACACGCTCGATCTGACCTTGGGGCTTCGCTACACCGACGAGCGCAAGCGCTTCTCGGCGTCGTTCAACAACGACAATACCGTCTGCACCTTCCTGCAATCGACGGTGTCGGACGAAGCCTTCAGCCCGACTTCGACCGCGACTCAGCGCGCGCTTGGCCAGGCGCTGCTCGGGCTTGGCTGCCAGGGCAATTCGACCGCCGAATTGAACGGTGTCAGCATCGACGACGAGCGCAACGAAAGCGAATTCACCGGCACGGCGGTGCTGTCGTGGAAGGCGACCGACGACCTCCTGCTCTACGGCAGCTTCACGCGCGGCTATAAGGCGGGCGGCTTCAACCTCGACAAATCGGCGCTCAAGCTGCCGGTGCAGACCTTCGCATCGGTCGGGGGCGCGCAGGCGCTTGCGGGCAATTTGCAGTTCGATCCAGAGACGGTGAACGCCTATGAAATCGGTGCCAAATATGCGACCGGTCCCTTCAGCGTCTCGGTTGCGGGCTTCCGCCAGGAGTTCAAGAACTTCCAGCTGAACACTTTCGACGGCACCGTCTTCATCGTCCAGAACGTCAATGGTTGCACCGACGGGCTGAACGGCGGCGATCGCGACCAGAGCAAGTTCCCCGCCGCCGCCAATTACAGCGCTGCCGCAGCGGCAACCGGGGCATGCGATACCGACAATCTGGGCTATGGTGTGCTCGCACAGGGCGTCGAGCTCGAGGCGCAATTGGCGCCGATCCGCGATCTGCGCATCGCGGTGGGGCTGACCTATGCCGACACCAAGTTCCGCGACAACCTGGTCGGCAATGATCGTGGCCAGCCGCTTAACCAGGCGCTGCGCAAGCTGCCCGGCGACAATCTGTCGAACGCGCCCGAGATCGTCGCGACCTCGTCGGTCGCCTGGACCCCCGATATCGGCAGCAGCGGGCTGTCGGGGCTGTTCTATATCGACGGTCGCCTGACCGACGATTTCAACACCGGGTCGGACCTGTTCCCGCAAAAGGAACAGGACAGCTTCTTCCTGGTTAACGCGCGCGTCGGCGTGCGCGGTCCCGATCAGCGCTGGGCGGTCGAGCTGTGGGCGCAGAACCTGCTCGACAAGAATTATGCGCAGGTTGCCTTCAACTCGCCGTTCCAGGAAGGCGCCGCCAACGCCGCGTTCCAGGATCCGCAATATCCCGGCGGGCGGCAGATTTTTTCGCAGTACCTCGCCGAGCCGCGGACCTATGGCGTGACGCTTCGCGGCAGCTTCTGAGCCCGCGTGACACCGGCGGTTCGGGGGAGCCGCCGGTGTCGAACCTCAGGGGGGCAACCGACCCGGGCGCGAGCAACAAGGACGATGCGTGACCGAACCCCAGACGCTGGCCGCCCATGCGATCGCCGATGAAAAGGCGATCCGCCGCCGCGGCGTTACGCTCGCACTGCTCACCACCACCTATTTCTTCAGCTATATGGATCGACAGATCCTCGCGATCCTGCAGGAGCTGATCAAGGCCGACCTGCAGCTCAGCGATACCCAGCTCGGCTTGCTGTCCGGTTTGGCCTTCGCGTTGTTCTACGCGACGCTCGGCATTCCGGTCGCGCGGCTGGCCGATCGGTTCAACCGCAAGAACATCGTCGCGCTGAGCCTTGCCGCGTGGAGCGCGATGACCGCGGTCGGCGGGCTGGCGCAAAACTTCACCCAGTTGCTGCTCGCGCGGATCGGGGTGGGGATCGGCGAGGCGGGATCGTCACCGCCGAGCCATTCGATTATCGCCGATCTGTATCCGCCCGATCGCCGCGCTGGGGCGATGGGGGTGTTTTCGCTCGGCGTCGTGCTCGGCAGCGCGATCGGCACCTCGGTGGGCGGGCTGGTCGCCGCGGCGTTCGGCTGGCGCACCGCGATGTATGTCATCGGCATGCCCGGCGTGGTGCTCGCGCTGATCGTCTGGCTGTTCGTCGTCGAGCCGCGCCGCGGCCTCTCGGACCCCAACCGCGCGCCCGATGCCGCCAAGGAACCGATGCCGAGCCTCGCGCAGGGCTTCGCTTCGCTCGCGGCTTCGGGGCCGGCGCTCCACCTGGTCGCCGCGGTGACGCTGACCTCGATGATCGGCTATGGGCTCACCGCCTGGGGGCCGAGCTATATGCAGCGCTCCTTGGGGATCGGGGTGCGCGATATCTCGCTCTATGTCGCGTTGCCCGGCGGGCTGTTCGGCATCGCCTCGGCAGTCGGCGGCGGCAAGATCGCCGACTGGCTCGCGCGGCGCCACGGGCTGCACGCGCAGAGCACGATGGTCGCGGTGCTCAAGACGCTGGCGCTGCCCTTCACCCTGGGCTTCTTTTTGTTCGACCAGCCGGTGCTCGCGATCGGATCGTATTTTCTCTATATCCTGTTCGCCAACAGCTATCTCGGGCCGACCTTCGCGCTGATCCAGGGGCTCGCCCCGCTGCGGCTGCGCGCCTTGTGGGCGGCGATCACCTTGCTGGTGATCAACCTGATCGGGCTGGGCGCCGGGCCGACCTTGGTGGGGGTGATCAGCGATCTGCTGAAGCCGAGCTTCGGCGAGGATTCGCTGCGCTGGTCGATGATGCTGTTCGCCGCGGTGACGCCCTGGGCGATCTTCCATTATTGGCGCGCGGGGGTGTTGCTGAAGCGCGCGGGGTGACTGCTCCCCTCCCTGGAAGGGAGGGGCTGGGGGTGGGTAGAGGCCAGGAGTACGGGTGGGGCGTCGCGCGCGGATGCCGTATGTCGGTCACTCGACCCACCCCCGACCCCTCCCTTCCAGGGAGGGGGGCTTATCCCAGCCGCGCCTTCGCCGCCGCATATTCCGCCGCCAGCCGTTCTACCCGTACCGCCACCGGCTCGACCCGGTCGACCGCGCCGATCCCCTGGCCCGATCCCCAGATGTCGCGCCACGCCTTGGCCTTGGTGTTGCTGCCCGAGCCGAAGTTCATCGCCGAGGGGTCGCTCGCGGGGAGATTGTCGGGGTCGAGCCCTGCGGCTTCGATCGAGCTGCGCAGGTAGTTGCCGTGGATGCCGGTGAACAAATTGGTGTAGACGATGTCGTGTGCATGGCCCTCGACGATGCCCTGCTTATATTCGTCGGCAGCGCGCGCCTCGGTGGTCGCGATGAAGGGCGAACCGATATAGGCAAGGTCGGCGCCCATCGCCTGCGCCGCGAGCACCGCGCCGCCATTGGCGATCGCCCCCGACAGCGCGATTGGCCCGTCGAACCACGCGCGGACTTCCTGGGTGAAGGCGAAGGGGTTGAGCCGCCCGGCATGGCCACCCGCGCCGGCGCACACCAGGATCAGCCCGTCGGCACCCTTTTCGACCGCCTTGTGCGCGAACCGGTCGTCGATCACGTCGTGGAGCGTGATCCCGCCCCAGGCGTGGACCGCGGTGTTGAGTTCGGCGCGCGCGCCCAAGGAGGTGATGACGATCGGCACCTGCCATTTGGCGCAGGTTTCGAGATCGGCCTCGAGCCGGTCGTTCGACTTATGGACGATCTGGTTGACCGCGAACGGCGCGGCAGGGCGATCGGGATGCGCGCGGTTCCATGCCGAGAGTTCCTCGGTGATCTGGTGGAGCCACTCGTTCAGCTCGCTTTGCGGGCGGGCGTTGAGCGCGGGGAACGATCCGACGATCCCCGCCTTGCACTGCGCGATGACCAACTCGGGACCCGAGATGATGAAGAGCGGCGAGCCGATGATCGGCAGCGCCAAGCGATCGAAGAGCGGGGGTAGGGCCATGGCGCCGAACATAGCCATGGTGGGTTTCATCGCGCAACTGGAATGACGGGGGGCGCTGCCTTGGGTCAAGACAGCCCATCGTTCTCCCGACTCTCGCCCACCTGCAATCCTCCCCCGCCGGGGGAGGGGAACCGGTGCGTGGCGGTGGTGGAGGGGGCGGACTCGAGCGGCCCGTCGGCGATCCTCCCCCTCCGTCAGCCCTTCGGGCTGCCACCTCCCCCTGGCGGGGGAGGATGATGTTCTGCCGTCACCTTTACGGCCGCCTGCACGCGACGCCCTATGCTGCACCGCCCAGTTGAAGCCGCCCCGCCGCGAGCGTACATGCGCCCTCGGCGGCAACGACCGTCGGACGGCCGGCAACGTCCGGCCTGGCAGGAGAGCAACGATGATCCGCAGGAAACTGACCGTCGCGTTTCTCGCGACGATGGTGGCATTTCCCGCCACCGGCTTTGCCGTCGACAACGATACCGCGCTTGTCCGCGGCGGTGCGAATACCGTGACGCGGGCGCTGACGGTGCGCACCAATGATCTGAACCTCGACGACCCGCGCGGGCGTGCCGCGGTCGAGCAGCGCGTCCGGCTCGCCGCGCAACAGGCGTGCGGCCGCGTCGATATGTACGGCGTGCGTCCGCCCGCCGATTACCGTCGCTGCCTCGACCAGTCGGTGTCGAACGCGATGGCGCAGGTTACCACGACCGGCGGCGCGGCCCTGGGCGGCGCCAACTGACCCGAGCGGTGGTCCCGTCCGACGGGGCCACCGCTTCGGTTGACGGTTATTTTGCGGGCATCTTCGCCGCGGTCGCTTCGATCTCGACCAGGAAATTGGGGCCGGCCAGCCCCGCCACCTGCACCGTCGATCGCGCGACGGTGTTGGGGTTCTCGGCCGTTCTGAAGAACTGCTTGAACCCCTCGTTCATCCCCACAAAGTCCATCTTGCCGTCGGTGCGGGCGGGGTCGGCGGTAACGAACACCGTCAGCTTGATGACGTCGGACATCGCATAGCCTTTCGACGCCAGGATCGCCTTGATCTTGTTGAGGATGCTGATGGTCTGCGTCTTGGTGTCGCCGAACGACTCCCAGCCCGTCGGCGGTTTCGACGGGTCGATCGGTGCCGCGAGTTGCCCCGACAGGACCAGCGTTTCGGCCCCCGGCGGCACCGTTACCGCCTGGAGGATCAGCGAGGGCGTCGTCCCCGGATTCTGGTGCCGCACCACCTGTGCCCCGGCGGGTGCCGCAAGCACCACCGTCAGAAGGACTCCCGCTGCAATCGTTCGAAATGCCATGTGCCTGTTCTCCCCCGCTAATCATGGTCGTCATCAGAATTTGGTCGCCGCCCGAAAATACCAGAAGCCGCCGTTGAAGCCATAAGGCGCATCGTCGGGATAGACCGAGCCGCTCACCGTTCCCCCGGTCGCGGCATACCAATTCTGGTTGGCCTGGCCGGTCGCGCGGAAGTTCTTGTCGGGATAATTGTCGAAGATGTTCTCGCCGCCCACCGCCAGCCGGATCTGGTCGTTGAGTTCGAACCCGACTTCAAGATCGAAGGTGACGTCGTCGCCGAAGGTCAGGTTGCCACCGTCGGCGGTTGCGGCGTAGCTGGTGAACTTGCCCCAGTAGCTGGCGCGCGCGGTGACGCTCAGCCGGTCGAGCGACCAGTTTTCGGTGAGGTTGCCGCGCCATTTCGAGTTGAGATTCTCGATATTGCCGACGCGGACAGCGTCGATCACCGCGGTCTGGGTGCCGAGCAAATTGACCGTGTCGATCCCGGTCACTTCGGTGTCGTTGTAGTTGACCGCCAGGATCGTGTTGAACCGCCCGAAATCGGTCGAAGCGGTGTGGTTGGCGACCAGATCGACGCCTTGGGTGCGGGTATCGAACGAGTTGGTGAAGTAGCGCAGCCGCCCCAGCGTCTCGGCATTCTGCACCCCGGCGTCGCGCAGGGCCTGGCGCCGCGCCGCGGTGTCGATCTCGATATTGCCGGTCAGGCCGATGCGGTCGGTCACCTCGATCTGATAGGCATCGAGCGTGATCGAGAACGACGAGGTGGGGGTGATGACGATCCCCGCCGAATAGTTCTTCGACTTTTCGGGCCGCAGCGAGGTCGCCCCGAACACCTGCGCGGCGGCGGTCGTCACCGGCAGGATCGCGCTTTCGATCGGGTTTGCGCCGGTGAAGGCGGTCGCGACGTTGGTGGTGAACAACTGCCCCGGAGTCGGTGCGCGGAAGCCGGTGCTGGCGGCACCGCGGACCGCGAAGGCGGGGGTAAATTCGTACCGCCCCGTCGCCTTCCAGTTGGTGGTCGATCCGAAGTCGCTGAACTCCTCGTGCCGGATTGCCCCCGACAGCGACAGGCCGGCGACGATGTCGGCCTCGACTTCGGCGTAGAAGGCGTAGCTCGTGCGATCCTGGTCGATCGTCGAATCGGGGCCATAGCCAGGGAAGCCGTTCGACCCCACTTGCTGCGCGGTGTTGACGAAGCGGGTGCCGTCGGCGCGCTGGACCGTCTGCAACCCGAAATTGCCGAACGCATAGGATGCCGGATCGCCGAGCAGGATCGCATAGGCTTCGCGGCGATGCTCGGCGCCTGCCGCGATCGTTAGCGGCGAGGCGAGGCCGATATCGGTTTCATAAGCGAAATCGGCGTTGAAGTTGGTTTCGCGTTGCTGGAGCGATCCCATGTAGAACGCGGTCGGCGATGCCGGCCCCATCGATGGATTGAGCGTGTTGGTCATGCGATAGTCGATCTGGTTCTGACCATAGGATGCGCTGACGTCGTAGCTCAGCCCCGTCAGCACCTCGCCCTTCAGCCCGCCGACGATCGAATAGTCGGTCACCTTGCCGAAGAAGCGCGGTGCGAAACCGATCGGATACAAGCTGTTGAAGTTGAAGGTCCGCCCGGTGGCGCTGTACACCGGCCGCCCGCGCGCGTCGAACTGCCCCGGGATCGCATCGGTGAACAATGTCGTAAAGATGCCCCCCGCCGCGCCGAAGGTCTGGTTGCCGGTGCCCGCGGCATTGCGACCGGTCGAGCTCACCGGCTGGCGATAGTTGAAGTCGCCCTCCTGCCGCGACACGCCGTAATTGCCGAAGGCATAGACTTCGGTGCCTTCAGCAACTTCGAGCCCGGCATTGACGAACAGCCGGGCGGCCTCGACCTGCGGATCGCCGAAGATCTGCACCGGATCGCGGAGGCCGTCATAGGTGCCGGGGAATTGCGCCTGCAACGCCACCACGCCGGGGCGCTGCACCCCGCGGCTGGTCTGCTTCGAATCGATATATTCGCCGCTGACGTTGAAGAAGCCCGCATCGGTGAGCGGTAGCCCGACATTCGCCGCGATCTGGACGTTCTCGCCATCGCCTTCATAGAATTGGCCATAACGCGCGGTGAGCTCGATCCCCTCGCGGTTGCGCTTGAGGCCGTAGTTGATGACGCCCGCGATCGCGTCCGAGCCATATTGCGCCGCCGCGCCGTCGCGCAGCACTTCGATCCGCTCGACCGCGATCGTCGGGATCTGCGCGAGGTCTACGCCCTGCGAACCCGCCGCCAGCGCGCCGCCGCCGATCTGCACCAGCGCCGCGCGATGGCGTCGCTTGCCGTTGACCAACACCAGGATCTGATCGGGTGGCAGGCCGCGCAGCGTGGGCGGTCGAACGAAGGTGGAGCCGTCGGAAATCGCGAACCGGCCGACGTTGAACGAGGGCACCAGGTTGCGCAGGATGTTGTTCATGTCGCCCGATGCCTGCGTCTGCAGCGTCTCGGCGGTGAACACATCGACCGGCGCGGCCGATTCGAGCACGGTGCGATCGGTGCGCCGCGTGCCGGTAACGATGATCTCCCCCTGCGCATTCGCCGCGGCGGGTGGATCGACCACCGAGCTTTCCTCGACCGGCGGCGTTTGTGCTTGTCCATGCGCCACCCCGGCGCAAAGCGACGTCGCGAGTGCGACGATCGAAATCGACGATATGCTCTTCATTCCCAAAGCCCCCCAAAGATATCCCGGCTTGCGCCTTCGCAGGGCCTCTCCGCCTTTTCTGTTCTGGGTTACGCCGACAGATGCTTGTGCATGGGTATGAACACGACGGTGGCGTCACCCACCGCCACGAAGGTTTCGGGCGCGGCGACGAAGCCGCGCTCGCGATAGAAATCTACGCCTGAGAGCGTCGCCATAAGCTCGACCGCGGTGAAGCCCGCGGCGCGCGCCGCGTCCTGGCCGGCGCGCAGGATCGCGCTGCCGACGCCGCGGCGGGCGAAGGCAGGGGCTACGAACATCGCGCGGATCCTTGCCGGGCTGGTTGCCGGATCGAGCAGATCATCGGCGCGCCCGATGAAGCGGTCGCTGCCGAACAATGTGCCGCGCCGGCTCCAGCCGCCACAGCCCGCCATCGCGCCATCGATCTCGGCGACGAAATAGGTGCCATCAGCTACCAGCATGCTGTCGACCCCGAATACCCCGTCGATCGCCGCCGTCAGCGCGCGGTCGTCATAATAGCCGCTGCCGAGCGCGCGCGCCGATGCCTCGATCAGCGCCGCCATCGCGGGCACGTCGGCGGGCGTCGCTCGCCTGATGCTGATCGCGTCGGACGGGCGCGACAAGATGGCGGTCGTCACGCTGCGATGCGCGTCGGCTGGGTCACCGCGTCGGCGCGCTGGAGGTTCGCCAGGTCTGCGACCGCGCCGTGCGCCGACTGGATCGCGCCCTCCTGCCACCCCGGCGTCTGGCTGAGTGCGGCGCCGGCGAAGATCACGCGGCCCGCGGGCTGGTTGAGCAGGCGGTACGGATCGGTGTCGATCATCCCTTCCTGCCGCCCGGCCATGCCGGCATACCAGTTTGGCCACGGCCCCAGGCTGTAGGGGATCTTGTTCCAATTGACCGCGACGCCGTTGGCGCATTCGCCGCCATGCCCCGGATGCAGCTTCTCGACCACCGCGCGCGCGCGCTCGACCTGTTCGGCGATCGGCAGCTGGGCGAAGCGCGCGGCGCGCTCGCCCGACGAATAGCAGGCGAGCAGCATCCCGCGCGGGCTGAACAAGCCGGCGCTGGGATACCAGACCAGCGACGTATCGCCGCCGACGAAGCTGATCCCGCCGAAAATCTGCTCCTTTTCCCAGAAGCGCGGCGCGTCGAACGCCACCTTGTTCGAATGATCATAGACGACGTTCTTGATCGCCTGCGCGACCGGCGGGGCGAAGTCGCAATCGACCTTCGCCAGCACGGGGAAGGGAATGGTGCAGACCATGTAATCGGCCGAGAGCGAGCGCATCGCGCCGGTGCGCGTATCCTTGAACGCCACCTCGACCTTGCGATCGCCGTTGCGGACGCGCTGGACGTCGGCGTTGAGGATCACCGGGCGCTTGAGCGCGCGCTGGAAACCCGCAGCGATCCAATCCATCCCGCCCACCGGCTGGAACATCGTCGCCTGCATATAGACATTGTCCTCGAACAACGTCGCGGGGAGCTGTTCGTTGGCGAGCAGGTCGCGCAGCGGCACCGCCTCGGGCGGGGCGGCGAAGGATCGCACCCCGGCATCGGGATAGGTCTTGAACCCCGAGCGCAGCGTGCCCTTGAAGCCGCCCTGTTCGTCGAGATCGCCATAGGTCTTGAGGAACGGCAGCAGCGCCGCCTTGTCTTCGGGGGTCAGCGACTGATCGAGCGCGCCCTGATTCACCGCCTTGGTGAGCAGTTCGGCGATATGCCCGCGGGTGTCGTTGATCGCGACGCGCATCCGCTGCTTCCGCCCGTCGCCGCCCATGATGTAGGCGCCGCGGCTCGAATTAATCTCGACCTCGAGCGGGACGCCCAATTTGCCGCAATAGCCGAGCAGCCGCTCGTGGAAGCTGGGGATGCGCGCCGGTCCGGCGTTGAAATAGGCGCCCTCGGAGAAGCGTGCGACCTGGTCGGCCTCGCCGTTCATCACGATGCGGTCGCCGTCGCGGACAGTCCAGCTGCGCCCGCCGACACGGCTGCGCGCTTCGAGTAGGTGGACGGTATAGCCCGCTTGCTCCAGCTCATAGGCAGCGGTCAATCCGGCGATCCCGGCGCCAAGCACGACGACCGATTTGCCCGATCCGAAGTCCTTGGGCAGCACCGGCAAGCTCTGGGCAGCGGCGATATTACCGAACAATCCCAATACCTGCATTGCGCTGGCCGCTGCGGCAGTACCGCCGACGGTTCCGATATGCTGTAACAAGCTTCGACGAGAAATGGTCAAGACATGCCCCCCGGCTATCCCGCATCCAATCGATGCAGGTGGTGTTGTTCAGGGGCCTTCGATTCGTCCAAGACTGGACGTATCGGACATGCACTCTCCCGATGAGCAAAGCACGACGCGCCTGCTCTTGTCTGGAACCCGTCAAATCATGACTGGAGCATGACAACGTATATTCTGAGCGGTGACAAGAAGGAAAATTGCTGCAACGCAAAGTTTTTCGATCGATCGTTGCAATGTGACGATTTGGTCACACTGGCGGCATCACTCAGGGCGCTTGCGCTGCGATCTTCCGCTAGTCATCGGGTCGGGGCGCGGCGGGGGCTTCCATCCGGGGGGCGGGGTCGGGCGGCTTCGGCTACTGCCGAGGCCCATCGCGCCGGGTTGCTGGCGGGTCAGCCCCGAGGTGTCGGCTTTAGCCGCCTGATCGGCGTCGGCGCCGCCGCGCATCAGGTTGAGCTGGTCACGCAGTCGGCGCGCTTCCTCGAAGTCGAGCGCCTCGGCCGCTTGCGCCATACGGTGTTCGATCGAAGCAATTGTGTCTGCCATCGCAGGGTAACGCTCCACCGGTCGAAACGACGCAACCAATCGGCGCAACGTCATCCTGCGTAACGACTATCTTTGTCGCGCGCGGCAACTCCCCGGGCCGGGGCACGTTTCCCCTACAACTTTCCCCCACCATCGCAGCGGAGAAAAAAACGATGCGCAAGCCTTCGGATACACCATCGACCGGGGTGATCGCCGCCGGCCTCGGCCTCTTAGCGGTGGCGGGGGTTGCCGCCGTCGCTGCGACGCGCCCACGCAAACCGCCGCATGGTGGGGAAGACAGTGCGCCCGGTCGCACCGCGCGCCGCAGCAGCTTCGGTGACTATACCGTGATCGGCAAGACGGTGACGATCTCGAAGCCGTCGCGCGCCGAGCTCTATGCCTTCTGGCGCGACTTCACCAACTTGCCCGCCTTCATGGAAAATCTCGATTCGGTCGAGCTGACCGGCGGCAAGCAGTCGCGTTGGACGATCAAGGCGCCCGGCGGCACCGTCACGGTCGACAGCGAAATCGCGCAGGAGCGCGAGGGCGAGTTGATCGCCTGGCGCTCGGTCGAAGGGTCGGAGATCGACACCGAGGGCCGCGTGACCTTCCGCGATGCGCCCGGCGGGCGCGGCACCCAGGTGGCGTTGATCGTCGCGTACAAGGCGCCGTTCGGCACCGCGGGCCGGCTGGTCGCCAAGCTGTTCCAGCGCGAACCCAACATCCAGGCACGGCGCGACCTTCGCCGCTTCAAGAGCCTGATGGAAACCGGCGAAATCGCCACGTCCGACAACCGTCTCAACATCGAGGAGGCCGCCTGATGCGCGCGCTTACATTCCACGGCACGCAGGACGTGCGAGTCGACACCCATCCCGACCCCGAGATCGTCAATCCCCGCGATGCGATCATCCAGATCACCTCGACTGCGATCTGCGGCTCGGACCTGCATCTGTATGACGGCGTCATCCCTGCGGTGATGAAGGGCGACATTCTGGGTCATGAATTCATGGGCCGGGTGATCGAGACCGGACCACATTCGACGCTGCGCAAGGGCCAACGCGTCGTCGTTCCCTTCACCATCTCGTGCGGCTCGTGCTTCTTCTGCGGCCAGCAACAGTTCAGCGCGTGCGACAATTCGAACCCGGTCGAAAAGCGCGACATGTCCGAGCAACTCTACGGCACGCCGATGAGCGGGCTGTTCGGCTATTCGCACCTCACCGGCGGCTATCCCGGCGGCCAGGCCGAATATGTCCGCGTCCCCTATAGCGATGTCGGCCCGATCGTAATCGAGGACGACAGCCTTGACGACGACAAGGTGCTGTTCCTGTCGGATATCCTGCCCACCGGCTGGATGGCGGCGGAGAATGCCGAGATCACCAATGGCGACACCGTTGCAGTGTGGGGCGCAGGGCCGGTCGGGCTGTTCGCGGCGCAAAGCGCGCTGCTGATGGGCGCGCACAAGGTGATCGTGATCGATCATTATCCCAACCGGCTGAAGCTCGCCAAGGGCTTGGGCTGCGACGTGATCAACTTCCGCGAGAGCAATGTCCGCGAAGCGCTGATGGAGATGACCGGCGGGATCGGTCCCGACGCGGTGATCGATGCGGTCGGCATGGAATCGCACGGGTTCAGCTTCGACAATATGATGGACATCGCCAAACAGACGGTGGGCATCGGTGCCGATCGCGCCTCGGCGCTCAAGCAGGCGATCCTGGCGGTGCGCAAGGGCGGGCGCGTTTCGATCCCCGGCGTCTATGGCGGGATGACCGACAAGTTCCCGCTCGGCGCATTGATGGAGAAGGGGCTGAGCGTGAAGGCCGGCCAGACGCATACGCAGAAGTATATGGAATTGCTGCTGGGGATGATCACCGACGGGAAGATCGACACGACCTTCCTGATCTCGCATCGCCTGCCGCTCGAACAGGCGGCCGAGGGCTATCGCAACTTCAAGTCGAAGCAGGACGAGTTCACCAAGGTGATCCTCAAGCCTGGCATGGGAGCCTAAAAGCATGGCGAACAAACTCGCGGTCATCACCGGCGCATCGACCGGCATCGGCCTCGAACTTGCCAAGATCGCGGCCGACGAAGGGTATGACCTGCTGGTCGTCGCCGACGAGCCGCAGATCGATGCCGCGGCGGGCGAATTGCGCGGTCGCGGGGTCGACGTCGAGTCGGTCGAAGCCGATCTCGCGACCTTCGAGGGCAACGACGCGCTGCTGGCGGCTACCAATGGTCGGCCGGTCGATATCCTCATCGCCAACGCAGGGCGTGGCCTGGGCCATGCGTTCGTCGAGCAAGCGCCTGCCGATTGGCGGCGCGTGATCGACACCAACGTCACCGGGACCACCTATCTGCTGCAAAAGACTGCGCAGGCGATGGTTGCACGGAGCGAAGGGCGAATCCTGATCGTCGGATCGATCGCCGGGCTGATCCCCGGCAGCTTCCAGGCGGTGTATAACGGCACCAAGGCGTATCTCGACAGCTTCGCCTACGCGCTGCGCGACGAACTCAAGGGCACCGGCGTCCAGGTGACGGTGCTGATGCCCGGGCCGACCGACACCGAATTCTTTCGCCGCGCGAACATGATGGATACGCCGGTGGGCAAGGACGACGGCAAGGAAGACCCTGCCAAGACCGCGCAAAATGGCTGGAAGGCGATGATGGACGGGTCGGCGCATGTCGTCTCGGGCGCCAAGAACAAGATCCAGGCGGCGCTGTCGCATATCACCCCCGACAGCGTGCTCGCGGGCCAGCATCGCAAGATGGCCGAACCCGAATAACCGATGACGCCCGAGCCGCGATTGCGGCTTCGGCGTCGGCGGTGCAGGATCGGGACTGCAACCAGGTTGAGGGTGGGGATGATCCGTTCTGCGTTTTTGGGGTTTGCTGCGATCCTGGCTGCGCCTGTCGCGGCGCAACAGGACAGCGTCCCCTATGTCCCGACCCCGCAACCAATCGTCGAAGGCATGCTCGACCTTGCCGAGGTCGGCGCAGACGATAGTCTCATAGACCTTGGATCGGGCGACGGGCGGATCGTCATCGCCGCCGCGCGCCGGGGTGCGAGCGCGTTGGGGATCGATCGAAGTTCGCCGCTGGTTGCCCGCGCGCGAATGCTGGCGCGCGGCGAGGAACTGCCCGGACGCACGCGCTTCGAGCAAGGCGATCTGTTCGAAGCACGTATCCGCGATGCCAGCGTCGTCACCCTGTATCTGCTGCCGACGGTCAACGTCGCGCTTCGCCCCAAGCTGCTCAACGAATTGCGCCCGGGTACGCGCGTGGTCAGCCACGCGTTCGACATGGCCGAATGGTCGCCCGACGGGCATCGGGTGGTCGAGGAAAAGAACCTCTATCTCTGGATCGTTCCCGCGACGGTCGGCGGGACGTGGCGGCTGATGATGCCGGGCGGACGCAGTGGCACGCTAGCGTTCGAACAGCGTTTCCAGCGGATCAGCGGGACGCTCGATGGAGCGCCGATCGGTCGGGCGGCATTGCGGGGGACGCGGGTCAGCTTTGTAATTGCCACGCCCGAAGGCCAGCGTCGGTACCACGGGATCGTCGGCGATCGAACGATCGAACCCGATCCCGCTGCACCAGCCGACGCCGCGACCGGCTGGCAGGCCGAGCGGGCCGACTAACCCGCCGTTCGTTTCGACCGAAGTCGAGAAACCGAACTGGGCGACGCGGCAGGTTTCTCGACTTCGCTCGAAACGAACGGTTACGGCTGGGTTCGCAAGCTTCTAGAGTGGTCGCATGAAACCATTGCTAGCCTTCGCGATCGTCCTGGCCACCCCAGCACAAGCCGAAACGATCCTCTTCGTCGGCAACAGCTTTACTTATGGCGCCGAATCGCCGGTCCATCGCTACCGCCCCGACAGCGTCACCGACCTCAACCAGGAGGGCGTCGGCGGCGTCCCTGCGCTGTTCGCAACCTTCGCCGAGCAGGCCGGGCTCGACTATGACGTTCATCTCGAGACCGGCGGCGGACGCAGCCTTGCCTGGCATCTTGCCGAACGCCGCCAAGCGATCGATCGCCGCTGGGACCATGTCGTGCTGCAGGAATACAGCACGCTCGACGCGACGCGGCCCGGCGATGCCACGCGCTACATCGCAGCCTCGCGCGCGCTCACCGCGCTGTTCCGCCAGCGCAACCCGCGCGTCGCGGTGCGCTTGAATGCGACATGGAGCCGCCCCGATCTTACCTATCGCCCGGGCAGCCGCTGGTCGGGCAAGCCGATTGCCGCGATGGCGAACGACGTCCGCGCCGCTGCCGATCGGGCGCAGGCGGCGACCCGCGAAATCGCCGACGTCGCACCGGTAGGCCAGGCCTTCACCTGCGCGATCCGCGCCGGGATTGCCGATGCCGATCCCTATGATGGGATCGATGCGGGCAAAGTCGGGCTGTGGGCAGCCGATCAATATCACGGCAGCACGTACGGCTATTATCTCGAGGCATTGGTGCTGTTCGGCCAGATCACCCGCCACGATCCGCGCTCGCTGGGCCGCGACGAACGCGCGGCGCGTGAACTGGGCATCACGCCCGAACAGGCCGGCGCGCTGCAGGCGGTCGCGGCGGAGGCGCTCAAGTCCGACGGCGGATGCGGGGGCTGACCTTCGCACCAACTCCGTTCGTTTCGAGCGAAGTCGAGAAACCGCCGCGAGCATGGGCATCCCGATTTCTCGACTTTGCTCGAAATGAACGGTTGGACGGGCGCGCATCACGATGACCGCTGTTGCCGCTCCCCTTCGCCCCGGCATCCCCCGGCTGCTGCTGTTCGGCTCGGGCGATTTCGCCTTCAACCTCTATTGGCAGAGCGTTACGCTCTACCTGCTGTTCTTCTACACCGACACGCTAGGACTCCCCCCGGCGACCGCGGGGCTGGTGTATATGGCGGGGGCGATCTGGGACGGGGTGGCCGACCTGATCGTCGGGATCGCCGCCGAACGCGCTCGCGGCGGCTATCGGCGCTTCGTCGCGCTCGGCGCGGTGCCGCTCGGGCTGTCGTTTCCGCTGCTCTATTTGCTGCCGCCGTTCGATGGCGCGCCATTGGTGGCGCTGTCGATCGGCGCGCAGCTTGCGTTCCGCACGCTCTATGCCGTCACCAACGTGCCCTATGCCGCGTGGAGCACGCGGGTGAGCGATGACAGCCGCGACCGGACGTTGATCGCCGGGTTCCGGCTGTTGTTCGGTGCGGCGGCGGCGGCGGTCGTCGCGCTGGGCACGCCGTGGCTGCTCGCGCGCACCGGGGCGGGGGGCTATGCGCTGGTCGCCGCCTTGTTCGCCGCGGTCGCCACCCCGTTGCTGCTGATCGTCGGTATCGCGACCCGGCAGGCGACGCGGATCGCGCCGGCGACCAACCAGGCGTCGGTGACGTGCAACCTTGCCGCGCTCGCGCGCAACCGGGCGTTCGTGACGCTGGGCATCGCGATGGTCGCTGCGGCAATCGCAGGCGCGATCCTCAACCAGTCGGTGCTCTATTATTTCCGCCACGTCGCTGGTGACCCGGCGGGCGGCCCCGCCACCTTTGCCGCGATGGCCGCCGCAGGGGTGCTGGCGGTACCAATCTGGACCGCGATCACCGTGCGGATCGGCGCGCGCGCCGCCTGGATCATCGCGGCGACGCTGGGGCTGGCGGCGCTGGCGATCTTTGCGGTTGCCGGGCCACAGGCGATCTGGCTGGCCAGGCCTTTTCTGATCGCGATGCAGATGGTGCTTACTGGGCTTGGCCTTGCCGGCTGGGCGATGCTTCCCGACACCGTCGATTATGGCGAGGTGCGCGGCGGGCTTCGAGTTGAGGCGACCGCGTTCGGCGTTTCGGCGCTGTTGCAAAAGCTCGCGCTTGCCGCTGCGGCGATGCTGCTCGGCGGGGTTTATACGCTGCTCGGCTATGACGGCAGCGTGGCCCCTGACGCGGCTGCGCGCGAGGGGATACGCTGGCTGATGATCGCCGCCCCCGCCGCCGGGCTGGTCCTGTCGATCGCGGCGATGCTCGCCAACCCGCTGCCGCGCGGGCGGCATGCCGCGATCATCGAGGAACTGGCGGCGGGCCGCCCGGCTAGGCCAGGGTAAACTCGCCGCTCACGCCTTCGGCCTCGGCGGAAGGGGCGATCCACAGGCGGAATTTGCCCGGTTCGACCGTGGGTTTCAGATCCTGTCCGATGAAGGTCAGGTCGGCGCGTGCCAGCGTGAATTCGACCGTTTCGCTGGCGCCTGCCGCGATGCGCACCTTGCGGAACGCCTTCAACTCGCGGACCGGCTGCGTGATGCTGGCGGTCACGTCCTGAACATAGAGCTGGACCACTTCTTCGGCATCGCGCGCGCCGCTGTTGGTCACCACCGCGCGGACGGTCAGCTTGCCCCCAGCCGCCAGCACGCCGTCGCCGGTATCGAGCGCCGAATAGGCGATCCGGCCATAGGTAAGCCCATGCCCGAACGGGTAGAGCGCGCCGCCCGGCACGTCCATGTAGCGCGCCTTGAACGCGACGCGATCCCCCGGCGGGTTGGGGCGCCCGGTATTTTTGTGCGCGTAATAATAGGGTGCCTGGCCGCTGCTGTGCGGAAAACTCACCGGCAACCGTGCCGAGGGTGCGACCGCGCCGAACAGGATGTCGGCGGTCGCCGGACCCGATTCCGATCCCAGGAACCACGTCGCCAGGATCGCCGGCGCGTCCTTCACCGCGCCTTCGAGCGCCAATGCGCGACCGTGGCGCAGCAGCACCACCATCGGCTTGCCCACCGCCGCGATGGCTTCGGCGAGTGCCATTTGCGGCGCGGGGATGGTGATGTCGGTGCGCGATTGCGCCTCGCCCGACATGTTCTGTGCTTCGCCCACCGCAAGCACGACGATGTCCGCCGCGCGCGCCGCCGCGACCGCAGCCTCGATCCCGCCGGGCAGCGGCTCGAGGATCCCCGAGCCATCGGTCGCGGTCACCATCGCTGCGTCGGCCAGCGCGGCGCGCACGCCGGTGAGCAGATCGACCGCATCGGCATCGGTGCCATAGACGTTCCACGGCCCGATCAGCTCGCGCTTGCCTTGCACGAACGGGCCGATCAGCGCGATCCGCTTGCCGCTGCGGGGCAGGGGGAGCAGGTCGCCCTCGTTCTTGAGCAGCACGATCGACTTGGCCCCCGCCTCGCGCGCCACCTTGCGGTGCGCCGGCGTGCCGATGCGTGTGCGTTCGCGCCGCACGTCGATCCGGCGGAAGGGATCGTCGAACAGCCCGAGCATCACCTTCATCGCCAGCACGCGCCGCACCGCTTCGTCGAGCCGCGCCATCGGCACGTCGCCCTTGGCGACCAGGTCGGGTAAGTGGTTGATATAGAAGCTTGACTGCATGCACATGTCGACGCCCGCGAGGAAGGCGAGCTTGGTCGCCTCGCGCTCGTCGGCGGCAAAGCCGTGCGCGATCAGCTCCATGTCGCCGGTATAGTCCGACACCACGACGCCATCGAAGCCCCATTCGGTGCGGAGCACATCGGTGAGCAGCCAGTGATTGGCCGTCGCGGGGACGCCCGACAATTCGTTGAACGCCGCCATCGTCGTGCCCGCACCCGCCGCGAACGCCGCCTGGAAGGGCGGGAAATAAATGTCGCGCAACGTGCGTTCGGAGACGTCGACGGTGTTGTAGTCGAGCCCGCCTTCGGCCGCGCCATAGGCGGCGAAATGCTTGGCGCAGGCGACCATCGCATCGGTCGCTTTCAGCCCCTTGCGCCCCTGAAAGCCGCGCACCCGCGCCTCGGCCATGATCCGCCCGAGCAGCACGTCCTCGCCCGCGCCCTCGATCCCGCGACCCCAGCGCGCGTCGCGCGCGACATCGACCATCGGCGCGAAGTTCCAGTCGATCCCGGCGGCGGTCGCCTCGACCGCCGCGACCCGCGCGGTGCGCTCGGCGAGATCGGCATCGAAGCTGCCCGCCTCGGCCAGCGGCATCGGGAACACGGTGCGAAAACCGTGGATGACGTCGGCGGCGAACACCAAAGGCAGCTTCAGCCGTGCCTCGCGCATCGCCACCAGCTGCATCTGTCGCGCCATTTCGGCACCATTGCCGTTGAACACGCCCCCGAGCCTGCCTTGGCGAACTTCGGCGAGCTGCCCTTCGAAATTGGTCTGCGCGCCGGCGGGGTTGAGCGCGGTCGCCGCGCTGCCTGCCCAGGCAGCGGCGTTGAGCGTCAGCTGGCCTGCTTTTTCGACCACGGTCATCTGCGACAGCAGCGACTCGACGCTCGCCGGAAGCGCGTTTTTGGCGGCTTGCGCCAGCAATGCACGCGCTGGAGAGGCTGCCCAAGCGGTCACGGCGCCGGCGCCAAGCAACATGGCGCGTCTCGAAATTGCGGGCGTTTTCATCGGGATGATCCTCTCTGCGTCGTGCTGTCGCCGCGCTAGCGCAGTGACGTAATCAATCGTGTTGATGCGCGTTGTAGATTGATGTAACCGGTTACATCAAGGGTGATCGGTAGGCCAACGTGCTTACCGGCAATGTCCGCGAGAAGATGACCCTGTTGAGGATCCGGTCTGAAACGATGGCGAATGCCACCATCCGTGATGTTGCGCGTGAAGCGGCGGTTTCGGTCGCCTCGGTTTCGCGCGTGCTCAACGGCCACGACAATGTCCGCCCCGAATTGCGCCAGCGGGTCGAGGCGGTCGCCGCCCGGCTGGGCTATGTGCCGCATGCCGGCGCGCGCAACCTCAGCCTGTCGCGCACCGGGTCGATCGGCGTCGTGCTGCCCGACCTGCACGGCGAGTTCTTCTCCGAAATCCTGCGCGGCATGGACCGCGAAGCCTCCGCACGCGGGCTCCAGCTATTGCTCACCAACATGCACGCCGATGCCGATTCGGGCATCGTTGCGCTCAAGGCGATGCGCGGGCGCGTCGACGGGATGGTGGTGATGGCGCCGCATGTCGATGCCGACGAACTGTTCGCGCACCTGCCCCCCAGCGTTCCAGCGGTGCTGGTGAACTGCGCGCCGCATCACCAGCAGCGCGCCGAGTTGCACGTCGACAATGCCGGCGGTGCCGCGGTGATGGTCGAGCATCTGGTGGCGAGCGGCCGCCGCGCCATCGTCCACATCGCCGGCCCTGCGGGCAACATCGATGCCGACGAGCGCCGGCGCGGCTATGTCGCCGCGATCGAACGCGCAGGGCTCGAGCCCCGCATCGTCGAAGGTGATTTCCAGGAGGAATCGGGCGAGCGTGCCGCGCGGGCGCTGCTCGCCGACGCCGTCCCGGTCGATGCGATCTTCGCGGGCAACGACATGATGGCGATCGGCGCGCTGATGGCGCTGCGCGACGCGGGCATCGACGTTCCCGGGCGGATCGCGATCGCCGGGTTCGATGATATTCCGCTCGCCCGCTTCGTAACGCCGTCGCTCACCACGATGCGCATCGACATCGCAGCGCTCGGGATGCGCGCGGTTGCAAGACTGACCGACATGATCGGCGGCGGCACCGATACCCAGATCGAACAGACCATGCCGCAGCTGGTCGTTCGCATGACCACCGCGATTCACAATTAACCAAAAACCCCCGGAAACAGGGGGGTCAGCAGGGAACGATATCATGAAGACGACACAGGCATTCCGACTTTTCCTCGCCAGCGCAACCGCGCTCGGCGGTACCGTCGTTATGGCGGCCCCCGCCGCCGCGCAGACAACGACCGCGAGCATCCGCGGCACCGTGACCGACGCGTCGGGCGCGCCCGTTGCCGGCGCAACCGTCACCGCGGTGGCGACCGCAAACAACATCACCCGCACCGCGACCACCGCGGCGAACGGCGCGTATATCCTCAACGGCGTGCGCACCGGCGAATATCGCGTGACGATCGCGGGTAGCGACGGCAGCACCTTCGAACGCCTGGTGACGGTCGCGATCGGCCAGTCGGCGACGCTCGACGCGCAGCTCGGCGCCGCGGCGGCCGATGGCGAAGCCCCGGCCGAAGGCGACATCAGCGTCGGCGGCGACCAGACCGCACAGGAAGGCGATATCGTCGTCACCGGTTCGGCGCTCTCCGAAACGCGCACCAGCGAAGTAGCCACCAACGTGTCGCAGGCGCAGATCCGTATCCTGCCGCAGACCGACCGCAACTTCCTGTCGTTCGCTGCGCTCGCCCCCGGCGTCCGCTTCAACGACAGCGAAACCGACAAGGGCTTCCAGTCGGGCGCGTCGCCCGCGAGCCAGGTCAACGTCTTCATCGACGGCGTCAGCCTGAAGAACAAGACCCGCGAAGGCGGCGTCGCCGGCCAGCAGAACAGCCGCGGCAATCCCTTCGGCCAGCTCGCGGTCCAGGAATTCCGCGTCCTGACGCAGAACTACAAGGCCGAATATGAGCAGGCCGGATCGGCGATCATCACCTCGGTGACCAAATCGGGCACCAACGAGTTCAAGGGTGAGGTCTTCGGCCAATATACCGATCGTTCGCTCACCGAGATCGGCTTCCTCGACGTCCAGAATGGCAACCCCAAGCCGGCGTTCGAGCGCAAGCAATATGGCATCTCGCTGGGCGGCCCGATCATCAAGGACAAATTGTTCTTCTTCGCGGCCTATGAAGGCAACGACCAGGATCGCGCGTTCAACGTCAACAGCACCGGCGCGCCCGCAGCGATCCAGGAGTTCGAGCAGTTTTCGGGCCGCAGCCTGTCCGAGTTCGAAGGCGCGTTCGTCAGCCCGTTCCGCGGCGATTTCTACTTCGGCAAGCTGACGCTGACGCCCGACGACAACCAGATCTTCGATCTGTCGTTCAGCCGTCGCGAGGAAACTGACATCCAGGGCTTCGGCGGCAACACGTCGTTCGAGAATGCCGAGAACAAGATCAACCTGGTCGATACCTATCTGTTCAAATGGACCTATAATGGCGATGACTTCATCAATGAATTCAACGCGAACTATCTGAACTACGAGTTCAACCCGACCTCGATCAATCCAGGTTTGCCCACCTTCGATTATGCTGGCGTGATCGTATATGGCGGCAAGGATTCTACCCGGCGCGAGCTACAGCAGGGCTACACGCTGCGCGACGACATCACCTATACCGGGCTGACCGGCCACGCGATCAAGTTCGGCGCGCGCGTCGAGGTCACCGATATCGAGTTCGCCAACAACTCGTTCATCCAGCCGCGCTACACCTTCAACCGCGCCGACGATGCCGGTACGCCCAACAACCCGGCCGACGACCTGACATTCGCTTTCCCTTCGGAAGCGCGGCTCGGCCTCGGTAATGGTCGAATCTACAGCTCGAACACGCAGGTCGGCCTGTATCTGCAGGACGATTGGGACGTCACCGATCGGCTCCAGCTGAACCTGGGTGTGCGCTGGGACTATGAAACCAACGGCTTCAACAATGACTATGTGACCCCGCCCGCGGCGGTCGCAGCGCTGCGCGCGCTTCCTGCGACGTCGTATTTCGATCCCGACAACTACATCAGCACCGGCACCAACCGGAAGCCGTTCGCCGGTGCAATCGCGCCGCGGTTCGGCTTCTCCTACGACCTGTTCGGTACCGAAAACACCGTCATCTTCGGCGGTGCCGGGCGCTATTATGACCGCAACAGCTTCAACAATACCGTCGACGAGCTGTCGCGGACGATCAACCCGATCGGTGTGTTCCGCTTCTCGCCCGATGGCCAGCCGCGCCGCGGCCTGCCGACGGTCCAGTGGAACGATTCCTACCTGACCCGCGATGGTCTGATCGGTCTGATCTCGACCCGCCCCGAAACCGGCCTGCCCGAATTGTTCGCGGTCAAGAACGACGCGCAACCGCCGGTCAACGACCAGTTCAGCCTGGGCGTCCGCCAGAAGGTAGGGCCGTTCCAGGTCTCGCTGTCGGGGTCGTATCAGCGCGGTCGCAATGGCTATACCAACCTGTTCGCCACGCGGAACAACAATGGTCTTGGCACCTGCTGCAACACCGCACCCGCGGTGGCCAATGGCTATTCGAACGTCCTGATCGGCTTTGACGGGCTCGACACCCGCTACAAGGCGATGTTCCTGACGATCGACAAGAATTACACGCGCAGCTCGGGTTGGGGCCTCAATATCGCCTACACGCTCAGCAAGTCCGAGCTGAACGGCAACGGGGCCTTCAGCCTCGATGAGTTGACCCCCGACGATTATGGCTGGCGCACTGCCGGCGGCGACGAGCGGCATCGCCTGGTCGTGTCGGGCATCGTCGATCTGCCGTTCGGCTTCCAGGGATCGATGCTCAACACCTTCGGCAGTGGCCAGGCGTATAACATCACCGACGTCACCGAAGGGACCGAACCCGGCCAGCGCACCTTCTTCGCCGGCTATCCCGAAAAGAACTGCATCGCTGGCGTCTTCGCCTTCTGCGAAGTCAACCTGACGCTGTCGAACAAGATCCCGATCTTCGGCGGCGACGAGCTCGAGCTTGCCGTCGACCTGTTGAACGCTTTCAACAACAACAACTTCTCGGGCTTCGACGAGGGGATCAACCGCAACATCAACCCCAATACCGGCGAGCTGCAGGATCCGCTCAACCCCGCCGATATCGGCTTCAACCTGCTCACGCTGCCGCGGCGCATCCAGTTCCGCGTCGGCTATCGCTTCTAATCCGTTACCTGCCGGGACGGGCCGTGCCCCCCTACTGCCTGTCCCGGGCTTTTGTATCTTAGCGTAACCCTGGGAGCTGCATTTGCTGAACAAACGCCAATTCATGGCCACGGCGGGACTTGGCCTCGGTGGCTTCATGGCAGGCTGCGCGCCGCGCGCCGATAGTCTTGGCGATCCGCGCATCGCCGTCGATGGCTGGACCGCGCTCGACAATCTTCCCAACCCCGATGTGCCCGTCAATCCGCTGCTCGACGATATCCAGCGCCGCGCCTTTCGCTTTTTTTGGGAAACCACCGATCCCAAGACGGGGCTGGCGCCCGATCGTTGGCCGACCCCGTCCTTCGCGTCGATCGCGGCGGTCGGCTATGCGCTCACCGCCTATCCGATCGGTGCGACGCATGGCTGGGTAACGCGTGCCGCTGCGCGCGACCGGACACTGGCGACGCTCGAATTCCTAGCCGCCGCGCCGATGGGCGAGGGGGAGGGCACCAGCGGCTATCGGGGGTTCTTCTATCATTTCCTCGGCGTGACGAAGGGGCTGCGCTTTGCGCGCGCCGAACTGTCGACGATCGACACCGCGCTGCTGATGGCTGGGGTGCTGTTCGCGCAGAGCTGGTTCGACCGCGCCGACGATCCCGCCGAGGCGCGGATCCGCGCGCTCGCCGAGCAGCTCTACAGCGCGATTGAATGGCCCTGGGCAACGCCGCGCGCGCCGTTGGTGTCGATGGGCTGGCATCCCGAGAGCGGGTTCATCCCGAGCGATTGGGATATCTATAATGAGGGGATGATCCTCTACATCCTGGGGCTGGGATCGCCGACTCATCCGCTCGCCGACGGCACGTGGCAGGCATGGACCGAGCGGTTCGAGCCGAGCTGGGGCAATCGCTGGGGCGAGCCGCATCTGCAGTTCGCGCCGATGTTCGGCCACCAATACAGCCATGTCTGGGTCGATTTTCGCGGCATCCAGGACGGTTACATCGCGGCCAAGGGGATCGACTATTTCGAGAATAGCCGCCGCGCGACCTATGCGCAGCGCGCCTATGCGATCGAGAACGCGGGCGGCTGGGTAGGCTATGGCGCCGACTGCTGGGGGCTGACCGCGTGCGATGGCCCCGGCGACTTCCCGATGACGATCGCCGGGCGCAAGCGCGACTTCTTCAGCTACTCCGCACGGGGGCCGGGAGAACGCGACGACGGCACCTTGGCGCCGACCGCGTTGCTCGGCTCGCTGCCCTTCGCCCCCGAGATCGTCGAACCCGCGGTCAGCGCGATCTACGCGCGCTACGGCGCCGGGGTATACGACAAATATGGCTTCCTCGATTCCTTCAACCCGACGCTCACCGCGCGGCCGCCCGAGCGGCTCAAGCATGGCGCGATTCGGCCCGGCGTCGGCTGGGTCGACAAGGACTATCTGGGGATCGATCAGGGGCCGATCGTTGCGATGATCGAGAACCATCGTTCGGGGCTGGTGTGGAAGACGATGCAGCGCAATCCGCACATCCGCCGCGGGCTGGCGCGTGCTGGGTTTAGCGGGGGGTGGCTGGGCTGAGTGACCCTTCCTGGTAGGGGGCAGGGGGAGGGTAGGCACCTGGAGCTACGGCGAGCGGCTCGGCTGGCTCGGGCGTATCTCGCGCACGCGACCCACCCCCGACCCCTCCCTTCCAGGGAGGGGAGTTACTGCCGCAACGAAAAAGGGGCGCCCCGCATGGGACGCCCCTTTTCCTAAAACCTGTTCGGTCGCCGCAAGCGACGACCGAGCCGATTACATAGCGTTGACGACGTTCGAACCGTCCATCTCGCCCATGTCGTCAGCGTTGTCGGCAGCCTCTTCGAGGTTGTCGGCAGCGTTCTCGAGCATCATGGCTTCCGACTCGGTGGTGGCGTTGTCGGCCATCATTTCCATGTTGTCGGCTTCCATTTCCAGGTTGGCCGCCATGGCGTCGCCTGCGTTCTCAGCAGGGGTACCCTGGTTGCACGCCGCCAGAGACATCAGGCCGGCGGCAGCAGCGACAAGAACCATCTTCTTCATGTGCGATTGCTCCCAAGCAATAATCTGTTTCGCATCCGGCCCGAATGCCGTCACGAAGATGCCGCATTTAGCGATGCAGCGTGGCAGGTCAACGTCAAATTCATCCACCAGCAAGCTTTGGGGGGTGCCGAGTGCCTCAATTCGCCGCATTTCGCATGCCGATGTCCTCGGGTGCGTCGGCGACGACCGCCAGCATCGCGGTCCATGCCGCTACGTTTTGCTGCATCTGCACAGGGTCGATCTTGTCGAGCGTGTCGTCGGGGGTGTGGTGCAGGTCGAAATAGCGCGTGCCGTCCTGTTGCAGGTCGATCCCCGGGGTTCCCGCGGCGATGACCGCCGACACGTCGGCGCCCCCGGTGGCGGGCGCCGCGCCGGCAGCGATGCCGAGCGGCAGCAGCGCGGCCTTCAGCCGGTCGACGACGGGCTTGGCGGCGGGCGCGAAGCTAGTATCGACCCGCCAGACGCGATCGGCGCCGAAATCGGATTCGGCCGCCGCTACATGCCGCTCGGCCTTGTGCTTCTCGAAATAGGCGCGTCCGCCGAAGATGCCGACTTCCTCGGCGCCGGCCCATAGGATGCGGATCGTCCGGCGCGGCTGTCCTGCGTCCATGATCCGCTTCGCCGCCGCGGTGACGATCCCGCAGCCCGCGGCATCGTCGAACGCGCCGGTCGCCAGATCCCAGCTGTCGAGGTGGCAGGCCACCAGCACGATTCCCGCCGCCGGGTCGCTGCCGGGCACTTCGGCGATGACATTGCCCGACTCGCGGGTGCCGATCGCGCGCGGGGTGAGCGTCAGTTTCAGCCGCACCGGCTGGCCGCGTTGGATCACCCGCTCGAGCTGTTCGGCATCGGGGATCGACAGCGCAGCCGCGGGGATCGCGGTGACGCCCTCGGGGAAGTTGGTGCCGCCGGCGTGCGGGTTGCGGTGGCTGTCGGTGCCGATCGAGCGGATCAGGATCGCTGCCGCGCCCTTCTTGGCGGCTACGCCCGGTCCAGCGCGCCGCACGACGCCATAGGTGCCATATTGCGAGCCGTCCTGCGTCCGCGTCATCGCATGACTGACGAACGCGATCTTGCCCTTGAGCGATCCGTCGGGCGCGGCGAGCAGATCGTCATAGTTCGCGAAATACACGACCTCGCCCTCGATTCCGCGCGCGGGGGTGGCGCCCGAATTGCCGAGCGCGGTCAGCCGCAGCGGCTGCGGGAAGGGGGCGAGGATCTCCGCGGTCTCTTCGCCGCGTACCCAGGTCTTGAGCGGGAAGGGTTCGTTGCGGACGTTGCTGAATCCCATCGCGGTGAGCCGCTGGAGCGCCCAGGCGCGCGCACGCTCCTCGGCCTCGGTCCCCGCCAGCCGCGGCCCGATCTCGGTGGTGAGCCCCTCGGTGATCGCATAGGCGACCTGATCGTCGAGCGCGGCATCGCGGAGCTGGCCGGCCCGGTCGGGCACTTGCTGCGCGGTGGCGGGGATAAGCGGGGACGCAAGGGCGAGTGCGGCGATCCAACGATGCATTTCAGTCATTCTCCGGCATTGGCGATTTCAAGGGGGTGTAGCGGCACCACGCCACAGGCGAGCGCCGCGCGCAGCTGAATTCGGTCGAGCGAAACGATCGGGCAGCCGATGCGGCGCGCTGATAACCGCTTTCCTGGAGGATCAGGCAGACGATGACGCTTGTATCGAACAGCGCGATCAATGCTCGTCGGCTTCGCGCATCTCGCGTACCAGCAATGCGGCGTCGGTGACTCCTGAGCCGCGGACCATGGCGCGCAACGCTTCGAGCTGCTTGAGCCCTTCGAGCGAAAACGGAGCGTCGGCGGCATCGGCGTCGGTGCGCACCGGTTCGACCGTTGCGACTACTTGACCAGCACGTCGGATGACCACCGCTTCGCCGCGCGCTACGGCGTCGAGCATCGGGATCAACCGCGCGTCGGCATCGACCTCATAGCGTTCCATGCCGCGATGCTATCGCGCATCGGTTCGTTTGCCAATGCGCCGCCGCATCGCTATGTCCCGGCCACGAAATTCCCTTCATCGCAATTCCGTTTAGCGGAGACCTCGCTCGTGGCCGTCCAATACAGCTTCGTCATGAAAGGCCTGACCAAGACCTTTCCCGGCGCCAACAAGCCCGTCCTCAACAATATCAGCCTGCAATTCCTGCCCGACGCCAAGATCGCGATCATCGGCCCCAACGGTGCCGGCAAGTCGACGTTGATGAAGGTCATGGCGGGGATGGACACCGAATTCACCGGCGAAGCCTGGGCCGCCGAGGGGATCAAGGTCGGCTATCTCGCGCAGGAGCCGCAGCTCGATCCGAGCAAGGACGTCATGGGCAACGTCAAGGATGGCGTGCGCCCGGTCGCCGACCTGGTCGATCGCTTCAACGAGATTTCGAACATCATGGGCGATCCGCCCGAGGATGCCGATTTCGACGCGCTGATGACCGAGATGGGCGAGCTGCAGGAAAAGATCGACGCGGTCGATGGCTGGACGCTCGACAACCAGCTCGAGATCGCGATGGAGGCATTGCGCTGCCCGCCGGGCGATGCCGATGTCAGCAACCTGTCGGGCGGCGAGAAGCGCCGGGTGGCGCTCTGCAAGCTGCTGCTCGAAAAACCGCAAATCCTGCTGCTCGACGAGCCGACCAACCATCTCGATGCCGAAAGCGTCGCGTGGCTCGAAAATTATCTCAAGGAATATACCGGCAACGTCATCCTCGTGACGCATGACCGCTACTTCCTCGACAACGTCGTGAATTGGGTGCTCGAGCTCGATCGCGGGCGTTACTATACCTACGAAAGCAATTATTCGGGCTATCTCGAAAAGAAGGTCAAGCGACTCGAGCAGGAAGAGCGCGAGGAGCAGGGCAAGCAGAAGGCGATCGCCGACGAGCTCGCCTGGATGCGCCAGACCCCCAAGGCACGCCAGACCAAGTCGAAGGCGCGAATCCGGGCGTTCGACGATCTGGTCAAGAGCCAGGAGAACCGCGCGGTCGGCAAGGCGCAGATCCTCATCCAGATCCCCGAGCGCCTGGGCGGCAAGGTGATCGAGGCCGAGGGGCTGACCAAATCCTATGGCGACAAGTTGCTGTTCGAGAACCTGACCTTCAGCCTGCCGCCGGGCGGCATCGTCGGCGTGATCGGTCCCAACGGTGCGGGCAAGTCGACCTTGTTCAAGCTCATCACCGGCCAGGAACAGCCCGACGAGGGCAAGATCGACATCGGCCAGACGGTGAAGCTCGGCTATGTCGATCAGTCGCGCGATGCGCTGAACCCGGCGAACAATGTGTGGGAGGAGATCTCCGACAAGCTCGAAGTCTTCCGCTTCGGCAAGCAGGAGCTTGGCACGCGCGCTTATGTCGGCGCGTTCAATTTCAAGGGCCAGGACCAGCAGAAGAAGGTCGGCCAGCTTTCGGGCGGTGAGCGCAATCGCGTGCATATCGCCAAGATGCTGAAGGAGGGTGGCAACGTCCTGCTGCTCGACGAACCGACCAACGATCTCGACGTCGAGACGCTACGCGCGCTCGAGGAAGCGCTCGAAACCTTCGCGGGTTGTGCGGTGGTCATCAGCCATGACCGCTTCTTCCTCGATCGGCTGTGCACGCACATCCTGGCGTTCGAAGGCGACAGCCATGTCGAATGGTTCGAAGGCAATTACGACAGCTACGAGGAAGACAAGCGCCGCCGCATGGGCGACGCCGCCGACCGCCCGACGCGGCTGGCGTACAAGAAACTGACTCGCTGAGCGAATGGCCGTGGTAGAGGAAGCGTCAGCAGATCCAGGCCCGCGCCCGCAGGGTGAGATCGACTATCGCCTGGGGCAGCAGCGCATCCTCGCTAGGTTCGGGATGGACGCGCTGCGGTCGCGCGACCTCGATGAGCTGTTGCAGCGCGCGACCGAATTGTGCGCTGCAGGCATGAACGCCGGCTTCTGCAAATATCTCGAAGCGCCCGATGAACAGGGGCGGATGCTGGTGCGCTCGGGCGTGGGCTGGGCGCCTGGCATCGTCGGCACCGCCTATCTCTATGCCGATCTCGGGTCGCCCGCGGGCTTCGCCTACAAGATCGGTGAGCCCGTCATCTCGAACCATCTCGACGATGAAGAGCGCTTCCGCACCCCCGCGATCATGGCCGAGCATGGCATCAAGCGCGCGATCAACGTGCTCGTCGAGGCCGACGCCAACCGCTATGGCGTGATCGAGGTCGACAGCACGCAGGAGGGCAAGTTCGACGAGGACGACCTCGCCTTCATGCAGGGCTTCGCCAACCTCATCGGCGTCGCGATCGAGCGCCAGCATGCCGAAGGCCGGCTCAACGCCGCGCTCGAGCATCAGGAGCTGCTGGTGCGCGAAGCTAGCCACCGCGTGAAGAACAGCCTTGCTCTGGTGTCGGCGATGCTCAACCTGCAGATGCAGGAGGATGACGATCCGCGTATCGTCCGACTGCTGGGCGATGCGCAGGCGCGGATCACCGCGATCGCACAGACGCATGACCAATTATGGCGCGGTGACCGGATCGGCATCGTCGCGCTCGACGATCTGGCAAGCGGGCTGGTGACGGGCTTGCGCGAACAGGCGCCGCAATGCCGGATCGAATGCTCTGCCGAACCGATTGCGATCAGCGCCGATACCGCGATCCCATTGGGGCTGATGCTGACCGAGCTCGTCACCAACGCGATCAAATATGCCGGCGGCGAGGGGCAGCACGGCCGCATCGACGTGCGTATCGCCGAGGAGGACGGAGCGATCGCGATGACGGTCAGCGATAACGGTCCGGGCATGCCCGAAGGCTTCGACATCAAGACGCAGTCGCGCGCGAGCCTCGGCATGCGGATGATCGCCAGCCTGACGCGTCAGCTGGGCGGCACGATCGCCTTCACCCCCGACTTCGAAGATCAGGGGACGCGCGTTCGGTTGAGCTTCCCGAACCCGCGGACGTTATAAGGTAGAGGTCGCGATCCTGAGACCCGGGATCGCGACCGACTCCATGGCGCTGCCGAAGGTGATTGCACGGCGCTCGATATAGCCGTCACCGCTTGGCGCGCTCAATTGATGAACGACCCGGCCATTGACGTCGACAACCCAATATTCGGGTACTGCATGCCGCGCATAGATCGCTGCCTTGCGCGTCAAGTCGCCGTGCAGCGACGCATCGGCGACCTCGACGATAAGGCGAACCGAGGGAACGGGTATCAGCCCGTCGCCTTCGATCTCGCTGGTGACGACGATATCGGGCATCGGCGCGTTGGCGGGCGGCATTGCAACCGATCCCTCGATCGCGGCTTCCAGATCGCTATCGAGCAGTTCGAGCCCGCGGGCGATCAGCAAATGCAGCCGAGACTTGATCCGCGTGTGCGGGCGATATTCCGAATTCACCGCGAAGACTTCCCCCTCGATCAGCTCGGTCTTGCCCACCGCCTCGTACGTGCCCGCGCCGTCGAGCAGCAGATAATCCTCTATCCGCAACCCGATCGGTCGGGTGATTGGCTCGAGCGGAAGCGTCTCGTTCATGCCGTAAGGATATCACGATGTAGCGCGCACTTGAACCCCGGCTGCGCGCCTCGGATCGGTCAGGCGGTGAACCGCTTGGTGAAGCCCTTGGCGGGCTTCTCGCTGTCGGGATGCGCCTCGACATTGTCGACGCGGCACAGCATCGGCCCGCCGCGCGAAGCCTCGACGAACGCCGCCAGCGCGTCGTCCTCGCCCGACGCGAGCATCTCTACCCGGCCGTCGCGGGTGTTGCGGACCCATCCGACGACGCCATGCTCGCGCGCCTTGCGGACCATATAGTCGCGATAGCCAACGCCCTGGACCTTGCCCGAAACATATACTCGCTGCGTCGCCATCATCATCGTACCCGTTTTACAAACACGCGGCCGCCTTCGCGCCGCTCGACCTGGAAGTTCGGCACGTCGCCGATCAGGTCGGACAGCCGCGCATAACCATAATTGCGGGTATCGAAGCTCGAACGATTGCCCGCCAATTGGCCGACGTCGTTCAGGCTGGCATATCCCCGCTCATCGCGCTTGCTAGCATTATATGCGTCGATCAGCAGCTTCACCAACTCGTCGCTCACCGCACCCTTGGTGGTTTCCATCGCAAGCGGGGTGTCGATTTGCTGGGCGCGGTCCTTTTCGAGCCGGTCGAGGTCGATGAAGCGGCTGCACGCGGCGCGGAACCCCTCGGGCGCGCGCTGGGTGCCGAAGCCATAGACCGGCAGCCCTTCCTGGCGGATCCGCATCGCCAGCGGCATGAAGTCGCTGTCTGACGACATCAGCCCAAAGCCGGTGACGCGCCCGCGGAACAGCAGGTCCATCGCGTCGATCGTCATCCGCATGTCGGTGGCGTTCTTGCCCTTGGTGATGTCGAACTGCTGATAGGGTTCGATCCCGTGCTTCATCGTCAGCTCGGCCCAGCGCTTGAGCCCGGGCTTGCTCCAATTGCCATAGGCGCGGCGGACATTGACGGTGCCGAGCTCGGCCAGCACGGTCAGCACCGGGTCGATCGTGGCGGAGGAAGCGTTGTCGGCGTCGATGAGCAGCGCGACATTGCCGCTGGGCGGCGCGTCATTTGAAAAGTCGGTCATGCCCGCGTTCTTAGGCCAGCCGATCGGAAACCCCAATGCTCTTAAGCGTCGGTGGCAACATCGGCAGGGCAGGGAGGATAGGTGATCGCCACGACTTCATATTCGCGCTCGCCCGCCGGGAGCATGACGCGGCGGACATCGCCGAGCGTCGCGCCGCGGACCGCGCGGGCGATCGGCGAGTTCCAGCCTATCAGCCCAGCGGCGGCATCGGTTTCGTCGTCGCCCACCAGCGTCAGCACGCGCTCGGCATCGTCTTCGTCGGCGAGCGTCACCGTCGCGCCGAACCACACGCGGTCGCGATCGGGCTGGCGCGCGGGATCGACCACCTTCGCCGCCTTCATCCGCCGCGACAGGAAACCCAGCCGCCGGTCGATCTCGCGCAGCCGTTTGCGGCCATAGATATAATCGCCGTTTTCCGAGCGGTCGCCATTGCCCGCCGCCCAGGAGATGACCTCGACGAGCTTGGGCCGTTCGCCGCTGAGCAGCGCGTCATATTCGGCCATCAGCGCCGAATAGCCTGCAGGGGTGATGTAGTTGGGGCGATCCATCATGCACTCTACCCAGATCCGTCACCCCAGCGAAGGCTGGGGTCTTTGGCGACCGTAGCGTGCCGGCCGCCCGAGACCCCAGCTTTCGCTGGGGTGACGGCGATGGCGTGGTTCAGCCCGGCGTCTTCTTGCCCATATACCAGGACAGGTTGGTCGGCCCGCGCGACCGCGCTTTGTCGGGGTGCATCAGGTCGTACACCACGGCATTTTCGAGCACGCGCTGAACGTAGTTCTTGGTCTCGAAATACGGAATGTCCTCGACCCAATCGAGCCAGTCGACCGCGCCCGTACGCGGATCGCCATTGGCGCGGAGCCATTTGTTCACATTGCCAGCGCCTGCATTGTACGCCGCGATCGCCAGCGGATAGCTGCCGCCATAATAGCTGAGCATCCGCTGGAAATAGGTCGAGCCGAGCTGGATATTGTAGCTCGGATCGCTGGTCAGCGCGCCGGCGTCATAGCCGAGTCCGATCTTGCCCGATTGCTCGCGCGCGGTGGCGGGCATCAACTGCATCAGCCCGCGCGCGCCGACACGGCTGACCGCCGCGCGGTCGAACTGGCTTTCCTGGCGTGCGATCGCGTGGATCATCGTCCAGTTCGACGCCTGCGACCCCGGCACCGCGACGCTGGGGAAGCCGAACGCCGCCTGGGTGTAGTGGCCGTTGGTCGAAGCGCTGCGCCCCACCATCACGCCGAGATCGGGGCGCCCGATCGACTGGCCGAGATCGGCAGCGAGGATATGGTCCTCGGCGCTGGTGGCGTCGGCGGCGATCTGGCGAAGGAACAGCCCCTGATCGGCAGGACGGTTCATCTGCCCGAGCGAGCGCGCCGCGCGCACCACTTCGCGGCTCTGGAACGCCGCGCGCACCGCGGGATCGACCGAAGCCACGGTCGGTGGCGCGGGAAGCCGGCGGATCGGCTGCCCCATCCGCTCGAGCGACAATTGCCCGTAATAGAGGTCGGGGAATACCGCCGCGCGCTGGTAAAAACCCTGCGCCGCGGTGCGGTCGCCCGCCGCCTCGGCAGCGCGGCCCGCCCAATACATCCCCTTCGATCGCGTCTGCGGGGTCTGCGACGCCATGCCATAGCGTTCGTACATCCCGATCGCATCGCGCGGCCGATTGAGCCGGCGCATCGCGGTTTGCCCCGCCAGCCATGCCAGGCTGGTATAATCGTCGCGCTCGCCATAGGGGCGCGTCGAAACATCGGTGCCCGCCGGATAGGCGTCGTCGATCTGGCGCGCGATGTCATAGGCGGTGCTGTACTGGCGATCGGCGGCGGCGCCCTGTGCCTGCTGGAGCAGCACCTCGTACCAATCCTCGACCCGGCTGGGCAGCGCCGACAGTCGGCGCGGTTGTGCCAGATAGGCGCGCGCGGCGGGCGACTGGTTGCTGGCGCGCAGCCAGGTCGCGCGATCGGCGATATAGCCCGGGTCTTGCCGGTCGCTCTCGCTCGCTTGTGCGGCGAAGGTCGCCGCCTCGGGCGAGCGCTTGCGGAACGCGAGGCGCGCGGCGAACAGCGCGCGCTTGCCGGGCGATACCAACGCCAATTGGCGGTCGGCCGCACTCGTCGCACCCTGCCACAGCAGCGCATCCATCCGCGCGTCGTGATCGGCAGGCCCGATCGCGCCGGGGAAACCACCGAGCAACCGGGCCTCGTCGGCGTTCCGCAGCGATCCCTTGCGCCATGCGGCACGCGCCGCTGCCTGCGCCTGGGTACGCTGGCCGCTCGCCATCAGCGCTTCGGCGTGGCGGGTGTGGCCCGCCGCGGTCAGCGGCGGAAAGCGCCCGAAGAAGCGCACCACCAGCGGGGCGTTGGTCGCACCGCTGTCGAGCACGGTCTCGGCCGCCGAACGCCGGCTGACCTCGCCCGGCCAGCCCGGATGCGCGAGCAGGAAATTGGCATATTCGGCGAAACTATAATTGTCCGACTGCTGCAGCCGCTTCCATTCGTTGATGTCGCGGGTGAGCGGGTCGCTGGCATAAGCGGGCAGCGGCTGCACCATCGGGCTGGCCTGCTGCGGCAAGGGCTGAGTCGCCATACCCCGCGGCGGCCAGCTGGGCGCACTTTGTGGCGCCGTTCGCGCCTGTTGCGCGAGCGAGTGAGCAGAAACGGCGACGCCCGAAACACCGGCGATGACCAATGCGAGCTTGGAATACGACCCTAGCATGCTGGACAGACTATGCCACTGCGACCTATCTGTCGCCCCCGAATTACCTCTGATCGGCAGTTTCATTCCATGTTTTCCGGTTCCATCCCGGCGCTCGCCACGCCGTTCCTCTCTGGCCGCTTCGACGAGCCGCAATATCGCGCGCTGATCGACTGGCAGATCGCGCAGGGTTCATCGGGCCTCGTCCCCTGCGGCACCACCGGCGAAGCCGCGACGATGTCGATCGACGAGCATAATTATGTGCTGTCGGTGTGCATCGACCAGGCGGCGGGTCGCGTGCCGGTGATCGCCGGTTGCGGATCGAACGACACCTCGGTCGCGCTCGAACATATGCGCGCCGCCAAGGCGGCGGGCGCGGCGGCGGCGTTGCTGGTGCCGCCTTATTACAACCGCCCCAATCAGGAAGGCGTGTTTCGGCATTTCGAGAAATTGGCGCGCGAGGGCGGGCTGCCGATCGTGCTGTACAACGTCCCCGCGCGTACCGTCACCGACATCCAGGTCGAAACGATGGCGCGGATCGTCGCGGCGTTTCCCGAGGTTATCGTCGGCGTGAAGGACGCGACCGGGGTGCTCGCGCGCGTATCGATGCAGCGCGCTGCCTGCGGCGAGGGCTTCGTCCAGCTGTCGGGCAATGACGACACCGCGCTCGCCTTCATGGCGATGGGCGGGGCAGGGTGTATCTCGGTCACCGCCAATGTCGCGCCGCGCTTGTGCGCCGATTTCCAGGCGGCGTGCAGGGCGGGCGATTATACGGCCGCGTTGGCGCTGCAGGACCGGCTGTTCCCGCTGCATTCGGCGCTGTTCAGCGATGCGTCGCCCGGGCCGGTGAAATATGCGCTGTCGAAGGTGCGCGCTGGATTCCCCGACGAGCTGCGCCTGCCGATGACGCCGCCGTGCGATGCGTCGAAGGCGCTGGTCGATGCCGCGTTGGAGCATGCGGGGCTGGTGTAAGCGCAAACTACTCCCCTCCCTGGAAGGGAGGGGTTGGGGGTGGGTAGGGTCCGGGGGTACTGCTTCCGCGCACTTCGTCGCAACCGTATCGCGAGCACCCGACCCACCCCCGGCCCCTCCCTTTCAGGGAGGGGGGAGAAGGCCGCTACATCATGGCATCAACACGCCATCCACCACATGGATCATCCCGTTCGACTGGCGGACATCGGCGATCGTGATGTTCGCGGTGCCGCCCTTGGTGTCGGTCACGGTGTAGCCGCTGCCTGCCTGGCGGAAGGTGAGCGATCCACCCTGGACCGTCGGAACCGTGGCGCTGCCGCCGCCGGCTGCCACGAGCGCCGCGACATCGGCCGCCGAGACCGCACCCGAGACGACGTGATAGGTCAGGATGCTGGTCAGCGTCGCCTTGTTCTCGGGCTTCACCAGGGTTTCGACGGTGCCCGCGGGCAGCTTGGCGAAGGCGGCGTTGGTCGGTGCGAACACCGTGAAGGGACCGGGGCCGCTTAGCGTATCGACCAGCCCGGCCGCCTTAACCGCTGCGACCAGCGTGGTGTGGTCGGGCGAGTTCACTGCGTTCTCGACGATCGTCTTGTTGGCGTACATCGCCGCGCCGCCCACCATCGGGTTGGCGGTTTCCTGCGCGCTGGTTTCGCCCGCCGCCATCGGCGCGGTGCCCTCGGGCATCGCGCAGGCGCTCGCGCCGACCAGCATCGTCGCGGTCAGCAGCATCGTCTTGAAGGTCCGCAGCATAGAATATCTCCTGGCGTCGCCCGTCGATCGGGCTGCCATCAAGATACGCGGTCGCCGGGGGCTGGGGACGGGGCCGATCGGTCATATGGGCCAAATCCCGTGTCGGTCGCGCACGGTCCCTTTCGTTTGCCCCGCACAGCGCCTATGTCCCGCATCCCATGGCCCGCCCCCGTCCCATCGAATTCGACAAAGTGAAGACCGTCGCCGAGAACCGGCGCGCACGCTTCGAATATTTCATCGACGACGTGTACGAGGCAGGCATCGCGCTGACCGGTACCGAGGTCAAGGCGCTGCGCGGCGGTGAGGGCACGATCGCCGAAGCCTATGCCGAGGTGAAGGGCGACGAGATCTGGCTGGTCAACGCCAACATCCCCGAGTTTAGCCACGGCAACCGCTTCAACCACGAGCCCAAGCGCCCGCGCAAATTGCTGCTGAAGGAGCGCCAGATCAACAAGCTCCACGGCGCGGTCGCCCGCGAGGGGATGACGCTGGTGCCGCTCAGCGTCTATTTCAACGCGCAGGGCCGCGCCAAGGTCGAGCTGGCGCTCGCCAAGGGCAAGAAGACCCACGACAAGCGCGAAACGATCAAGGATCGCGACTGGAAGCGCGACCAGCAACGCATCTTGCGCGACCGCGGCTAAGGTGGCGCGCAAGCAGGGCGACAAGGACTGGCTGGCCCGGACCATCGCGGCGAACGTCCCGACGCGCGAACAGCTCGAATCGAATCGCTTCCTACGGCCGGTAGCGCACCGGGTGCTTGCCCCCGAACTGTGGCGCTTCACCCGCCGTTCGGTGCCCAGCGGCACTGCGCTCGGACTGTTCGTCGGCATCTTCCTGATGATCCCCGGCATCCAGATGGCGGGGGCTGCGCTGCTCGCGCTGCCGTTCCGCGCCAATGTGCCCGTCGCGGTGGCGATGACCTTCCTCAGCAACCCCGCCACCACGCCCTTCATTCTCTACGCCTCGCTTTGGCTGGGCAATTTCCTGCTCGGGCGCAGCGCCGACGCCTCGGGGTTCATGGCATTGGTGAACGCGCACGCCGGCATCGCCGAATGGGCCGCGTGGCTGTTCTCCGAAGCCGCGCCCGCGCTAGTGCTGGGGCTGTTCGTGATTTCGGCGGTGTCGGCTTTGCTCGGCTATTGGGGCGCTTTGCTGTTCTGGCGACTGCGCGTCGCCGCCAAGTGGAAGATCCGCCATATTCGCCATCACCACGAGTGAGCCGCCTGCGTTGACGCGCCGTGTCAGCGGCGTAAGACGCATCGCAACGCCATAATCTAGAGGTTGTCCATGCGTATCACCGCCCTGTCCGCAGCATTGCTCGCGGGCGCCGCCACCCTTGCCGGTTGTGCCACCACCACCGCTTCCGCACCCGACACCGCCGCAGCGCAGTCGCCTGCCGCGCAACCGGCCGCCGCGCCGCGCTACGGCGCGTTCGGCTTCGATGCCGCCGGAATGGACCAGTCGGTGGCGCCCGGCGACGATTTCTACGAATATGCCAATGGCGGCTGGGGCAAGGCCACGCCGATCCCCGCCGATAAATCGAACTATGGCCTGTTCAACGTCCTCGACGACCAGGCGCGCGAACAGACCCGCGCGATCCTCGAGGAGCAGAAGGGCATCGCCGGATCGAAGATCGGCACCGCCTATGCGACCTATCTCGACCAGGCGGCGATCGACGCCAAGGGCTTGGCGCCGATCCAGCCCTGGCTCACCAAGATCAAGACCGTCCGCGACAAGCCGGGCTATGCCGCGCTGGTAGCCGAGGCGCAGCGCAACGGCGTCGACGGCCCGATCGGCACCTATGTCGGCATCGACGACAAGAACCCGACCAGCTACGCGGTCAATATGGGCCAGTCGGGGCTCGGCATGCCCGATCGCGATTATTATCTCTCGGCCGACGCCAAGCAGGTCGAGACGCGCGCCGCCTATCTCGCCTACCTCACCAAGCTGCTGACGCTGGCGGGCGAAGCGAACCCGGCCCAGCGCGCCGCCGCGATCCTGGCGTTCGAAACCGGCATCGCGCGGGTCCACTGGACGCGCACCGAAAGCCGCGACAGCGAGAAGACCTACAACAAGACCAGCCTTGCCGATCTGGCGCGCACCGCGCCGGGCTTCGACTTCGCGCGCTATCTGCAGGCCGCGGGCACCCCGGTCGATACGCTGATCGTCGCGCAGCCGAGCGCGATCGCGGGTACCGCCAAGCTGATCGCCGCGACCCCGATCCAGGTGCTGCAGGACCAGCTGATCGTCCGCTCGCTCGAGAATTTCTCGGGCAGCCTGCCGAGCGAAATCGACCGCACCGTCTTCGCCTTCACCGGCACCACGCTCGCCGGCACCCCCGAGCAGGAGCCGCGCTGGAAACGCGCGGTGAACTTCACCAACCGCGCGCTGTCGGACGAGGTCAGCAAGCTCTATGTCGACCGCCACTTCCCCGCCTCGACCAAGGCGGCGGCCGACGAGCTCGTCAAGAACGTGATCGTCGCGTTCGACAAGCGGATCGACAAGCTCGACTGGATGGACCCCGCGACCAAGGTGAAGGCCAAGGCCAAGCTCGCCGCCTTCACCCCCAAGATCGGCTATCCCGATCAGTGGCGTGATTATTCGTCGCTCGACATCCGTTCGGGCGACGCGTTCGGCAACGCGCTGCGCGCCAATCACTGGGCGTATCAGGACAATATCTCGAAGCTCGGCCAGCCGATCCGCAAATGGGAATGGGGCATGACCCCGATGACGGTGAACGCCTATGCCAATTTCGGCATGGTCGAGATCGTCTTCCCCGCCGCGATCCTCCAGCCGCCTTTCTTCGATCCCAATGCCGATCCCGCGGTCAATTATGGCGGCATCGGCGCGGTGATCGGGCATGAACTCAGCCATCACTTCGACGATCAGGGGTCGAAATACGACCTTGAGGGCCGGCTGACGACCTGGTGGACGCCGCAGGACGTCGCGCGCTTCAAGCAGCGTTCGCAGGCGGTGGTCGCGCAATATGCGGCCTATGAAGGCATGCCCGGCGTCAAGGTGAACGGCGAACTGACCCTCGGCGAGAACATCGCCGATCTGGCAGGCCTCACCATGGCCTATGACGCCTATCAGGCATCGCTTGGCGGCAAGCCTGCACCGGTGATTGAGGGCTTCACCGGCGACCAGCGCTTCCATCTCGGCTGGGCGCAATTGTGGCGCCGCAACTATCGCGACGCCGAGCTTCGCCGCCGCTTGCTGACCGATCCGCATTCGCCCTCGGAACAGCGCGTCGCGGTCGTGCGCAACCTCGATCCCTGGTATGCGGCGTATGACGTGAAGCCAGGGGCGCAGCTGTATCTGGCGCCGAAGGATCGTATCTCGATCTGGTGATGGGGGTGGGGGCGTCTTCGAAGCGCCCCCGACCGACCTGCGTAGCGCGCCGGTGCCGCCATCCCTACCCGGCGACGTCACCCCAGCGAAAGCTTGGGTCTCTGCGTGGCAGGTGGATCGTTCGCCAGCAGGGAGACTCCAGCTTTCGCTGGAGTGACGGGGGTTTGGGGGGTGGCGGGCGGGCCACTCCTCGACCGGAGACCTTGGGTCGCGCGAAAGTGACGTTTGATCACACTAAGGCGGGAAACGCACCAACCACCTCGCGTCGCCCCCGCTGTGCTTGACGCCCCGAAACCCCGGCCCCAACACGCGGCGATGGCATCGCTCGCACCCCCCGACCCGCAATCCCCGGCGACCCGCGTAATGTTGATCGCCGGCGGGGCGGGGGTACTCGCGGCGCTGGTGGTCTTCCTCGTGCTCGAAGACTGGCGCGTCGCCGCCGCCTTCCTCGCCAGCGGCATCGTGCTCGGTGGCACAGCCTTGGCGTTTCGTGCCGCCCGGCCCGCGCCGGTCGCGCCGGCGCCGACGATCGACTGGGCGGTCGCCAACGCGCTTGCGGCCGCGAGCGCCGATGCACTCGCAGTCACCGATCGCGACGGCAAGCTCGTCTGCGCCAACCGCGCCTATGAAAAACTGTTCGAAGGCCTGCCGACCCCGCCCAATCTGCCGATCGATCCCGCCGCCGCGGCGGCGCTCGGCACCACCGGGCGCGCCGCCTGGCGCGATGGCGAGGGCGAGGCGACGCTGACGCATGGCGGTGCGGCACTCGATATCGGCATCGTGCGCGCGGGCGACGACATGCTGGTGTGGCGGTTCGCGCGCGCCGCCGATGCGGGATCGGCGGTCGATCTCGACCCATTGCTCGGCGGAAAGGTCGGCGATCGGCTGGCGAGCGCGGGGATCATGGTCGCGTCGCTCACCCCGCAGGGCCGGGTGCGTGCCGCCAACCGCGTGCTTCGCCTGCGCGCGATGGGGCAGGCCGATGCCGCGATCGAGGGCCGCGATTTCGCGCGCTTCCTCACCACCGACAGCAGCGGGCTGCTGCGCTTCGAGCGCGAAGGCGCCGCGGGCAATCCGCTGCGGCTGCTGCAGGTGCCGATCAGCGCGCAGGACGACGCGCCGCTGGTGGTGGCGCTGCTCGACGAGGAGGAATCGGGGCTTCCCGCGGCGATCGGATCGAACGTCACCGCGCATGTCCGCGCGCTGGTGTCGCTGCTTCCCTTTGGCATGGCGCTGGTCGATCGCGAGGGTCGTTTCGTCCATATGAACGACGCCTTCGTCCGCGCCGCGGGGATCGCGGCGGGTCCGCCGCCGCTCTATCCCGGCGACCTGGTGGTGCGCGAAGACAAGGGTGCGCTCGCCGATGCGATTCGCCGCTTCTCAGGCGGTGCCACGCATTCGGCCGACATGCAGGTGCGGCTTGCGGGCCGCCCCGACGAGCCGATCGCGCTGACGCTCGCGGGCGCGCGCGGCCTGGGCGAGGCCGCAGTGCTCATCAGCCTCAAGGAAACGGGGCAGGAGGGCGAGCTCAAACGCCAGGTCGCGCAGGCGATCAAGATGCAGGCGGTCGGCCAGCTTGCGGGTGGCGTCGCGCACGACTTCAACAACATCCTCACCGCGATCATCGGCCATTGCGACCTGATGCTGATGCGTCATTCGCCCGGCGACAGCGATTATGACGACATCCAGCAGGTCCGCGCCAATTCGAACCGCGCCGCCGCGCTGACCCGGCAATTGCTCGCCTTCTCGCGCCAGCAGACGCTGCGGCCGCAAACGTTGCAATTGCCCGACATCATTTCGGAAGTGTCGAACCTGCTCACCCGGCTGCTCGGTGAGACCGTGCGGCTCGACGTCAAGCATGGTCGCGGAATCGGTGCGGTGCGCGCCGATCCGGGGCAGCTCGAACAGGTCGTCGTCAATCTGGCGGTGAACGCGCGCGACGCGATGCTTGCCAAGAACCCCAATGGCGGCGGGACGCTCACGATCGAAACGCTCGCGATCACCGCCGCCGAGGTCCGCCGGATGGACGACGACGTGCTGCCGATCGGCGATTATTCGGTGCTGCGCGTCAGCGATACCGGCACCGGCATCCCGATCGAGGCGCTGTCGAAGATCTTCGAACCCTTCTTCACTACCAAGGAGATCGGCAAGGGCACCGGGCTCGGGCTTTCGACGGTGTATGGCATCGTCAAGCAATCGGGCGGCTATATCTTTGCCGAATCGCCGCCGGGGCAGGGGGCGGTCTTCACGATCTACCTCCCCGTCCACACCGCGACCGAGGCGCCGGTGAAGCCGCCCCCCAAGCCGGTGCGCAAGGCCGATACCTGGGGCACCGGCACGATCCTGCTGGTCGAGGACGAAGCGATGGTGCGCGCGGTCGCCGAGCGCGCGCTGACGCGGCAGGGCTATAAGGTGCTCACCGCCGAACATGGCGAGGCCGCACTCGAGCTGCTCGCCAATTGCGACCGCCCCGATCTGCTGATCTCCGACGTGGTGATGCCGATGATGGATGGCCCGACGATGGTGCGCCATGTGCGTGCGCGCTATCCCGACCTGCCGATCCTGTTCATGTCGGGCTATGCAGAGGAGCAGTTGCGACGCTCGATCGACCTCGACCATGTCGCGTTTCTGCCCAAGCCCTTTTCGGTCCAGCAGCTCGCCGAGGCGGCGCGCGCTGCGTTGCTAAACGATTGAGACTTGGCGAAACCGCCATGTTCTGCCTATGACCCGCGGATGACCGAACGCCAGCGTATCCTCATCGTCGAGGACGAGCCCCTGATTGCCATGATGCTCGAGGATTTCCTCGACGCACTCGACCGCGATGTTGCGGGAACCGCCGAGACCGTGACCGCGGCGCTCGAGCTGGTGAACGCCGGCGGCGTCGACGCCGCGATCCTCGATGTGAACCTGCGCGGCGGCGAGAAGAGCTGGCCGGTCGCCGACGCGCTGGCGGCGGCGGGGATTCCCTTCGTGCTGGCAACCGGGGGCGACGTGCTGGCCAACGATCATCGCGACCGCCCGGTTTTGTCCAAGCCGTTCACGATGGACGGCGTCGAAAAGGCGCTCGATTCGCTTTAAAGCTTTGAAGGCAGCATTGTAGAGCTCTCCCCTCCCTGAAAGGGAGGGGCTGGGGGTGGGTTGGTGGCTGGCGTAGGCTGTCCCGGCTGCGCGCCAGGGACTCGCAACCACCCCGTTCGTTTCGAGCGAAGTCGAGAAACCGCCCCGTCACACCCGGCACGCGTTTTCGCACGATCCCCAAAGAAACCAGCCAACCCGGCGCAAGCCACAACTGCGCCACAATCGGCCCCGACGATCGCGCTTCCCCCAGCGGAAGCCCGCGATGCTAAACCTCCTCGCCAACCTCCTCCAGGCTGTCAGCCCGGCAAGCGCCCCGCCGCTGCGAATCGACATCCTTGATCGCTGCGCCGCCCCCGCCGGCGACGAAATCATCGTCTGTGGCGATCGCGACACCAACGAACGTTTCCGCCTTCGCCCGCTGCGGGGCGACGCCGCAGCATCGTCTGCGCTGCCCAAGGCCGAAATCCCGCTGTTCGGCGATACCCGCGCCGCGGCAGAGGTCGAAGCAGAACAGATCGGCCCCGGGCTCACCAGCCAGCGCATGATGCTCCGCCTTAAAACCCCCTTCTGACTTCTTCCCTCCCTGGAAGGGAAAGGCTCGGGGTGGGTCGGTCGTGGCCGCGGCGGAACTCGCCTCGACCTGTTCCCTGAGTTCACCTCTTGTTCCCATGGAACAAACCATATACATAGCCATCATGCGTTGAACGGTTCGCGCGGTTGTTCTAGCGATAGGGGCGCTCCAACATGGCAGCACAACTCAAGGTGATCGACAGCAAGATGGCAGCTTCCACCGACAAGGTCGCGGGCGACCGGCAAAAGGCGCTCGACGCCGCACTCGCGCAGATCGACCGCGCATTCGGCAAGGGCTCGGCGATGCGGCTGGGCTCGAAGGAGGCGATGCAGGTCGAGGTGATCTCGACCGGATCGCTCGGACTCGACATCGCCCTTGGCGTCGGCGGCCTGCCGCGCGGACGGGTGATCGAAGTCTATGGCCCCGAATCGTCGGGCAAGACCACGCTGGCGCTCCACGTGATCGCCGAGGCGCAGCGCGGCGGCGGCACCGCGGCGTTCGTCGATGCCGAGCATGCGCTCGACCCGGTCTATGCCAAGAAACTCGGCGTCAACATCGACGAACTGATCGTGTCGCAGCCCGACACCGGCGAGCAAGCGCTCGAGATCGTCGATACGCTGGTGCGCTCGAACGCGATCGACGTGCTCGTGATCGATTCGGTCGCCGCGCTGGTGCCGCGCGCCGAGATCGAGGGCGAGATGGGCGACAGCCATGTCGGCCTCCAGGCGCGGTTGATGTCGCAGAGTCTGCGCAAGCTCACCGGCTCGATCAGCCGATCGCGCTGCATGGTGATCTTCATCAACCAGCTGCGGATGAAAATCGGCGTGATGTACGGCAACCCCGAGACGACGACCGGCGGCAACGCGCTCAAATTCTACGCCTCGGTCCGCCTCGACATCCGTCGCACCGGCCAGATCAAGGATCGCGACGACATCGTCGGCAACGCCACGCGCGTGAAGGTGGTCAAGAACAAGGTCGCGCCGCCCTTCAAGCAGGTCGAATTCGACATCATGTATGGCGAGGGCATTTCGAAGATCGGCGAGATACTCGACCTCGGCGTGAAGGCCGGCCTCGTCGAGAAATCGGGCGCGTGGTTCAGCTACGACAGCGTCCGCGTCGGCCAGGGCCGCGAGAATTCGAAGAATTATCTGCGCGAGCATCCAGAAATGGCCGACAAGCTCGAAAAGGCGATCCGCGCGCGCACCGACAAGGTCGCCGAGGAACTGATGGTCGGCCCGAGCGCCGAGGACGATCTCGACGACGAATGATCCGGGAGGGCAGGGGCCTTGCGCGCATCGCGCGCGGCCCCTGCTGAACTGCCGATGGCATCGCGCGGGCTTTGACACCATGCCATCCGCACAGTGTTCGCGCCGTGCTGCCACAGAAGGGCACGGTTCGGTCATTGCCGGCGGTCCTTACCACCGCATGTCATTCAACGCGTAATGATCAACGAAGGCGCCGCCCGCGCCGTCTGATTTCGGCGAGCTTGAACGCGGCGATTATCATCGTCGGGAAAAGCTTGGTATGCAAGGTCACGCCTCACGCCCTGTCGTCGGCAGTGTAGCTGTCGCGGCGCCCCGACGGCGCGCGAGCGAAACTGCCGCAACGATCCCCGCCGAGCCGCAGCCGGCAGAAGTGACGATGTCGATCGTCAATACAACAGCAGGAATCGCTGCCGGAAAACCGTCGCGCGGCGCGTTATCGCGCCGCGGGCGCCGTTAGCAGCGCTTGATGAAACCCCAGCAGCATAGGCGTCACGGGCGCAATCAGACCTACTTGGCTCGCGCTGCCTAATCGAACCTAGGTAAAATATGGTGGACGCACTTGGGCTCGAACCAAGGACCCGCTGATTAAGAGTTTTGGAATCACGCCCTTGCGCTAGTTTGCACTAGCTTGTTCTAGCAGGCATAACCGTTGATAAACCGTGCTTTTCGCCGTTGCTTTTTAGTGGTTCCTTGTCGTAGCTGTAAGCTCCTTGCTAGAAATACGCTAGAATCTAGCAGCTAAGGAGCAGCATGGCGAAGATTACGAAGACCTTCGTGGACAAGGTCGCACCACCCGCCTCGGGCTACGCGGTCCACTGGGATGACAACGTGAAGGGCTACGGTCTGCGCGTCTCCGAGCAGGGCAAGCGAGTGTTCATCGTCATGGGGCGGGTCGCTGGTAAGTCGATCCAGTTCACCCTTGGCCCATATGGCACGCTAACCGAGGACGGCGCGCGCAAGCGGGCGCAGAAGGTGTTGCAGGACATGCGAGAGGGGATCGACCCGCGCGCTGTGGTCAAAGCCGACGCCGCTATGAAGGTTTCGCTCCAAGACGTTCTGGAATCGTATGTCGGTCGCCCCGGTAAGCTGAAAGCTAGCACCGCCGCTGAGTACCGCCGCCACGTTGAGAAGACCTTCGCCAAGTGGGCATCGCTACCCATCGCCAGCATCACCCGCGACATGGTGAAGGAGCGTCATGCCGCGCTGACAAAGGGCGGTCTGGACGGGAAGAAGGCAGCACCGGCCAGCGCCAACGCCGCTTTTGTCACCCTGCGCATCCTGATCCGCTTCGCGATAGACGAGTACCGGCAGGCTGACGGCAAGGCGCTAATCAGCGACAATCCCGTCGATGCGCTTAAGCACCATTGGGCCAAGCTGGGGACGCGCACCGAACGCTACATCGACAAGCGCAAGGTGGGTGAAGTGTGGAACAAGCTGCACGACATGCGCGGGGCGGTGCAGGGTTATGAGGCGCTTGCGTCCGTGGACCTCACCATCTTCGCACTTTTGACGGGCGCGCGCCGCGACGAGATGGCAACGCTGACATGGGACCGCGTGCATATTGATGACCACAACTTGTCCGACTGCCTTTGGCATTTGGACGACCGCAAGCGTGGTGATCCGATATGGCTTCCGCTGTCGTCGCAGGCGGTGGCGCTGCTCAGGTCCCGCCCACGCCTTAAGCTAGAGGACGGCAGCGTAAGCCCGTTCGTGTTCCCGTCGTGGGGTAAGACTGGCCGAATTATGGACGCGCGCGCCCCCATGCAGGCGATTGGCGAGATAGCCGGGAAGCACCTGTCGCTCCACGACCTGCGCCGCACGTTCACGAACATTGCTATGCGGGAATGCCTAATTGAGAAATTCCGCTGCGATCTTTTGACTGGCCACAAGCCCGCGTCCGATGACGTAACCTCGCGCTCCTACCTAGACCTGGCACGGCTCGATTGGCTTCAACCGGAGGTGCAGAAGGTCGGTGACTGGATTGAGCAGCAGGCCGCTATCGCCGCCAGCAAGAACGTGGTGCCCCTGATACGCACCGCGTGATGCACGAGCGGGGCCGCACAGCCGCCGCTACAGCGGTGAGGCCGGGGCCGCTGCCGGGTTAGGGGCGGCGGGGCTGCTGTCGGGACCTGTGCAAGCCTGTAGCCGGAAGGCGGTTTCTCGCCCAAATGGGCCTAATCGGTCGAAGGTCGGCGATACTAGCTTCGCCCCCTGATCAGTTTATCGACCAAAAAGATTCAGCATCGACTCTGCCGATCGAATCGGCATATCCTCATCTTACACATCGTAGCTTTCGACCGCACTTGCCGGTCGTCCGTGCGGGACGGGAATGCTAATCCGCCTCGCGCATATCTTGCTCACAGCGATTGATGTGTCACCAGCGATTACTGTTGGAGACACGATGTGAGTAACAAATTCAGCACGATCGATGAACGCCTCGCCAATGCGGAATTGTTTGATCACGACAATTTGTCCAAGATCTTTGCATATGCTTGGCGTTTCATGGAATCTTATGACCGACCCATATCCCCGGCGTTCGTCATGTATCACATCAAAGAAGCCATTTTCGAGGAAATTGTAACGGCTACGGACCTTGATCTACCATAAAATAATCAAAGTATTCGCGCTTTGCTTGCGCTATAAGTAGCTTGCTGGCCCGTCTCTATCCTTGATAGTGCGGGTCGGCCCCGTCGCTTAGCTGGGATTCGCTCGCACCACGTCTGCGGGAGATCCTGCATGTCTGAAATGACTTTTGAACAGCTCTGCGACCTGTTCGCCTACGTGCCCAAGCGCCGCCCCCTTGATACCAAAGAGACCGCCGCCCTTCTCCGCGTCCACTTTAACACCCTCGAACAGTATCGCTTTCGGGGCGAGGGTCCGCGCTATTTCAGCCCGCCCGGTACGCGCCGCGTTTGGTACGCCGAACTCGACGTGCTGCGCTGGCTCGCGTCTGGTGCGCGACAAAGCACCAGCGAACAGGCTGCGGCCTAACTCATCCCCATCACGATTAGGCGGCGGGGTGCCACCCCCACCGCCCGGAGTATCGATGTGAGCACCAGCAAAATACGGGATTCGGCCATCGGTCTGCAATCCCCGAACGTTTTTCGGCAAAATGTAGCGCCGCGTAAAAATTCGCCGGGTGTGACCGGCATTGCCGACAGATTGACTACCAGCCCGACCGACGGGGGTGCTCGTCATGGCTGACCTATCCGATGTTACCGGCGTCTCTGCAGATGTGCAGGCCGCGCGGGACCAGTGGGAAGCTGCGCGCATCCGCGCTGAGAGCGGAGCGGGTCATGATCCAGACCTTGGCTTCTACGTTAGCAAGGAGGAAAAACTGGTCAGTGAGCGCCGATCCGAAATCATCTTGGAAAACTTCCGCCTTGGCAAGGAAGCAGAGCTTGAAAAGGAAAAGGTGAAGCGCGGTCTTTCAGCGAAAGGGAGCGACGCCCCGCGCCAGCTTATCGGTCGTGATCTTGGAAGCGTGCGGATGCACGCCATTGAATGGCTTTGGACGGGTTGGCTGCCGAAGGGATATATCACTTTGCTTGCCGGTGAGACCGGTGCGGGCAAGTCCACCATCTTCGCTGACATCACGGCCCGAATAACCACAGGCAAGCCGTGGCCGGGTGAGTATGACTGTCCGAACGCATGGCGGAAGCCCGAACGGGTGCTGTGGCTCGGAAGCGAGGACAGCATTGAGGAAATGACGGTGCCGAGGCTCACCGCGTGCGGTGCCAACCTTGCGAACGTCGTTGAGATTCAGGGCGTCATGCAGGGGGGCAAGCGCAATACCTTCTCCATGCAGGACGACTTGGAAGCGGTTGGACAATGGCTGGCGTATGCGCGCGAGCAGGGCAGCCCGTTCGCAATGCTCGTGATCGATCCTGTCACCAGCTACCTGCCGGGGCAGAAGCTACGTAAGGTGGACCTCAACGACGCTGGGCAGCTTCGGACGGTGTTGGAGCCGTGGCTGATCCTCGCGCAAACGCATAACATCGCCATCGTCTGCGTCACCCATTTCGCCAAGGACACAACGCGCTCCATGCTTCACCGCGTCTTGGGATCGGCGGCGTTCGCACAAACCTGCCGCAGTCTGTGCGCTGTTATTGAGCAGCCTCGCACCGAGGACGAGGAACCGGACCCGCACGCCAAGGTGTTTATGCAGGTGAAGGTGAACCTACCCGAGCATCCGGGCGGGGCATGGAAATTCCGCACCGAGCGCGTCGAGGTTGGAAATGACCACAGAAACGGCAAGCCGATCTATGCCACCCGCCCGGCGTGGGACGAACTGGACGCAGGACTGACCCCGAACAGCACGGTCGGCAAATCTCGCGGCCCCAAGAGCCAGTATGAAGGGGCGTTTTCAATGTGGATGCAGGCGTTCTTCATGATCTACCCGAACCACGAGTGGCTGCCTGTAACCACAGTCAAACAGGTCGCTTTGCAGGAAAAAGTCGTCTCTGCAAGCTGGTGGGACAAGCATAGTGGTGACCACATGCTGAAAGAGAACATCAACGGCGTGTGGATGTGCCGACCAAAGGCCAGCCCCGCATAGACAAGGGTAGGGTGGGGAAAGTGGGGGGTGTGGTTACTATGTGGGGAAACTGGGTGAAGTGCTAGCAACTGCTCACTTTACCGCCGCCCCCACATTCCCCACTTCACCCAGTTTGCCGGCTTCCCCTAAGCGCATGCGCCCATTTCGCCATCGGGCAATTCTACGCGGTCTGTCGGTTATTCGGTATGCGCCGCCGCCGCGCTTACGATAGCAACGATGGCTTTCTGCACGGCAGCAATATAAGTCTTTATGTCATTGCTCGACAGGCTAAGCCGATGCCCCAAAGTAACTTTGTCACCCGTCCGTTGAAGGTACTCCTGATCGATTAAACCTCGCTTATGGACAAATAGATGGCGCTTTTGATTCAACATCCAGAGCTCGTTACCAAGTGCATTTCGCAAATACTCTTCATCGAAAATGGCATTTATTACAGCGCGGAGAATAGTGAGATTGTCCAATCTCCTTCCCCGGAAAATCACGCTTCCCATCGATCGGCTAAGGTCAAAGCCGTGGTCATCTATAGCTTCAATGTCGACCACCTGTTTTCCGAAATATGCCTTTAGCTCCGGTGCAGATAATATTAAGCGAGACCGTCGCGGATCATGATTTAGCCATGCAACGACGAAAGAAGATGCGAAATGCTCAAATACCGCCCAGGTTGAGACGAGCGTCTGAACCATCATTTCCTTGGCTGCAGAGGATATGTTTGATGAGGTAAGGCTTCGATTCATTTCGTAAACAACTGAATCTCGGATGGAATTCGTACCTTCCTTACTGTCTATAAACTCGCGCATCTTGCGGCGTGCTATATCTAGTGCTTTCTGCTCCTGTTGCTCGGAGGGTTGTTCTCCAAACGGCACATCCTCCAAGCTTCGGATGCGCTCGGCAGCGAGATGACGGTCAAAGTGGCGCTGCTGGACAGATTCGAGGGTTAGCTGAAAGGGTAGCGTAGCGGCACTGATCACGCTTTGGAGGCCCTCAGACGCATCGCGAATGCAGTTTGTCAGGTCATCATTCTGAGCCGACAAAACTCGCAACTGATGCATCAGCTCATCCATGTTGCTTATGAGGAATGCCTCAGCAACGCGCTTGAACGCTTCTCGCGGAACGCCACCCGACTTTTCGGCTACTGCCATCTGATTTATCCCGCTGGTCTCTCACAGCCTTACCGGTGCGAACGCGTGCGGTCATCACCCGTAAATCCCCGACCCACAAATATGTTGTTTCACGGTCCTGCCACGCCTGAACCGACCTAAGTAATTGTTTTAACAAACAAACCGCTTGTACGACTTACAGCGTGCTCCCTAGTCTGTAGCCAATGTCTAGCCGCATCCAACATGGGAGGCAGCCAAATGGCTGATGAAATCGACGTCCGCGTAAGTCTCGATCTTGATCCCGATGCCGCGATGGCGACTATCGTTGATTACGACGAAGATACCGCAACCTACCTAAGCACTGCCAAGTCGGCGTTCACCGAAGCATTTGCTGCGCTTGGTGCTATCCACAACGCCAAGACGGCGGTGGCAGACGACCCCACGCTTAATGAAGCCGGTCAGCTTCTGAAAGTCGATGAGTTCGCGCGTAGCCGGATGCTTGCGAAGGTATATCCGCTTTGGGATGCCGCCTCGTCCACGCTGAACGCAAAGGTCGAGGTGTGGGAACAGGAAATGACCAAAGCGGTCGAATCCAAAGCCAGCCAGATGGTCAGCAGCGAAATCCGCGCCCACTTTAAGTCTCTCAAAACCGGCGAGCGCATGGCGGCAATCTCCGAAGCGATCCGCGATGGCGATGAGGTGGTCGCCAGCGCTGTATTGGGCGCGCCCGCTATGTTGAGCGGCATCGAAAATGAGATGAAGCCGATCTTGCTGCGCGAGTACCACGAACGGTTCAATCCGGGGCTGGCGAAACGCTTGCGCGCGGTCACCGCCGCCCGCGATCTGATCGACGGTCGCATGGGCGTGCTGAAGAGGGAGGTCGCGAAGGCGGTCGGCACCATCAAGGTCAAGGGTCCGAACTTCGACCTGCACGGTCAATATTCCGGTGAGATCACCCCGGCGATGTTGCGTGCAAAACGGGACGAATCGCACAAACCGTTCGCGGTCTGACCCCTTGCTCTAATCAAATCGAGGTAGTTCGATGACCGCTGTGGTTCAGCCCCCTTGGGGCAGCGATTGGAAGCCCGCGCCCCCTTCGGAGAAGCCCGTGCGCGGTGCGGGCAACCCGTCGTGGGTAGCTGGTGGACCTTCGCCAAACCCGAACGGCAGACCGGCTGGCATCCCGGATCGGCGGTTACTAGCCACGCGCCAGATGCTCGATGAAATGCGCGCCATCGTGTCCGTGCTGATTGGAAAGGCATTGGAGGGCGACACCAACGCCGCGTCCATCGTTCTCGCCAAGACCCTGCCGTCGATCAAGGCGCAGGCGGAGAAGGTGAACTTCGATTTCGATGCCACTGCGCCGATCAGCGATCAGGTTGCGCAGGTGCTGGAGGCCATCGCGGCGGGTGCAGTCGCCCCGGACGTTGGGCGGCTCATCATCGACAGCATCAAATCGCTCTCGGACATTCGGGCGACCGAGGAACTGTCGGCTCGGATTGAAGCTCTTGAGGAGGCGCGCGATGCCCGAGGGTAAATCCAATTTTCCCCAGCATATTTTGCAAAAAGGCCGAGTGCGAACGGCACCGCGCCGGATTGATGCATACCCCCACGGAGGTCAGCCATGACGACGATAACCACACTTCGGAACCGCGTCATCGCGGACGATCCTGAACACGACGATGTGATGGTCTATGTCGGTTGGACGGGGCCAAGTGATACGCCCGGCGTGCGGCGTTCCTTCGCCACATCCTACCGGCCGATCAGCGAATATCAGATGTGGTTGGATTGGGCTGTGAGCATGGCGGACCAGATGTCGCACCCCCTCTATGTCGTGCCGCTCAGCCACAACGACATATTCCGCACCAAGCGCTGGCACCCGTTCCGCGACTTCATCGCGGGCATGAACGATCAGGAACGGGGCGAACTACGCCGGATTGTGGTCACCACGGCGGCGGAGGTCATGCGCGACTGCGACGACCCGGAAATCCGCGCAGATATGTTCGACGTGCTGCGCCAACTGAAGGTGATACACCATGAAAGCTGACGAACCGCGCCCGCCAGCCGCCAAGTATGGAATGCCCATAGAAGAAGCCCCCAACATCGTCCGCCGCCATTTCCAGGTGCTGGACGAAGATCAGGCGATCGACGCAGCGTGCATGGCGCACAACATGCGCGTCGCACCCGCGCTGGTAGCGGTGCTCAATCGGAGGCGGTCGCCCGAGGTGCCAACCCCCGCCATGCTCGCGCAAACAACGCCCAAGGCTGTCAGTGTCGTAGGGCACGACTTGCGTGTGCGGCTTGGTCTAGGTTGATTCCATGAGCATCCGCGCTCTGAGCCGCCGCGTGAAACGGCTGGAGACCGGAGCGAAGCCGACACCATCGCCCTTCACCCTTTGGTTCGGCTCGTTCGACGCTTGGGTGGAGCAGGAGGTTCTACCCGGCATCGAAAGCGGGGCGCTTGAGGCGGACGACATGATCGTCATCGTAGCGGCGTTGCGTGCATGGGAATTGGCAGGAGTTTGGAACGTGGACCATGCCCGCTGACGATACGGCAGCATGGCGTATCGATTACAGTGGGGGAACGGCAACCTGTGCGCGGTTCTTTTTCAATCGTCGAGCTGCAGCGGCGTAAGTCCGTGCCAGAACGACTCCTTCGCTCGCAAGCGACGCGGCAGCAGCATCAATCTGCTCTATGGTCTGAGAGCCATCAGCCATAGCGTGAACCAGGTCGTTTCGGTCGTGCTTCCACTGATTTAGCTTATCGTACTCAAAGCAGCTTTTCAGCAGCTCGTCTTTCTTTGCGCGTTTCGCGAGCTCTTTCAGTTTAGGACCCATCATTCGGATTGGCTTGCCGATGCCTTTACTCTGACCCTCGCCTCCGCTCTGACGCAGCAATGAGCGTAGTCTGTCTTCGAGAACGGCGTACGCGAACCAAGCGGCTTCAACATCCCGGCCATCTGCGGCGGCGGCTTCCATGCGACTAACCAAATCCTGATAAAGCTTCTTTTTCATAGCAATCCCTCACGCCTCGGCGGGTTGTGACGGACCAACGGCCTTTCCGCCACAGCATACCAGTCAATAAGCAGCGAAGCGCTGCGGACGGCAGAGCCGCTAGAAATACGCTAGAGCGAAAAGCAAGCCAACTCACCGACGGAAATAGGACACCGCATAAGTAGCTAAAATATAGAGAGAAATATGGTGGACGCACTTGGGCTCGAACCAAGGACCCGCTGATTAAGAGTCAGCTGCTCTACCAACTGAGCTATGCGTCCATACCCTGGCAAATTCCGCGGTTTGGTGCCGCTTTGCGTTCGGGAGGCGCGCCACTAACATTGCGGATCGGGGATGGCAACACCTTATCTCGCTACCAGCTCGGTTGGCGGGTCGAGGCGCGGTTTATCGACATCAGGATGCCGACGCAGATCAGCGTCGTCATCTGCGCCGAACCGCCAAAGCTCACCAGCGGCAGCGGGATGCCGACCACCGGGGCGAGCCCCATCACCATCATCAGGTTGATCGCGACATAATAGAAGATCGTCGTCGCGAGCCCCGCCGCGGCAAGCCGCGAAAATCGATCGGGGGCGCGGTGCGCGACGTTCATCCCCCAACGAATCAGCAGCATGAACGCCAGGATCAGCAACAGTCCACCGACCATCCCCCATTCCTCGGCCATCGTCGCGAAGACGAAGTCGGTATGCCCCTCGGGCAGGTAATCGAGATGGACCTGGCTGCCATTGCCGAACCCCTTGCCGAATAGCCCGCCCGAGCCGATCGCGATCTTCGACTGGCTGATGTGATAGCCGGTGCCCAGCGGGTCGTTTTCGGGATTCAGGAAGATCAGTACGCGGTTGCGCTGATAATCGTGCAGCAGATAGTTCACCGCGAGCGGGATGAAGAGCGCGAGCCCGAGCGCACCGCCGATGAACAGCCGCAGCGGGATGCCGGCGAGGAACATTACCACCACGCCGCCGCCGGTGATCATCAGCGCGGTGCCGAGGTCGGGCTGGAGCATCACCAGCCCCGCGGGCAGCCCGATCAGGATCGCCGCGGGCCAGATCGCGCCGAATTTGCGCGTCTCGTTGGGGGGCAGCATGTCGTAGAATTTGGCGACCGCCAGGACGATGAACGGCTTCATGAATTCGGAGGGCTGGATGCGGATCGGGCCGAGTTCGAGCCAGCGCTGGCTGCCGCCGCGGACCGCACCCAGCATTTCGACCCCGAACAGCGCCGCCAGCGTGATCGCATAGCCCGGCAGCGCGATCGCCGCCCAGATGCGCGCCGGCACCCAGGACAGCGTGATCGCCATACCCATGAAGATACAGAAGCGCAGCGCCTGCGACGACGCCCAGGGAGTCACGCTGCCGCCCGCCGCCGAGAACAGCACCACGGTGCCGAAGCCGCCGATCGCGGTGAGCAGCAGCAACACGCCCCAGGGGAGGCGCGCAACGGGGGCGGGGACGAGCTCGCCCAATCTCATGGCGCGCGCCTCATTCGGTATTGCCGCTGGGTGGGGTAGCCGTGTCGGTGGCGGGGTCGACCGGCGCGGGGTTGGCGCGCGCGGCGCGATAGGCGTCCGCCTTCACCGCCATCCGGGCGCGAATGTCGCCGCCCCAATTCTCCTCGAGCACCGCGAGCGAATCGAGCGCGCGCTGGCGGTCGAACAGATAGGTCAGCACGTCGCGCGCGACGGGGGCGGCGGCACCCGATCCCGACATGCCGTGTTCGATCACCACCGACACCGCATAGCGCGGCTGTTCGACCGGCGCGAAGCCGATGAACAGCCCGTGGTCGCGATATTTCCACGGCACGTTCATGCCGCCGCGCGCGCCGCCCGCGATCCGCCGGACCTGCGCGGTGCCGGTCTTACCGCCCATGCGGATGCCGTCGAGCTGGAGCCGGCTGCGCACCGCGGTGCCCGCGCCGTTGACCACCTCGTCCATCCCCGATCGGATCAGCCCCATCCGTTCGGGCGGCACGTCGAGCATCGGCGCGACGATCGGCGCGTCGGCGAGGATGCGCGGCATCAGCCGGCGGCCCGACGCGATGCGCGAGGTCTGCACCGCGAGCTGCAACGGGCTGGTGAGGATATAGCCCTGGCCGATCGACGCGTTGAGCGTGTCCGACGGGGTCCATTTCTGGTCGTATTTGCGCAGCTTCCACGCGGGATCGGGGATCGTGCCGTAACGCTGCGAAGGGAAGGGCAGCGGATATTCGGCGCCCAGGCCCAGCTCGCGCGCCGCTGCGGCGACCGCGTCCATCCCGACTTCGCGGCCCATGGTGTAGAAATAGGTATTGCAGCTGCGCGCGATCGCGCGGTGGAGATTGACCGAACCGTGGCGCCCGAGGCAGCGGAAGAAGCGATTGCCCAGTTGATAGCCGCCGCCGCAATAGACGGTCCGGTCGGGATCGATGCCCGAGCGCAATGCCGCCAGCGCGGTCGCGGGCTTGAAGGTCGATCCCGGCGGATACAGGCCCTGCAGCGCCTTGTTGGTCAGCGGCAGGTGATCGTCGCTCGACATCATCCCCCATTCGATCTGGCTGATGCCGTCGGAGAAGCTGTTGGGGTCGTAGGCGGGCATCGACGCCATCGTCAGGATGCTGCCGTCGAGCGTGTCGATGACCACCACCGTGCCCGATTCATTACCCAGCCGGCGCGCGGCATATTCCTGCAGGCCGGCATCGATCGTCAATCGGACGGTCTTGCCGGGCACGTCGCGCCGTGTTTCCAGGTCGCGAACTGGGCGGCCGCGCGCAGTGACCTCAACGCGCTTGGCGCCGGGCGCGCCGCGCAATGTCGATTCTAGCGCCTTTTCAAGGCCATCCTTGCCGAGTTTGAAGCCGGGGGTGAGGAATAGCGGGTCCTTGGTTTCCTTATACTGGTCCGAGGTGGCACCGCCGACATAGCCGACCAGATGCGCCACCGCCGCGCCGCTGGGATAATTGCGCGCATAGCCCTGCGTCGGCGCGACCCCGGGCAATTCAGGCTGGCGTACCACGACCGAGGCATAGCGGTCCCAATCGAGATTCTCGGCCACCGGGACCGGGGTGAAGCCGCGCGCATTCTGCAGGTCGCGGCGAATCCGGTCGAGCGCTTCGGCGTCGAGCGCGAGCAACTGGCTGAGCTTGCCGAGCGTAGCTTCGGCGTCGGTCAGCCGCTCGGGGATCAGGTCGATGCGGAAATCGGTGCGATTATTGGCGATCGGCGTGCCCGCGCGGTCGACGATCCAGCCGCGCCGCGGCGGCAACAAGGTGAGGTTTACGCGGTTGCTCTCGGCGAGCAGTTCATAACGTTCGTTCTCGGCCACCGCGATCCACGCCATGCGGCTCGCGAGCAGCACGCCGACCCCCGCCTGCATGAAACCCAGCATCGTCGCCCGGCGCGAAAAGCTAAAGCTTTGCGCGGCTTCGGTGACGATCTTGATCGGCCCGCTCATGGCCGCCCCCGCTGGTCGATCGCGGCGCACATGCGCGAGATGAGCGGATACAGCGCGACGCTGAGCGCCAGCTGGAGCAGCAGGACGGTATCGACATGCGCGCCGAGCGGCGACGCGATGAGCCGGCCGGCGATCAGGCAGAAGCCGATGGCGCCGGTCGCGAGAAGCCAGTCCTGCCAGAAATCACGCCACACAAGGCGGCTATCTACCACTTCGATCGCCAGAAAGCACGTGGTCCATAGCAGCATCGCGCTGCCCAGCGGTTGGCCGCTCAACAGATCGTCGAACAGCCCGAGCGGCACCGCGACCCAGACCTTGAACACGTCGGGGCGCAGCAGCCGCCAGCCGAGCAGCACCATCAGCCCGAAGGGGGGCATCCACGGGATCGTCGATATAACGGGGAACAGCACCATCAGCGAACCGAGCATCACCGTGATCGGCGCGAGCCGCTTCGACCGGACCGGCGCGTCGGGCTCGGCAAAGCCGGTGCGCAGCGGCTCGTTCATTTGGGCGCCGATTCGGGCTTGGGCGCGGGCGGCGGGGGCGGCAGATAGGGGCGCTCGACCACCGCGAAGTCGAGCCGGTCGGGATCGGCGAGGGGGCGTGCTTCGGCAAGGTCGCGGGTGTTGCGCAGCACGCGCGCGACGGGAATTCCCGGGGGATAGATGCCGCCGGTGCCCGAGGTGACGAACAGGTCGCCCGCGCGGAACGGCAGGTTGGCGATCGTCGCCGAGCGGATTTCGAGCAAGCCGTCGCCGCGGCCGGTGACGATGCCGGGTACCCCGTCGCGCGTTCGCCGCACGGGCACGATGCTTTCGGGATCGACCGCGAGCAGCACCCGCGCGGTGTTGGGACTGGTTTCGAGGACGCGGCCGATCAGCCCTTCGGGGCCGCGCACCGGCTGTCCGGTGCGAACGCCCTGCCAATAGCCCGCGTTCAGCGTGGCATAGCGCCGCGTGCTCGACGACGATGCGTTGACCAGCCGCGCGACCGCCACCGGCTCGGTGCCGCGATCGCGGACCGCGAGCAGCCGCCGCAGCCGGGCATTCTCGAGCACCAGCTGGCGCGCCTTTTCGACCAATGCGCGGTTGCGCTTGATATCGGCGCGCATCCGGCGGTTTTCGTCGATCACGCCGAAATATTCGCCGATCCCGCGCGGGATGCCGGTGATACCGCGGCGCACGCCGTGCAGCCCGCTCGATACCGGTGTCGTCAGCTCGCGCAGCGCGCCGCGAACGATCGCATAGGCGGGCGGGTTGAGCGTCGACAGCACGAGGAGCACCGCGCCCAGCAGCGCCCCCAGCGCGGCCGCGACATAGCCGATGAACAGCACATATTGCGCCCGCCGCGAAAATCCCGGGCGCCGGTTACGTTGCGGCGCCATTGCGTACCCGCCTTCAGACCGCGAGGAGCACGCCGCGGAACTGCGGATCCTCCAGCGCGCGCCCGGTGCCGAGTGCAACACAGGTCAGCGGGTCTTCGGCGATCGTCACCGGCAACCCGGTTTCGTCGCGAAGCACCTCGTCGATCCCCTGCAGCAGCGCGCCGCCGCCGGTGAGGACGATTCCCTGGTCGACGATATCGGCAGCGAGTTCGGGCGCGGTGTTCTCGAGCGCGATGCGGACGCCCTCGACGATCGTGCCGACGGGCTCGCTGAGCGCCTCGGCGATCTGGCCCTGGTTGATCTGGATTTCCTTGGGAACGCCGTTGACCAGATCGCGACCCTTGATGTGGATCGTCATGCCGATCCCGTCGGCGGGGGGCTTGGCGGTGCCGACTTCCTGCTTGATCCGCTCGGCGGTCGCTTCGCCGATCAGCAGATTATGGTTGCGGCGGACATAGCTGACGATAGCCTCGTCCATCTTGTCGCCGCCGACGCGGACCGAGGTCGAATAGGCAAGCCCGCGCAGCGAGAGCACCGCGACTTCGGTGGTGCCGCCGCCGATATCGACGACCATGCTGCCGATCGGCTCGGTGACGGGCATGCCCGCACCGATCGCGGCGGCCATCGGTTCCTCGATCAGGAAGACCTGGCTCGCGCCGGCGTTCGATGCGGCATCGCGGATCGCACGGCGCTCGACCGAGGTCGATCCCGAGGGAACGCAGATCACGATCTGCGGCCAGCGGATGAAGCGGCGGCCGCCATGCACCTTCTGGATGAAATGCTTGATCATCTGCTCGGCGACATCGATGTCGGCGATGACGCCGTCGCGAAGCGGGCGGATCGCCTCGATCGTGCCGGGGGTCTTGCCCATCATCAGCTTGGCGTCGTCGCCGACCGCCTTGACCTTCTTCACGCCGTTGATCGTCTCGACCGCGACGACCGAGGGCTCGTTGAGCACCACGCCGCGCCCGCGCAGATACACGACGGTGTTCGCCGTTCCCAGATCGATTGCCATATCGTGGGACATGAACTTGAAAAAGCGGGAGAAAGCCATGAAGTAATCCGTCCCTGGCCGCGTGGGTGCAACGCGGCTGTTCGCACATCGATCTTTAGCGCGGCCCGCCGGTTGCTGGACGTGCCAGCTCCCAAAAGTCTGCGGATGCGGGTCGCGGGATGGCCGCGATTGGGCTAGAGCGGGGGGCATGTCAATACGCCGCCTGCCCGAGCATCTCATCAACCGCATCGCCGCCGGCGAGGTGGTCGAACGCCCCGCCGCGGCGCTCAAGGAACTGGTTGAAAACGCGATCGATGCGGGCGCAAGCCGCGTATTTGTGCGGCTCTCGGCGGGGGGCACCGCGCTGATCGAGGTGGTCGACGATGGCTGCGGCATGGACGCGGCGGCGATGGCCCTGGCGCTCGAGCGTCATGCGACCTCCAAGCTGCCCGAATCCTTGTGGGAATCGGGGGCGATCGAAGGCGTCACGACGCTCGGTTTTCGCGGTGAAGCGTTGCCGTCGATCGCCAGCGTCGCGCGGCTGACGCTCGAAAGCCGCCCGCGCGAGGGCGAAGGCTGGACGCGGATCGTCGACAATGGCGCGGTGGTGCATGACGGCCCCGCCGCGCTGCCACCGGGAACGCGGGTGAAGGTGGAAGGATTGTTTGAGCGCGTGCCCGCGCGGCGCAAGTTCCTGCGCTCGCCGCGCTCTGAATATGCTGCCTGCCTCGACGTCGTCCGCCGGCTGGCGATGGCGCGGCCCGACATCGCCTTCTCGCTCGAGCATGACGGCCGCCGCAGCCTGTCGGTGCAGGGCGGCGAGAGCCAGGCCGAGCGCGTCGCAGCGCTCACCGATCGCGCGCTGTTCGACAACAGCGTCGCGGTCGATTTCGCGCGCGAGGGGATCGTGCTGGGCGGGGTGGCGGGGCTGCCGACCTTCAACCGCGGCGTCGCCGATCACCAATATCTGTTCGTGAACGGCCGGCCGGTGAAGGACCGGCTGCTGGTGGGCGCGGTGCGCGGCGCCTATGCCGAGATGCTCGCGCGCGATCGCCATGCCGTGGTGGCGCTGTTCCTCGACGTTCCCGCCGACGCGGTCGACGTCAACGTCCACCCCGCCAAGACCGAGGTGCGGTTTCGCGATCCGGCGCTGGTGCGCGGGATGATCGTCAGCGGGCTGCGCCGCGCGCTCGATGCCGCAGGACATCGCAGCGCGCGGCCGAGCGAGGCGGCGCTAGGGTTGTGGACGAGCGAGGGTGGGGGTGCGGGCACGCCTGCCGCCACACGTCATCCCAGCGAAGGCTGGGATCTCCCGGTTGGAGAGCGCGACGCTTCCAACGGCGAGACCCCAGCTTTCGCTGGGGTGACGACGGGGGCTGGAGTGACGGGGAAGGGGATGGGCCGAACCCTCCGCGACTACCGCCCCACCTTCTTCACCGCCCCGCCGCAAGCGCGCGCCGAACCCGCGACCGAACCCGTCCCCTCGACGACCGCGCATCCGCTGGGCGCGGCGCGCGGGCAGGTAGCGCGGACCTATATCGTCGCCGAGGCCGAAGACGGCCTGATCCTGGTCGACCAGCACGCCGCGCACGAGCGCCTCGTCCTCGAACGGCTGCGCGTCGGGCTCGCCAATGGCGGGGTACGCTCGCAGGCGCTGCTGCTGCCCGAAGTCGTCGAGCTCGACGAGACCGCGTGCGACCGGCTCGAGGAACGGATCGCCGAGCTGAGCGAGTTCGGGCTCGATCTCGAACGCTTCGGTCCCAATGCGATGCTGGTGCGCGCGACCCCGGCGCTGCTGGGGCAGGGCGACGCCATCGGACTGGTCCGCGACCTTGCCGACGAACTCGCGGCGCACGATCAGGCGCTGAGCTTGCGCGAGCGGCTCGACCACGTCGCCTCGACGATGGCATGTCACGGATCGGTGCGCGCGGGGCGGGTGCTGAGCGTCGCCGAAATGAACGCGCTGCTGCGCGAGATGGAGATCACCGCGCATTCGGGGCAGTGCAATCATGGCCGTCCGACCTGGGTGAAGCTGAAAAACGGGGATATTGAGAAGCTTTTTGGCCGTAAATGAATGGGTTACAGGTTTTTTCTGTCCGTAAACCAGTAGGATAGTGGAAAGCGCCACGCGATGACCGCTTACGCCCCAGTTGCGGACGTTCCGGCTGGCATAACTGCTTTCTGATTGTGGACGTTCGCGGCCGGTGCAATCAAGCTGCATGGACACCACGATCTACATGCCGTTGCTAAACGAAGGTACGGTCGTCTGGCGGCCCATCGTCGCCACGGCCCTTGGACACGGCCGCTATAGCATTACCAGCGAGCCATCCGACGACGAGGAATGGGCGTTCGCAACCGGCACCACGGTGATGGTTGATGGCGACAGGCGGATCACCGGAGAAGCAACGGCTTAGGGCAATAGATCGTGGGACAGAAAGAAAAGAGGACCCTGCTCCGGCATGTGACACCCTTTACCGGCTCGATCGACGGGAAGGTGCCTGCCGAGAACGTGGAGTTGACCCACTACCTTGCCGAGACAGGCAGATGGGTGGCCTACAGCAAGGCGTCAGACGGGCGGGTTTTCTTCGGGGATGGCGCGACAGAGCCTTTGGCTCGACGTGCAGCGGGATTGCGCACCCTCGCTCACCTTGAGGGACGGGCATCTGGTGAGGTCGAAGGGCTGTCACCAGAGGAAACGAAGAACGCGCGAAACGAACTCGCACGAGAGTTGGCGCAGCTGCACGTGCTGGTAACGACCAGCAATCTGCCCTTCCCGAACGGCTATCCAAAGGAAGTGATCCTGACGGAGTTGAAGGCGACCCATGACATTGTACTCGCGACCGATGAGCGCGGGCTGATTGCGCGATGGACGCTACCGACGCTCCTGTTCCTCGCAGGCGGCTTCGCCAACGGCATCATCGGCAAGGGCGCAGAGAAGTCGCTTGAGCTTTTAGCAAAGCTGTTAGCCGGCTAGGGTCCGCTATAGACCGGTCCGAAGTCGAAAGCTGCCGTTCCGCTCACCACCAACACCGGACATTCGACCCGCTGTGCTCGCGCGCTTGTTGGGTGGATGGGCTGCGGCCATGTTAGCTAGAGCGAGCGGCGGATATGCGGTAGCCCAGCCTCCCTAATACGAAAACGGCAGAAAGCTGCGGTTCCGATCATGCTTTACCTTGGGTGAAGCTGGCGCATGGCGCCATCGAGAAGTTATTCGGGCGCAGATCGCCGGCGTTCAGCGACGCGAAACCTTTTCTCCGCCCACGCATTTCACTCGCCATGCTCTTTAGAAAAGTCAGGTAATATCATGGGTAAGGCAGTCCCGGTCATCCTCGCACTCATCCCGCTGTTCGCGGTAGTGGGGGCTTGCGTCGCGGTGCCTTGAACCTTCGCGAACGACGTTGAACGCGAAAAAGGGCCGCCCGGCATAACCGGACGGCCCTTTTTCATATCAAAACGTCGGAAGGCTTAGGCCGGTTCGGCTTCGTCTTCGTCGGTGGTCGTCGGCGCCGGTGCCGCTTCATCGCCGCGCGAGATTTCGCCCGGCTCTGCGTTGGCGTCATAATCCTCAGTGAAGCCCGCGGTGTCGGTTTCGAACATCGCCGCCATCACGTCGACGCCCTTGGCCTGCATCTCGGCTTCCTCGGGCGAACGGGCGACGTTCACCTTGACGTTGACCGAAACCTCAGGGTGCAGCGCAACCTTCACTTCGTGCATGCCGAGCGTCTTGATCGGCTTGCCGAGCACCACCTGGCCCTTGTGGACCTTGTGGCCGTCGGCGACCAGCGCCTCGACCAGATCGCGGACCGCGACCGAGCCATAGAGCGCGCCGGCATTCGATGCCTGACGGATCAGCGTCACCGAAGCGCCCTCGAGCGACTTCGATTCGGCGGTCGCTTCCTCACGGCGCGAAGCATTTTCGGCTTCGATGCGCTCGCGATTGGCCTCGAAGACCTTGCGGTTGGCGGCGTTGGCGCGCAGCGCCTTCTTGTTCGGCAGCAGGAAGTTGCGGGCGAACCCGTCCTTCACCGTGACGACATCGCCGATGGCGCCGAGCTTTTCGACGCGTTCGAGCAGGATGATTTGCATGGGGTGCCCTCCTTACTTAACGATGTAGGGCAGCAGGCCCAGATGACGGGCGCGCTTGATGGCCTGGGCCAGTTCGCGCTGCTTCTTGGCGCTCACCGAAGTGATGCGCGACGGCACGATCTTGCCACGCTCCGAAACGAAGCCCTGCAGCAGCCGGACGTCTTTATAGTCGATCCGCGGCGCGTCCTTCGCGCTGAAGGGGCAGCTCTTGCGGCGGCGGAAAAACGGGCGGGCCATTAGTTGTTCTCCCCTTCTTCACGGTCGCGGCGCGGGCCACGGTCGGGACGGTCACCACCGTCGCGGTCACGACGACGCTCGCGGTCGCGCTCGCCCTTGCGCATCATCACGGTCGGGCCGGCTTCATGCTCGTCGACGCGGACGGTCATGTAGCGGATCACGTCTTCGTTGATCGCGGTCTGGCGCTCGAGCTCGGCGACGACGCCTGCGGGGGCGTCGATTTCGAGGAGCACATAATGCGCCTTGCGGTTCTTGGCGATGCGATACGCCAGGCCGCGCAGGCCCCACGTTTCGGTCTTCACCACGGTGCCGTCATTGTCGGTGATGATCTTGGTGGCGTTTTCCGCCAGTGCATCCACCTGCGCTTGTGCCAGATCCTGGCGCGCAAGGAACACATGCTCGTACAGAGCCATGCCTTGTCCTTCGTCTTGGCCGATCGCTGACCGAGCGCCAATCGCGCGGCCCCTCCGGCTGTCGTCTCACTTGATCTCGCAAATGCGAACCGGGGCGGAAAGGACGATGCCTTCCACCCCGGGTGTGCGTGCCTTATCGATTTGTGGCGCAAAGGCAAGGGGAGAACCCTTGCCTTCGGCGGTGCGGCTTAGAATGCGCCGCCGATGACGGCGCCGATCAGGCCGCTTGCGAGCGCCACGAGGACTGCATCGTTGCCCGACTGCACCCACTGCTGGCCACGCGGCGGGGCATAGAGGCCGCGCTGCTGATACGACCGATAGTCGATCTGGCGATAGTTGGGCGCGAACGACCGGTTGAACTGCTGCCCACGCTGCCAGCTGCGATACTGGTTCACCGGCTGTGCGTAGCGGACCTGCTGGCGAACGATCGGGCGCTGCGCGACCCGGACGTTCTGGCGGACCACCGGCCGGCTGGCGACGCGGACGTTCTGGCGAACCACATTGCCGCGACGATTGTTGACCACGGTGCGCTGCTGGACGCCATTGGCGCGGTCGACGATGACGGTGCGGTTGCCGCGCTCGATGACGGTGCGCTGCTGCGCCTGCGCCATGGCAGGTACGGTGAGCATCGAGACTGCGACGGCTGCGATTGCGATCTTCTTCATGTCTATCTCCTTCGACGGGGTGACTGGTGCACCGGATGGTCCGGCGATGAAGACAATCTAGAAGCCGCCTGTCGCGGGGATGTGCCCAGGAAGAACAAAAGCGTCACAGAATGTCGCAAGTCGGTCGGGACTTGAAAGCTTTCGGCGTTCGGGCGTACCCCGCCGCGCCTGAAAGCAGGAGATCACGATGCGCGCGTTCATTTTTCCGGGGCAGGGCAGCCAGGCAGTCGGCATGGGGCTGGCATTGTCACAGGCGAGCAGCGCGGCGCGCGAACTGTTCCAGGAGGTCGACGATGCGCTGGGGCAGCATCTGTACCGGATGATGACGCAAGGGCCTGAGAGCAACCTGCTGCTGACCGAGAATGCCCAGCCCGCGATCATGGCGAACGCGATCGCGGTGCTGCGCGTGCTCGAGCGCGAATGCGGGGTGCGGGTAGCCGACAAGGCGGGGTATGTCGCGGGGCACAGCCTTGGCGAATATACCGCGCTGTGCGCCGCGGGCGCGATCGATGTCGCGACCACCGCACGGCTGCTGAAGCTGCGCGGGCAGGCGATGCAGGCGGCGGTGCCGGTGGGCGAGGGGGCGATGGCGGCCTTGCTGGGTGCGGATCGCGAGAAGGCGCAGGCGATTGCCGACGCCGCCGCACAGGGCGAGGTCTGCACCGTCGCCAACGACAATGACCCGGGGCAGGTGGTGATTTCAGGCGCACGCGGCGCGATCGAGCGCGCGGTGGCGCTGGCCAAGGAGATGGGGGCCAAGCGCGCGGTGCTGCTGCCGGTCTCGGCACCGTTCCACTGCCCGCTGATGCAACCCGCCGCCGAGGCGATGGAAGCCGCGCTCGCCGATGTCGCGCTGCAGGCGCCGCTGGTGCCGGTGTTTGCCAACGTCACCGCCGCGCCGGTCGCCGACCCGCAGGTGATCCGCGCGCTGCTGGTCGAGCAGGTGACGGGGATCGTCCGCTGGCGCGAATCGGTGCTGGCGATGTGGGATGCCGGGGTGACCGACTATGTCGAGGTGGGGGGCAAGGTGCTGGCGCCGATGGTGAAGCGCACGGCGCCTGATGCTACGACCGCTAGCGTGATCACGATGGATGATATCGAGGCGCTGGCGAAAGCGCTGTGAGGAGTTCGAATATGTTCGATTTGACAGGCATGACCGCGCTGGTGACCGGCGCATCGGGTGGGATCGGTTCGGCGATCGCGCAGGCGCTTGCGGCGCAGGGGGCGCGGTTGGCGGTTTCGGGGTCGAATGCCGACAAGCTCGAGGCGTTTCGCGCGCAGCTTGGCGGCGAGCATGTCGCGCTGGCGTGCAACCTGTCCGACGGCGCGGCGGTCGATGCGCTGGTGCCGCAAGCGGTCGAGGCGCTGGGCGGGCGGATGGATATCCTGGTCAACAACGCCGGGGTCACGCGTGACAATCTGGCGATGCGGATGAAGGACGACGAATGGAACGACGTCCTCCGCGTCAATCTCGAGGCGGCGTTCCGCCTCTGCCGGGCGGCGGCGCGACCGATGATGAAGGCGCGGTTCGGGCGGATCGTGTCGATTACCTCGGTGGTGGGCGCGACGGGCAATCCGGGCCAGGCGAACTATGCCGCGTCGAAGGCGGGGCTGGTCGGCATGTCGAAGGCGCTCGCCCAGGAGCTCGCCAGCCGCAACATCACCGTCAATTGCGTCGCCCCGGGCTTCATCCGCTCGGCGATGACCGACGGGCTGCCCGAGGCGCAGAAGACCGCGCTGCTGACGCGCATCCCCGCGGGCGACCTGGGCAAGGGCGAGGACGTCGCTGCAGCGGTGGTGTATCTCGCCAGCCGCGAGGCGGGCTATGTCACCGGGCAGACGCTGCACGTGAATGGTGGGATGGCGATGTTGTAAGCGCAGCGCGCCAGCAGCCGAGCAGTAGCCCACCGGTAACCAGCGGCGCGAGTGGCAGCGATGCGGCGGTCGCCAGCGTCCGGAGGAACAGCGGCGCGATGAAAAGCGCGAGCAGCGCGGCCTTTTCATAGGGCTGGAACCCGCGCTGCTGCGTCTGCGCGAACCACCACGCCAAGGGTATCGCCATCAACGTCAGGTCATAGTCCAGCAGGAAGGGCGACACCGTCAGCGTCGCCGCCGCCAGGATCGCGTCCTGCGCTGGGCGGGGAAGTCGCGCGCGGGCGGCGTAGATGACCGCAGCGGCGCCGACCGCGGCAAATGCCGCCTGTGCGGCGTAGGCGGTCGCGACGTCGAGCGACAGCACCCGCATCGCGGCGAACATGCTGACCATCTTGGCGGGCGATACCAGCCCGTCCTCGAGCGTCGAGCGTGCGAGGCCGGTACTGGCGACGAAACCTTCCCACGCACCGGTCCCTAGGACTACCCAACTCAGCACGCACCATCCTGTGGCGGCAACCCCGGTCGCAACGAAGGTCCGCCATTCGCCGCGGCACGCCAGCGCCAGCGGCAGCAGGATGGCCAGATGCGGCTTCATCACCAGCAGGCCGAGCAGCAGCCCAGCCAGCCAGGGGCGCGTGCGCATCGCGAGCAGCCCGCCGCCGAACAGTGCGGCGGTGAGAAACGCATTCTGGCCGTGCCCAGCGTTAAGCAGGGTTGGCGGAAAGGCTGCCAGCGTCAGCGCGGCGCTACCAAAGCTGCCGCCGAGCCACCGCCGGACCATGATGACATAGGCCACCGCGGTGCTGCCGAGCCACAGCGCGAGCGCCGCGAGATAGGGCAGCAACGCCATCGGCAGGCACAGCATCAGGAATATCGGCGGATAGAAGAACGCTACATAGCCGTCACCGGGGCCGAACGCTGTACGTTGTGCTAGGCCGTGCCGGCCTATGTCGTACGCGGCAGCGCCGCCATCGGCCAAGGCGACCTGCGACGCGGTCCAGAAGCTCACGAAATCGGTGCCTATCGCGCGGCCTGCGGCGTCTGCGCCATCGCGTCCCGCCGCGAACCATAGCACCATCACGCCGACGACCATCGTCACCGCTATGGACCGGTAGCTTAGCGCGCGCTTGCCGTTGAACGCGGTCAATTCGCGCAGTGGCGAGAAAGGTGAGGGCCGTCGGCGCATCGCTGAGGCATAGCCGCGTAAATGTTGACCGACCGCTAAGCATCGCACGGGCCTTGCCACTGATGGAGGTCCGTTCTAGGTGCGTTCAGGAATCACGAATAGCCGCAACTGAGGATCAAGCTACCATGAGCGACACCGCCGATCGCGTGAAGAAGATTGTCGTCGAAAACCTGGGCGTCGAGGCCGAGAAGGTCACCGAAGACGCGAGCTTCATCGACGACCTGGGTGCAGACAGCCTCGACATCGTCGAGCTGGTGATGGCGTTCGAAGAGGAATTCGGCGTCGAGATCCCCGACGATGCCGCCGAGAAGATCACGACTGTGCGCGACGCGATCACCTATATCGACGAGCACAAGGGCTGATCGCAGCTTATGTCGCTTGCCCCTGCGAACGGGGCGACTGATTGCAACGGCTCTCCGCCAACGGGCTAATATCCCGGGTGGGGAGCCGTTTTGCTTTGATGAACTGAACGGAGAGATGCGATGCGTCGCGTAGTCGTGACCGGCCTTGGCCTCGTCACCCCGCTGGGGGCCGAGGTGGAAACCGTCTGGAAGAACCTGATCGCGGGCAAATCGGGCGCCGCGCCGATCACGCGCTTCGACGCGAGCGAATATCAGTGCCGCATCGCCTGCGAGGTGAAGCCCGCCGACCATGAATATGGTTTCGATCCGGGCAAGCGTGTCGACCACAAGGTCCAGCGCCAGGTCGATCCGTTCATCATTTTCGGCATCGATGCCGCGGGTCAGGCGATCGAGGATGCCGGGCTGACCGACATGACCGAAGCGCAGCGCTATCGCGCGGGTTGCTCGATCGGTGCGGGTATCGGCGGCCTGCCGGGGATCGAAAGCGAATCGCTGGTGCTCGCCGCCAAGGGGCCGCGCCGCGTGAGCCCGCATTTCGTCCATGGCCGGCTGATCAACCTGATCTCGGGCCAGGTCAGCATCAAATACGGGCTGATGGGGCCGAACCACGCGGTCGTCACCGCCTGCTCGACCGGCGCGCATTCGATCGGCGATGCCGCGCGGATGATCGCGATGGACGATGCCGATGTGATGCTGGCGGGCGGTTCGGAGGGGGCGATCTGCCCGCTAGGCATTGCCGGCTTCGCGCAGGCGCGGGCGCTGTCAACCAATTTCAACGATACCCCCGAGCGCGCCAGCCGGCCCTATGACGTCGATCGCGACGGGTTCGTGATGGGCGAGGGCGCGGGCGTCGTGGTGCTCGAGGAATATGAGCATGCCAAGGCGCGCGGCGCCAAGATGTATGCCGAAGTCATCGGCTATGGCCTGTCGGGCGATGCCTATCACGTCACCGCGCCGCATCCCGAGGGTTCGGGGGCGTTCCGCTCGATGGAAATGGCGATGCGCAAGTCGGGGCTGAGCCTGAGCGACATCGATTATGTCAACGCGCACGGCACCTCGACCCCGCTCGGCGACGAGCTCGAGCTCGGCGCGGTGCGGCGGCTGTTCGGGTCGTCGATCGACACGATGTCGATGAGCTCGACCAAGTCGGCGATCGGCCATCTGCTGGGCGGCGCGGGCGCGGTCGAATCGATCTTCTGCATCCTGGCGATGCGCGACCAGATCGTGCCGCCGACGCTGAACCTGGATAACCCCAGCGAAGCGTGCCGCGGGGTCGACCTGGTGCCGCATGTCGCCAAGGAACGGCGGGTGAAGGCGGTGCTGAACAATTCGTTCGGTTTCGGTGGCACCAATGCCAGCCTGGTGATGGTGCCGGTGGCTTGACCCATTCTCTCCGTTCGCACTGAGCTCGTCGAAGTGCCGTCCTTCCTATCGCGGTCGAAAAGAAGAACAGTGCTTCGACAAGCTCAGCACGAACGGTTGAGGGGAGTTACCCGCGCATGAAACGTCTCGGCTGCTTCGGCCTGTTCGCAGGCCTCGCGCTCATCGCTGCGCTGTTCTTCGTCATGCAGAGCTGGGGCGGCGCGGGGTCGCTCGAGCGCAACGTCAACGTCGTCGTGCCCGAGGGTGCGACGCTGACGCGCGCGGCGCAGGAGATGGAGAAGGCGGGGGTAATCCCCTCGGCCAGCCGTTTCACGCTGTACGCACGCTTCTTCGGCTCCGACGACCCAATCCGCGCGGGCGAATATCCGGTACCGGCCGGAATCAGCCAGTCCGACGTGCTCAAGCTGATGCAAGGCGGGCGGACCGTCCAGCGCTTCGTCGCGGTGCCCGAGGGCTGGCCTTCGGTACTGGTGCACGAGGCGCTGATGAAGGCGCCGCAGCTCGACGGCAAGGTCGTGGTGCCCGCCGAGGGATCGGTGCTGCCCGACAGCTACAGCTATGAACGCGGCGAGGCGCGACAGGCGGTGCTGGGGCGGATGCAGGTGGCGATGCGCGACTATCTCGCCGCTGCCTGGGCCAAGCGCAAGCCGGGGATCGCGGTGTCGACGCCGCAAGAAGCGCTGATCCTGGCGTCGATCGTCGAGAAGGAAACCGCCAAGGACGAAGAGCGGCGGACGGTCGCGGCGGTCTATTCGAACCGGTTGCGGATCGGGATGCGGCTGCAGGCCGACCCGACGATCATTTATCCGATGACCAAGGGACGCCCGCTCGGCCGGCGGATCCTGCGCTCGGAGGTGAACGCGGTGAACGACTACAACACCTATGCGATGGCGGGACTGCCCAAGGGGCCAATCGCCAATCCGGGGCGCGCGAGCATCGATGCGGTGCTCGACCCGGCGCAGACCAGCGCGCTGTACTTCGTCGCCGACGGCACCGGCGGCCATATCTTCGCCGACACGCTAGAGCAGCACAACGCCAACGTCGCGAAATGGTACGCGCTGCGCCGCGCCCGCGGCGAGATGTGAGCGATCCCCCTCCCGCGTGGGAGGGGGAAGCGCAGATTAGCGAAGGTTCGCCGCAGCCTTTGCCTTGGCTTCGACATCGGCCATCGCCGCGCCCGCGGGGGTAACCCAGCTGCCGCCGACGCACAGCACCTTCTCGAACGCCAGCCAGTCGCGTGCCGATGCTTCGGTGATGCCGCCGGTGGGGCAGAATTGCGCTTCGTGGAACGGTGCCGCGAGCGCCTTGAGCGCCTTCAGCCCGCCCGAGGTTTCGGCGGGGAAGAATTTGAAGTGGCGCAGGCCCAGGTCGTAGCCGCGCATGATGTCGCCTGCGGTCGCGATGCCGGGCAGGAAGGGGACGCGGCTGTCGACGACAACGCGGCCGAGCGTTTCGGTGAGCCCGGGCGAAACGATGAACTCGGCGCCGGCGTCCATCACGTCGTCGAACTGGCCCGTCGACACCACGGTGCCCGCGCCGACGATCGCGCCGGGGACCTGCTTCATCTCGCGGATCGCGTCGAGCGCGGCGGCGGTGCGCAGCGTCACTTCGAGCACGCGAAGCCCGCCCGCCACCAGCGCTTCGGCGAGCGGGCGCGCGGTGGCGGCATCCTCGATCACCAGTACCGGGATGACCGGGCTGGTGCGCATGATGGTTTCGATCGTCACGTCGTTCATTGGGTGTGCTCCTGCGCGAAGGCGGCTGCCGCGCCGTAGATGCCCGGCTGCGGATGGGTGATGAGCTTGACCGGGATCGACGCCATCAGCGACTGGAAGCGTCCCTTGGCGACGAAGCGCTGGCCGAAGCCCGACGAGATCAGATGGTCCTTGAGCCGAAGGCCGAGGCCGCCAGCGATCACCACGCCCTTGGGTCCGTGCGCGAGCGCGAGATCGCCCGCGACGGCGCCCAGGCTGAGGCAGAAGCGGTCGAGCGCGGCACTGGCCAGGCTGTCCTTGCCGCTGAACGCCAGGTCCCAGATCGCCCGATCGTCGAGCTGGAGCACCGGGCGGCCTTCGATCCCTGCGAGGGTTTCGTAGATCGCGACGATGCCGGGGCCGGCGACGATCCGCTCGGCCGAGACGCGGGTGAAGGTGCGCCGTAGGCGCTTGAGGATCGCGTCCTCGATCCCGTCGAGCGGCGCGAAGTCCATGTGTCCGCCCTCGGTTTCGATGACGTGATAATGGTTGGCGGTGCGCAGCACCTGCGCGACGCCGAGCCCGGTGCCGGGCCCGCAGACGGTGATCGAGCCGTGCTCGGGCAACGGGGTTTCGGGGCCGCAGATATGGATGAAGGCGTCATCGTGCATCTGCGCAACGGCGTGGCCGACCGCGCCGAAATCGTTGATGAGCGTATAGGTATCGACCCCGAGCCGCTCCTGGATCAGCCGCGGGCGGATGATCCACGGATTGTTGGTCATGCGGATCATCTCGCCGTTGATCGGCGACGCGATCGCGATGCCGGCGGCGCGCGGCAGCGGCCGGCCCAGCGCCTCGCCGAATGCCTGCCAGGCGAGCTGGAGGCTCGAATGATCCTTGGTCTTCTGGGTGATCGGGTCGCTCATCGACAGCACGCGGCCATTCTCGACCTCGGCGATCGCGAAGCGGGCATGGGTGCCGCCGATATCTACCGCGATGATTTCCATTTCGTCTTACTCCCTCTCCCCTCCGGGGAGAGGGCAGGGGAGAGGGGGCAGGATCGCCGCCGTCTCGCACTGCCCCTCTCCCCGACCCTCTCCCCGGAGGGGAGAGGGAGGCATGGTTACAATCCCGCCGCGGCCAACATCGCCGAGGCGCCCTTTTCGGCTTCGTCGGCGCCGAAGTTCATCATGTTGAACAGCTCGCGCCCGGTGCCGTCGGCGCGCGGCGGTGCCTCGACCAGCTCGCGCGCTTCCCATTCGGCGGCATCGACCAGGGCGGCGAGCGTGCCGGCTTCGGCATCGAGCCGGATGATGTCGCCGTCGCGCACCTTGCCGAGCGGCCCGCCGCCCAACGCCTCGGGCGACAGATGGATCGCGCAAGGCACCTTGCCCGACGCGCCCGACATCCGCCCGTCGGTGACCAAAGCCACGCGGAAGCCGCGATTCTGCAAGACGCCGAGCGGCGGGGTGAGCTTGTGCAATTCGGGCATGCCGTTGGCGCGCGGGCCCTGGAAGCGGACGACCACGACGACGTCGCGGTCGAGCTCGCCTGTCTGGAACGCGGTCTGGACCTCGGCCTGCGTCGCGAAGACGCGGGCAGGCGCCTCGATGATCCAACGATCGGGTTCGACCGCCGACACCTTGATGCACGCACGGCCGAGATTGCCCTGGAGGATGCGGAAGCCGCCTTCGGGCGAGAAGGGCGCGTCGATCGTGCGGACGATGGTGTCGTCGCCGCTGGTGGCGGGCAAATCCTGCCAGACCAGCTTTTCATCCTCGATCATCGGCTTGCGGCCATATTCGGTGAAGCCGCCATCGGCGATCGTCAGGATGTCGCCATGCAACAGCCCGCCGCGCAGCAGTTCGCGGATGACGAAGGGCGGGCCGCCGGCGTCCTCGAAGCCGTTCACGTCGGCGGATCCGTTGGGATAGACATGGGTGAGCAGCGGCACCGCCTTGCTCAGCCGGTCGAAATCCTCCCAGTCGATGATGATCCCCGCCGCGCGGGCGATGGCGGGCAGGTGGATGAGATGGTTGGTCGATCCGCCGGTGGCGAGCAGCACGACCGCTGCATTGACGATCGCGCGTTCATCGACGCATTCGCCGAGCGGGCGGTAATCAGCGCCGTTCCAGCCGATCTGCGGCAGCCGCTGGACCGCGGCGCGCGTCAATTCCTGGCGCAATTTGGTCTGCGGATTGGCGAAGGCGGCACCGGGAACGTGCAGCCCCATCGCCTCCATCATCATCTGGTTCGAATTGGCCGTGCCGTAAAAGGTGCAGGTGCCCTTGCCGTGATAGGCGGAGATTTCGGCGTCGAGCAAAGCTTCACGGCCGACCTTGCCCTCGGCATAGGCCTCGCGCACCGCGGCCTTTTCCTTGTTCGCCAGGCCCGATCGCATCGGTCCGCCGGGGACCATCACCATCGGCAAATGGCCGAAGCGCAGCGCACCCATCAGCAGACCGGGAACGATCTTGTCGCAGATGCCGAGCAGCGCCGCGCCCTCGAACGTCCGGTGCGACAGCGCGATCGCGGTCGCCAGCGCGATCGCGTCGCGGCTGAACAGCGACAATTCCATGCCCTGATAGCCCTGCGTCACCCCATCGCACATCGCGGGCACGCCGCCCGCCACCTGGGCGGTCGCCCCCGCCTCGATCGCCCAGACCTTCATCTGTTCGGGGTAGCGATAATAGGTCGCGTGCGCCGACAGCATGTCGTTGTAGGCGGTGACGATGCCGATGTTCATCGCCTTGCCGTCGCGCATCCGATCACGCTGTTCGTCGGTGCCGGCATAGGCGTGGGCTAGGTTGGCGCAGCCCAGCTTTGGCCGATCGAACCCCGAATCACGCTCGCGCTGCATCAGTGCGAGATAGGCGGCGCGACCGGGCTTCGATCGCTCGATGATCCGGTCGGTGACGGCGGCGAGGGCAGGGGCCAAAGCTGGATTTGCGGACATCAGGCGCTCCAGTGGATGTCAACGGGAAGCTCGGTGTCGGCGAGCACGCGGCCGATCGGATAAGGCGAACCGGCCCCCTCGGCGATCGCCGCCTCGAGCACGTCGCGCTTGGCCTGGCCGGTGATCGCGATCAGTAGCGCGCGCGCAGTGACGATGGCCGAGCGCGACAGCGTGACGCGCGCGACGGGGGCCTCGGGCGGCAGCGGATCGGGCATCACGCCGAGCGCGCGGCGTTCCTTGGGACCCGACAGCGCTTCGTCGAGATCGGGGCCGGGGAAGATCGAGGCGGTGTGCCCGTCACCGCCGACGCCGAGCAGGCACAAATCGAGCGGCCAATGCACGTCCTGCAACCGCGCATCGGCGGCGCGGCCGGCGGCGCGATAGTCGGTCGCGGCTTCGCTGGTGATCGGAAACACGCGCGCGCCCTTGGGCACGAACACCTTGCCGATCGCGGTGATGTTGCTCAGCGGATCGCCCATCGGCACCAGCCGGTCGTCGGTGGGAACGATCATCACCTTCTTCCAGTCGAGCTTGGCGGTGGCCAACTTCTCATAGATCGGCAGCGGGGTCTTGCCGCCAGGCAGCGCGATTACCGCGCCGCCGCGCGCATCGAGCGCGCTTTCGATGATGAACTGCACGTCGCCAGCGACCGCTTCGGCCATTTCGGCGGCGTCGTCATATTCCCACCATTCGATCTCGGTCATGCTTGTTCCTTTATCTTCTTCGCCTCTCCCGCGTGCGGGAGAGGCCGGGTGAGGGTGTTCTTCTTCGCGTTCTTCAGCAACAGAAGACCCTCACCGACTGCGACAAGGCCGCGCAAGGCGCGACCAAGTCTTCGTTGCCTCTCCCGCACGCGGGAGAGTGGTGCTAAACCTACTCGTTCCAGGTCACGCCGTCGCGTTCGGTGAGCGCGACGCTCGACGACGGACCCCAGCTGCCCGACGCATAGCCCTTGGGCTTCATGTCGCTGGATGCCCAGCCCTCGCGGATGCCGTCGATCCATGCCCATTGCGCCTCGACCTCGTCGCGGCGCACGAACAACGTAGGATCGCCTTCGATCAGGTCGAGCAGCAATCGTTCATAGGCGATGCGGCGGCGGGTGCCGGCGAATTCGGTGTCGAGGCTGAGGTTGAGCGGTACCTCGCGCAGCCGCACCCCGTCGCGGTCGAGCCCGGGCTGCTTGGCCATCACGAGCAGGCGGACATATTCCTCGGGCTGCAACCGGATCACCAGCGTGTTGGGCTGGAGCGCGCCGCCGCGTTCGGCGAAGATCGAATGCGGCACCGGCTTGAACTGGATCGAGATTTCGCTGCGGCGCTCGGGCATCCGCTTGCCGGTGCGCAGATAGAAGGGGACACCCTGCCAGCGCCAATTATCGACATGCGCCTTGATCGCGACGAAGGTTTCGGTGTCCGAATCCTTTTCGAGCTCCTCGTCATAGCCACGGACGATCGCGCCCTTCACCGCGCCGCTGTCATATTGGCCGGTAACGGTGAGCTGGCTGACGTCGGACCCGGTGATCGGGCGCAGCGAGCGCAGCACCTTGACCTTCTCGTCGCGCACCGCGGTGCCATCGACTCGCGCGGGTGGCTCCATCGCCACAAGCGCGAGCAACTGGAGCATGTGGTTCTGCACCATGTCGCGCAGCGCGCCGACTTCGTCATAATAGCCCGCGCGCCCTTCGAGCCCGACGGTTTCGGAGATGGTGATCTGGACGTGATCGATGCCGCGCGCGTTCCAGCTCGGCTCGAACAGCGAATTGCCGAAGCGCAACGCCAGGATGTTCTGGACGGTTTCCTTGCCCAGATAATGATCGATGCGGAAGGTCCGCTCCTCGGGAAAGGCGCCAGCGACGATGTCGTTGATCTCGCGGCTCGATTCGAGGTCCTTGCCGAGCGGCTTTTCGAGGCTGATGCGGACGTTGTCGCCCGCAAGGCCCGCCGATTGCAGCCCCTTGATCGTCGGCCCGAACAGCCACGGCGCGGTCGACAGGAAGATCGCGAGCCCGCCCGAAATGTCGCCGAGCTTCTTGGCCAGCTCGTCGAACCCTTCGATCGTCGAGGCATCGAGCGGCTGATAATGGAGCCGTTCGACGAAGCGGTCGATCGCCTCGGCATCCTTGTGATCGTCGGCGAGATGCTCATCGAGTGACTTGCGCGCGAAGTTGCGGAACCAGTCGTCGTCCTGCTCCGATCGCGCGGTGCCGGTGATCGTCAGCCCTTCGGGCAGCAGCCCATCGGCGTGGAGCCCGTAGAGCGACGGTATCAGCATCCGCTGCGACAGGTCGCCGGTGGCGCCGAACAATAGCAATTTGCCGACCGGTTCGCGCATGCCGTTACGTCTCCTTTGATATCGGGGGCCGGACTAGCGGCTGCAGGGATGCGCGCAACCCACCCTGCGCGATGCCCCGGCGAATATCCGCCAGAGGGACGCGCGTCAGAGCCGCAATCCCGCGGTCGCGTCGATCCCCGCCATGATGTTGAGATTCTGCACCGCGGCACCCGCGGCGCCCTTGCCCAGATTGTCGAGCGTCGCGATCAACCGTGCCTGACCCAGCTCGGAATTGCCGAACACGCGCAGCGTCATGCGATCGGTGCCGGCATCTTCCTCGATCCGTACCAGCCTGGTTTCCTCGCTGTCGATCACGCGGACGATCGGCGAATCGCGATAGGCGTCGCGTAGCGCGGTTTCGATCGAAGCGAGCGATGGCTTGCGCGGCAGGGCGTGGAGCGGCAGCGGCACCTCGACCAGCATCCCGCGATGCGTGTGCGCGACCGCGGGTTGGAAGATCGGTGCGTGCTCGATCCGTGCATGGCGCTGCATCTCGCCCAGATGCTTGTGCGACAGGTCGAGGCCATAGGCACGGTGCGCCGTCTTTTCCTCGCCGCTTTCGAAATCGGCGATCATCGCCTTGCCGCCACCCGAATAGCCCGAGACCGCGTTGACGCTGAGCGGCCAATCATGCGGCACCAGGCCGGTGCGCACCAGCGGGCGGATCAGCGCGAGGAAGCCGGTGGGGTAGCAACCGGGATTGCTGACGCGCGCACCCTCGGCGATCGCGGCGGCCTGCGCGGGTTCGAGTTCGGCAAAGCCATAGGTCCAGCCCTCGGCGACGCGATGCGCGCTCGAGGCGTCGATCACGCGGGTGCGGTCGTTGGCGATCATCGCCACCGCCTCGCGCGCGGCGTCGTCGGGCAGGCACAGGATGACGAAGTCGGCATCGTTGAGCGCTTCGGTCCGCGCTGCCGCGTCCTTTCGCGCATCGCCGTCGAGCGTGATCACGGCGAACTCGGCGCGACCCGCGAGTCGCTCGCGGATCTCGAGCCCGGTGGTACCTACCGCGCCGTCGATGAAAACCGAATGAGTCATGCGATTCTCCGCCGGGCGAGCACCGGCCCATGATCGCCCGCTAGCAAGGCGGTGCAAGGAACTTCGCGGACCCGATCGACGACGTGGATCGCCGCGTCGGGCGAAATCAGGATCGCGGCGTGATCGGCGAAGAACCACACATCGCCCACGCGCGCCATATCGGGGTCGGGAACCGCAATGCCGAGGGTGGTGGCCTGCAAGTCAGTGAACCGCGGCACGCGAACGCCGCACAGGTCGTGGGCGAGGAATACCAGCCCGGCCGAGTCGACCCCAGCGCCCGATCGCCCGCCGGCGCGCGCGGGAACGCCCACGAGCCGCGCGGCGACGGGGCCGACGGTACCGGTCGGCGCGTCGAGCGCGGCGACGTCGGCGCCGGCGATATAGCCATGGTCGGTAAGCAGGAACGCGTCGCGCTCGCCGAGTGCGGCGAGGCGGGCGCCAGCGGGGAGTGTCGCCAGCACCGCGGCGTTGGCGTCGGGGGCTTCGCGGAGCCGTCCGGCGATGGCGGTCACCCGATGGGTGGGGGCGGCGAAATCCTGCAGGCGGACTGCATCGGCATAGCCGACGACGCCATCGGCGGTGCCGATGCCCCAGGCGACCTGTTCAGACAGTTCGAGCATTTCGAAGGTTTCACCGGGAAGCACCTCGGAAACCACTGCCGATGCCGGATCGGGGGTCTCGCGGATCGCGATGATCGACGAAGCGGTCTGGAGCATCGCGGCGGCGTAGTGCGGGGCGAACACCGATCCGGCGAGCCTGACGTCGGTAAGATCGGGACGCACCGCGCTGATGCGCCGGTCGAGCGCGGTCGATCGACCGATCAGCGCATGGCGGTTACGCGGCTGCTCGGCGATCGCCTGACCCATTTGGGGCGTCGCCAGCGAGGAAATGCCCGAACTCTGCAAGAAACTCCGTCCCTTCCGGTGTCTGCGTGACGAAGATATTGCGCTTGTCGCTGTCGTCGCGTTGGCGGCGCAGATAGCCGAGCGTGCCTAGTCTGTTCAAGGCGCGTGTGACGACGGGCTTCGAGACGTTGAGCGCGCGCGCCAACCCGCGCACCGTATGGGGTCCGCCCTCGAGATAGACCAGCAGCAGCAAGGCCATCTGCCGGTTGGTCAGATCGGGTTCGCCCGAGCGGACATAGTCGACCAGGGTCTTCTTCCAGGAAAAGAGCGAGGTATCGCTAATGGCGTTCACAGGGCAAACTCATATTGTTACAGTCGCGCAAGAATCGAGACTCTCTGCCCAATGAACGCCCGCCAAGCGCTGGGGTTTCGCACAGGGTGAATGAATTGTTACATTAGGTGCATCGCGGTGCCCCGCCGCCAGACGCCGGCCACGACGATGAAGGCGTAACGGCGGGGTGTTGATCGTCCGCGCGCACCCGCCTATGTGCCGCGCTTTCCAGAGGTTTGAAAATCACGCCATGCTGTTCACGTTCCTGCTCATCGTCCACGCCATCATCGCGGCGCTGCTCGTCACCGTCATCTTGATGCAGCGCTCGGAAGGCGGCGGGCTGACGTCGGGCGGCAGCTCGAACGGGCTGATGTCGGCGCGCGGCGCCGCCGATTTCCTGACGCGCTCGACGTCGGTGCTGGCCGGCGTGTTCATCACGATGAGCATCGTGCTGGCGGTGATCGCGGCGAATCGCGGATCGGACACGATCGATACCTCGCTGGCACGTCCCGGCGCGGCGGCACCCGCCACCGGCACTGCGCCGGCGGTCGATCCGCTCGGCGCTGCGGCGGGCGAAGTCGTGACCAACCAGTCGGCACCTGTCGACAATGGCGCGGTCCCGCTGGCGCAATAACGCGCCCGCGCTGCACCGGCGGATGCGTCCGCCGGCACCTTTATTCCATCGGCGCCGGATTCGCGCGCTTGTTGTTCATCGCGGTTCGGCGGTAGGCCCTTTCTCCCATGGCACGGTACATCTTCATCACCGGGGGCGTGGTCTCGTCGCTCGGTAAGGGCCTCATGGCGGCCAGTCTCGCGGCGCTGTTGCAGGCACGCGGTTATCGAGTGCGGATCCGCAAGTTCGATCCCTATCTCAACGTCGATCCGGGCACGATGAGCCCGTATCAGCATGGCGAGGTGTACGTCACCGACGACGGCGCCGAGACCGATCTCGACCTAGGCCATTACGAGCGCTTCACCGGCGTTTCGGCGCGCCAATCGGACAACATCACCTCGGGCCGCATCTACCAGACGATCATCGCGCGCGAACGGCGCGGCGATTACCTTGGCGCGACGGTGCAGGTCATCCCGCACGTGACCGACGCGATCAAGGCGTTTGCGCAGGCCGAGACCGAGGATCTCGATTTCGTGCTGTGCGAGATCGGCGGCACCGTCGGCGACATCGAATCGCTGCCGTTCATCGAAGCGATCCGCCAACTGCGCAACGATCTGGGGCGCGGCAATTCGGTCAGCATCCATGTGACCTTGGTGCCCTACATCGCCGCGGCGGGCGAACTGAAGACCAAGCCGACCCAGCATTCGGTGCGCGAACTCGCGGCACTCGGGGTCCAGCCCGACGTGCTGGTGTGCCGCTGCGAACATCCGCTGCCGATGAGCGACCGCAACAAGATCGCGCTGTTCTGCAACGTACCGACCGCGGCGGTGATCCCCGCGCTCGACGCCAAGAGCATCTACGCGGTGCCGCTGCAATATCACGCAGAAGGGCTCGACGGCGAAGTGCTGCGCGCATTCGGGATCGATCCGGGCGAAGCGCCCAACCTCGATCGCTGGACCGAGATCGTCGATCGCCTGACCAATCCCGAGGGCGAAGTGACCGTCGGCGTCGTCGGCAAATATGTCGGGCTGCAGGATGCGTACAAGTCGCTCAACGAAGCGCTGATCCATGGCGGCATCGCCAATCGCGTTCGCGTCAACATCCGCTGGATCGACGCCGAATTGTTCGAAGGCGATGACGACGAAGTCGCCGCCGCGCTCGAACCCTGTGACGCGATCCTGGTGCCCGGCGCGTTCGGCGAGCGCGGGGCCGAGGGCAAGATCGCCAGCGTCCGCTTCGCGCGCGAACGCGAAATCCCCTATTTCGGCATCTGCTTCGGGATGCAGATGGCGTGCGTCGAGAGTGCGCGCGACCTGGCAGGGATCGACGGGGCCTCATCGACCGAATTCGGTGCCACGCCCGAGCCCGTCGTCGGCCTGATCACCGAATGGATGAGCGAGAAGGGGCTCGAGAAGCGCGAGGCCAATGGCGATCTGGGGGGCACGATGCGGCTCGGCGCCTATGAAGCGCGGCTGGCGGGCAACAGCGTGGTCGGTTCGATCTATGGCGGCGACACGATTTCGGAGCGGCATCGCCATCGCTACGAAGTGAACACCCATTATCGCGAAGCACTTGAAAAATCGGGGCTGGTATTCTCGGGCATGTCGCCCGACGGCACGTTGCCCGAAATCGTCGAGCGCCCCGATCACCCCTGGTTCGTCGGCGTCCAGTTCCACCCCGAACTCAAGTCGCGCCCGTTCGAGCCGCATCCGCTGTTCGCCAGCTTCATCGCCGCGGCCGTGCGCCAGAGCCGCCTGGTCTGATTCGCAAGCGAGGCTGATACGCAAAAGGCGCCCGGACCAATGGTCCGAGCGCCCTTCGCTGCGGCACCCAAGGGAGCAAGGCGCCTGCTAGTAGGTCAACGCACTCAGGCGGCTTCGGCCGTCGGGTGCGTCAGGATCGAATGGTCGCCCGGCTGACCGCCGCTGATCGCAATCTTGCGCGGCTTCATCGTATCGGGGACTTCGCGGACCAGATCGATCGTCAGCAGCCCATCGGCGAGCGCTGCATTTTCGACCCGGACGAAATCAGCAAGCTCGAAGCGACGCTCGAAGCTGCGGTTGGCGATCCCCAGGTGCAGGAACGCGCTGCGCTGCTCGGCGCTTTCGTCGGCCTTCTTGCCGCTCACCAGCAACAGGTTCTGCTGCGCGACGATGTCGATCTCGTCGGTCTTGAAACCTGCGACCGCGAGCGTGATGCGATAGCGGTCCTCGGCCGTCCGTTCGAGATTGAAGGGAGGGTAATTGTCGCCCGACGCCTGACGCGAGCTTGCCTCGAGCAGGTCGAACAGCCGGTCAAAGCCGATCGTCGAGCGGCGATAGGGGGTGAAATCAAAACGGCTCATGTCAAATCCTCCTTGTGAGCAACGTGACGATGTGAAGGCGCCCACCGATGGTGCGGCGCGGATTGCGAGCGGCCCAAATGGCACCGCCGCCTGACTGATTTGGTTCGAGCGCGACGATTTTCAAGCATCGTCGCCGGCAAAAACTTCACCTACCTCGCGGGTAAAGCGAATCCATATCGTGGTAGGTATGAGTTGAGATACCGGGGTGTAATCGAAGCCCGCGAGCGATTGATGATCCTCACGTCGGTAGGCCTGATGACGCTCGCAATGCTGCAAACCGCCCAGCCGAAGGAACCCGCCAAGCCCGCGGTCGCGCGGGTAGAGCAGCAGGTGTCGCCGGATCAGGGCGGGGCTTCGGCTGAAACGCCGAGCGCTACGCCGCCACAGGGCGGCGGCGAGATCGTCGTTACATCCAGTCGCAGGATAGCCTGGGTATCCGCGGGTCGGTCTTGTGGCGCGCGGCACCCAATCTCGACCTGACCTTTTCGGGCAACTTCAACCTGCAGGATCCGATCTGCTGCGCCGGGCGTGTCGGAATGGGCGGCATCATGGGGCGCCGAGGGCAACGCGCCGGGCGTGTTGTTCGGCGAAACCGGGCAGCTCTACATCGGCAACGACGCGAGCTACCGGTCGGACTGGCCGTCGAACCCGTTGCCGTCGATCTACACCACCGTCGGCGGCTATTCCTTGCGCAATTTCCGCGTCGGCTTCCGCACCGGCCGCTTGGACAGCTTCGTCTGGCTGCGCAACGCCTTCGACCAGAATTGTATCGACCTGCTGCTGGCGGGTACCGGGGGCAATACCGGGCTGATCGCGGCACAGGTCGGCGATCCGCGGACCTTCGGTGGCACGATCAAGTTCAGCTTCTAGTCTGCGAGCGGCGTCGAGGATCGAGCTTCGGACGATCGCGGCAAGTTACCTGTTCGATGGTTGCAAGACCTAGCCAGGCCTTCGAACAGATTACGCTGCGACCGCGAAGAAGAGCACCAGACATGCAAACGCCCGGATCGTTGCCGATCCGGGCGCCTGCGTGACGATCGCTCGTCAGCCCCCATTTTTAGCTTCCGCCCACACACCGGTCTTTCGACCAGCGGGGCCTGAAGCCTCCCCGAACCGCGGCCATTGCCTGCACTTCGATAGTCGCGGCCTAGGCCTGTCGCGGGCCGATGTCACCGGAAATGCGGGCATGTATTTCCGAATCGTTTCACCATGTGTTCATTTGGCAACAGCACTGATTGCGCGGCTTGTTGCGGAACCGTAAGGCACGCTGCAGCACACGAACCCGCCCCCCGTAACCCAAGGCTTTCCATGATCCTGTCGCGCTACGAACGCATGATCGCCCGGCGCTATTTGCTGCCGGGTAGGGGCGAGGCCTTCATCTTCCTGGTCGCGGGCATCAGCCTGTTTGCGGTGATGCTCGGCGTGGCGGCGCTCGTCATCGTGATGAGCGTGATGAACGGGTTCCGTGCCGAGCTGTTCGACAAGATCGTCGGGCTCAACGGCCATGCGGTGGTGCAGGGCTATGGCGGGCAGTTGCGCGACTGGCGCGACATCGTCCGCGAAGCGCGCGCGACCGAGGGGGTCACCAGCGCAACGCCACTGATCGAGCAGCCGCTGATGGCCGATTTCAACGGTCGCACCCAGGCGGTGCTGCTGCGCGGCATGCGGGTCGAAGATATCCGCAGCAACCCGACGATCCGCGACAATGTCATCCTGGGCGACCTCTCGCGGCTGTCGAACGGATCGAGCACCATCGCGATCGGGTCGCGGCTGGCCGAGGCGCTGGGTGCGACGGTGGGCACCGATGTGTCGCTGATCAGCTTCCAGGGGGTGGCGACGCCGATGGGGACGGTGCCGCGCATCGTGTCGTACCGGATCGGCGCGATCTTCGAGGTGGGGGTGTTCGACTATGACAAGGCGTTCGTCATCCTGCCGATGGAGGACGCGCAGACCCTGCTGCTGATGGGCGATTCGGTGGGGATGGTCGAGATCGACACCGTCGATCCCGACCGCGTCGGCGAGATATTGCAGCCGCTCGCCGCCGAGATCGGATCGCGCGGGGTGCTCAACGACTGGCGCCGGCTCAATGCCGAGATTTTCGAGGCGCTCGCGGTCGATCGGCTGGTGACCTTCACCGTGCTGTCGATCCTGATCCTGGTCGCGGTGTTCAACATCCTGTCGTCGCTGATCATGCTGGTGCGCGCCAAGACGCGCGACATCGCGATCCTGCGGACGATGGGGGCAACGCGCTATGGCCTGATCCGCATCTTCGTGACGGTCGGCACGACGATCGGCTCGCTCGGCATCCTCGCCGGGCTGATCCTGGGCTTCATCTTCCTGTTCTTCCGCCAGCAGGTGCTCGCCTTCATGGGCGCGGTGACCGGGCAGCAGATCTGGGATCCCTCGATGCGCTACCTCACCGAATTGCCCGCCAAGACCGACCCTTGGGAGGTCGCGGGCATCGTGCTGATGGCGTTCGTCTTCTCGTTCCTCGCCACGCTGTACCCCGCGTTCAAGGCGGCGAGTACCGATCCGGTCCAGGTGCTTCGCTATGAATGAACCCGTCCTCCAGACCAGCGGGCTGAAGCGCTCCTTTCACCAGGGCGGGCATAAGATCGAAGTGTTGCGCGGCGTCGACTTGGCCGTAGCGCCGGGCGAAATCGTCGCGCTGCTGGGGCCTTCGGGCTCGGGCAAGTCGACCTTGTTGCAGGCGGTTGGCCTGCTCGAGGGCGGCTTCGAGGGTTCGATCCGCATCGCGGGCACCGAAGTGGCCAAGCTCGACAGCAACGGCCGCACTGTTACTAGGCGCGACCAGATGGGGTTCATCTACCAGTTCCACCATCTGCTGCCCGATTTCACCGCCGCCGAGAACGTGATCCTGCCGCTGCTGATCCATGGCGCGACCCAGGCCGAAGCCGAGGCGCGCGCCGAGGAGTTGCTGTCGGCGCTGGGGCTCGCGAAGCGGCTGACCCATCGCCCGAGTCAATTGTCCGGCGGCGAGCAGCAGCGAGTCGCGGTCGCACGCGCGCTGGCCAATCGGCCGGCGCTGGTGCTTGCCGACGAGCCCACCGGCAATCTCGACGAGGCGACCGCCGACATCGTGTTCGCCGAATTCCTGCGGCTGGTGCGCGGCGAGGGATCGTCGGCGCTGGTGGCGACGCACAACGAACGGCTGGCGCTGCGGATGGACCGCGTTGTCCGGCTGCACGAGGGGAGGCTGCAATGACCGACGTCACCGCGATCCCGGTAACCGCCGCCGATGGCACGCCGACCGACCTTTCCAATCATGCGGGCAAGGTGCTGCTGATCGTCAACGTCGCGTCGAAATGCGGCTTCACCCCTCAATATACCGGGCTCGAGGCGCTGCACCGCCGGTTCGCCGCGCGCGGCTTTGCGGTGCTTGGGTTCCCCTGCAACCAGTTCGGCGGGCAGGAGCCGGGCGACGCCGCCGAAATCGCGAAATTCTGTTCGCTGACCTATGACGTGACCTTTCCGGTCTATGCCAAGCTCGACGTCAATGGCGACGATGCGGCGCCGCTGTACCGGCATTTGAAGGAGCAGGCCCCGGGCTTGCTCGGCAGCAAAGCGGTGAAATGGAATTTCACCAAGTTCCTGGTCGATCGCGATGGCCGCGTGGTCGAACGCTATGCGCCCCAAACCGCGCCCGAGGCGATCGCCAAGGATATCGAAGCGCTACTGTAAATCCCCCTCCCGCTTGCGGGAGGGGCTAGGGGAGGGCGTGTCTCCCAAGAACTGGTCGTATTTGACAGGCCCTCCCCCGACCCCTCCCGCAAGCGGGAGGGGGAACGAGCGTTCGGAAAGGGGGAAGAAGGTTGTGGATAATTTCCCCGCGCCCTTTCCACCCTCCGCCGCAAGACCTACGCTGAAGCCATGTCCCATTCCGGCTTCGTGCCCCTCCGCGTCTTTTCCTGCTACACCATGCTCGACGGGGCGATCGAGCCCAAGGCGATCGCCAAGCACGCACGCCGGCTGAAATTCCCCGCGGTCGCGATGACCGATCGCAACGGGCTGTACGCCGCAATGGCGTTCGGCGACGCGTGTAAAAGCGAAGGCGTCCAGCCGATCGTCGGCACGATGCTGTCGATCGCGCGGCCGGGCAGCCCCGAGGGGCGCGCGCCGATCGTCGACTGGATCGCGCTCTATGCGCAGGACGAAACCGGCTACGACAATCTGTGCGCCTTGGTGTCCGAAGCGCATCTGGGCCGCCCGGTCGAGTGGGAGCCGCATGTGCAGCTCTCGGCGCTCGAAGGCCGCACCGACGGGCTGATCGCGCTGACCGCTGGCGGCGAGGGGGCACTCGCACGGCTGCTTGCCGAGGGGCAGGACAGTGAGGCCGCCGCCTATCTCGCCGCGCTCGAACAGCTCTTCCCCGACCGGCTCTATATCGAGCTGACGCGCCGCGGCGATCCGATCGAGATGCGCGCCGAAGCCGGCCTGATCGCCTTCGCCTATGATCGCTATCTGCCGCTGGTCGCGACCAACCCTTCTTGCTTCGCCGAAGCCGATTTCCACGCGGCGCACGATGCGATGCTCTGCATCGCCAGCTCGTCCTATGTGATGTCCGAGGACCGGACGCGCAGCTCGCCCGAAGCGTGGATGAAGCCCGCGCAGGAGATGGAGCGGCAATTCGCCGACCTGCCCGAAGCGCTGGCGAACACGCTGGTGGTGGCACAGCGATGCGCGGTGGCGGCACCCTATCGCAAGCCGATCCTGCCGAGCCTCGCGGGCGATCGGGAGGGCGAGGCGACGAAGCTGCGTGAGGATGCGCGCGCGGGGTTGGAAGCGCGGTTGGCAAAGATCCTCGCGATCGAGGCGGCAAAACAAGAACCGTTCGATTCGAGCGAAGTCGAGAAGCCCGCGCCCGACCAAGGTTTCTCGACTGCGCTCGAGACGAACGGGGATCGTTTTCAGCCCTATCGCGACCGCCTCGAATTCGAGCTCGACGTCATCGTCGGCATGGGCTTCCCCGGCTATTTCCTGATCGTCGCCGATTTCATCAAATGGGCCAAGGACAATGGCATCCCGGTCGGTCCGGGCCGTGGTTCGGGTGCGGGTTCGGTCGTCGCCTGGGCGCTGACGATCACCGATCTCGACCCGATGAAGCTGGGGCTGCTGTTCGAGCGATTCCTGAATCCCGAGCGCGTGTCGATGCCCGACTTCGACATCGATTTCTGCGAAACCCGCCGCGGCGAGGTGATCCGCTACGTCCAGCAGAAATATGGCAGCGACCATGTCGCGCAGATCATCACCTTCGGTAAGCTGAAGGCACGCGCGGTGCTCAAGGATACCGGGCGCGTGCTCCAGATGAGCTATGGCCAGGTCGATCGCCTCGCCAAGCTGGTGCCCAACCACCCGACCGATCCCTGGACGCTCGAACGCGCGATCAACGGCGTGTCCGAAATGGCGCATGCCTATGAGCGCGAGGACGATGTTCGTCGACTGCTCGACCTGGCCAAGCAACTCGAAGGCCTGCCGCGCCATTCGTCGACCCATGCCGCCGGCGTCGTGATCGGCGACCGGCCGCTGGCGCAACTGGTGCCGCTCTATCGCGATCCGCGATCGGACATGCCGGTGACCCAGTTCGACATGAAATATGTCGAGGGTGCCGGGCTGGTGAAGTTCGACTTTCTGGGCCTCAAGACGCTGTCGGTGCTGCGCAAGGGAACCGACCTGCTCGCCAAGCGCGGGATCAGCGTCGATCTCGACACGCTCGAATGGGACGATGCCGGGGTCTATGAATTGCTCCAGCGCGGCGAGACCGTCGGCGTGTTCCAGCTCGAATCCGAGGGGATGCGGCGGACGCTGTCGGCGGTGCGCCCGTCGAACTTCGGCGACATCATCGCGCTCGTCTCGCTCTATCGGCCAGGCCCGATGGACAACATCCCGATGTTCGGCGCGCGCAAGAACGGGCGCGAACCCGTTACCTATCCGCACCCGCTGCTCGAGCCGATCCTCAACGAAACCTACGGCATCTTCGTCTATCAGGAACAGGTGATGCAGGCGGCGCAGGTGCTGGCGGGCTACAGCCTGGGCGGCGCGGACATGCTGCGGCGCGCGATGGGCAAGAAGATCAAGGCCGAGATGGACGCGCAGCGCGCGGGGTTCGTTGATGGCTGCCTGAGCGTCAACGGCATCAAGGCGGCTGAGGCCAATGCGCTTTTCGACTTGATCGACAAGTTCGCGGGCTATGGCTTCAACAAATCGCACGCCGCCGCCTATGCGCTGCTCGCCTACCAGACCGCGTGGATGAAGGCGCATTACCCACATGAATTCTATGCCGCCTCGATGTGCTTCGACATGGGGCAGACCGACAAATTGGCGATCTTCGTCGACGATATGAAGCGGTTGGGCGTCACCTGTCTCGGCCCCGATGTGAATGCGAGCGAGGCGGAGTTCGACGTCCAGGCGCATGGCGACGGGCTCGCGGTGCGCTACGCCTTGGGGGCGCTGAAGGGCGTCGGCGAGCGCGCGATGGAGCAGATCGCCGACGAGCGCCGCGCTGGCGGCAGCTTCGCCTCGCTCGACGACATGGCGCGGCGGGTCGATCCGCGGATGCTGAACAAGCGCCAGGTCGAGACGCTCGCAGCGGCGGGGGCGTTCGATGCGATCGAACCAAATCGCCCCGGCGTCCACGCCGCCGCCGAGACGATCCTGGCGACCGCGCAGCGAGTCCATGCCGGCAAGACCAGCGGCCAGGGCGGGCTCTTCGGCGAAGGCGAGGCAAGCGAGCCGCCGATCCGCCTGCCGGCCAAGGCGAGCTGGTCGCTGGCCGAGCGGATCGGCGCGGAGAAGGACGCGTTCGGTTTCTTCTTCTCGGCGCATCCGCTCGATCGCTATGCACATTTGGCCAAGGTCCACGCTGCGCGGCCGATCGCCGCGCTGGGGGATGTGCATGTGCCTGATGGCGCACGTGCGGGCGCGACGATCTCGGCGCTGATCGAGGATGCGCGCTGGCGCACCTCGGCGCGCGGCAAGCGCTACATGATGCTGACGCTGTCGGATGCATCGGCGACGATCACCGCCACGTGTTTCGAGGAATCGACCGCCAACGCGCTCGAGGAAGCGTCGAAGGCGGGTGGATGCGGGCTGTTGCAGGTCGAGCTCGATCGCCGCCCGGGTGAGGATGCCGCGCGCGTGACGGTAAAGACCGTCCAGGGGTTCGAGACGCTGTCGAACAACGCCAAGCTGGTGCTGACCTTGTGGGTCGACGCGGCATCGGCGCTGCCGCCGCTGGCGTCGGCACTGCGCGACCAGCGCGGCGGGCGCGGGCGGGTGCGGGTGATGGCGACGTTGCCCGACGGTGCCGAGGCCGAAGTGCTGCTGGGCGAGGATTTCCTGCTCGACGACGAGCTGGTCTCGGGGCTGGGCGCGATACCCGGGGTGCGGGCGGTCGACCTGATGAGCCCCAAGCTGGCACTCGCCGGCTAGCACCGCACCTTCACCATACTCGAACCTGCTGGACGCGCGGGGCTCAGCGGCTATTCTCCATACCAAAGAAACGAATGGAGAGAGCGATGCTGGGTGGAATGCAGGATTTCGAGCTGCGCGTGCCGCGCCTGGTCGAACACGCCGAGCGCGAGCATCCGACGCGCGAGATCGTCACCCGCTGGGCCGATGGCAGCGAGACGCGGACCGATTGGGCGGGCATCGCGCGCGATTCGCGCAAGCTGGCGCAGGCGCTAGAACGGCTGGGGCTGAAACCCGGCGACCGCGTCGCGACGCTGGCGATGAACCATTCGCGGCACCTGATCGCCTGGTACGGCACGATCGGGATGGGCGGCATCATCCACACGATCAACCCGCGGCTGTTCCCCGATCAGCTCGCCTACATCGCCAACCACGCCGAAGACCGGGTGCTGATGTACGACCGGATGTTCCAGCCGATCGTCGACAAGATGAAGCCGCATTGGCCGACGATCGAGCATTATATCGTCTTCGATCCGGGATCGGAGACTAAAACGGGTGATGCCGCCACCGACAGCTTCGAGGCGCTGGTCGCCCCCGAAAGCGGCGACTATGCCTGGGTCGAGGGGAGCGAGCGCGACCCGTGCATGCTCTGCTACACCAGCGGAACGACGGGCAATCCCAAGGGCGTGCTCTACAGCCACCGCTCGTCGATGATCCATGCGCTGGTCGAGCTGCAACCGTCGGTGTTCGATTTGTCGGCGCGTTCGGTGGCGATGCCGATCGTGCCGATGTTCCATGCGGTGGGGTGGGGGATGCCCTTCGCCGGGCCCGCGGTGGGGCTGAAGTTCGTCTTCTCGTGCGTCAACGAGCCCAGGATATTGTGCGAGCTGATGAACCGCGAAAAGGTCACGCACTCCGCCGGGGTGCCGACGGTGTGGTTCGGCATGTTCGAATATATGGACGCGACCGGCGAGGCGCCGCAGCACCTGCAGGTGGTGACGATCGGCGGATCGGCGGCGCCGCGATCGATGATCGAGCGGATCATGAAGATGGGGGTGCGGGTCAACCACGCCTGGGGGATGACCGAAACCTCGCCGATCGGCACCATCGGTGCCAAGAGCTATGATTGGGACGAGCTGAGCTTCGAGCAGCAGGTCGATCAGGTCTGCAAGCAGGGGCGTGCGCCCTTTGGCATCGAGATGCGGATCGTCGACGATGCCGACACCGTCCTGCCGCGCGACGGGGCGAGCTCGGGACGGCTGCAGGTGCGCGGGCCGTGGGTCGTTCATCAATATTATGGTGAGGAGCTGCCGTGCGTTGACGCCGATGGCTGGTTCGACACCGGCGACGTCGCGATGATCCACCCTGACAACACGATGCAGATCACCGATCGCGCCAAGGACGTGATCAAGTCGGGGGGTGAATGGATCAGCTCGGTCGAACTCGAGAATGCCGCGGTCGGCTGTCCGGGGGTTGCCGAGGCGGCGGCGATCGGGGTGCATCATCCGCGCTGGGAAGAGCGGCCGATCCTGCTGGTGGTGCGCAAGCCCGACAGCGACGTGTCGGTCGAGGCGATCCAGGCGCATCTTGCGACGCAGGTCGCGAAATGGTGGCTACCCGACGAAATCCACTTCGTCGATTCGCTGCCGCACACCGCGACGGGCAAGCTGCTCAAGACCGCGATCCGCGAGCAATATAAGGACTTCAGCCTCAGCGAGGCGCCGACCGCCGCAGGCTGAAGCTGGGCCAATCTAACGGACCCGGTGCGTCCGAAACCAACCGACCGGGTCCGCGTGAAACGAACGGATTTGGAGCGACGCCCTGCCGAAGCTGGCAAGGCGTCGCTCGCGATCTTTAGCGCTGTGCGCCCATCGCGGTTTCGAGGTTCACGCGAACGGCTTCGAAGAACTGCTCGGTGGTCATCCAGGGCTGGTTGGGGCCGATCAGGATCGCGAGGTCCTTGGTCATCTGGCCCGATTCGACGGTTTCGACGCAGACGCGCTCGAGCGTTTCGGCGAACTGCGTCACCTCGGGGGTGCCGTCGAACTTGCCGCGATATTTCAGGCCGCCGGTCCAGGCGAAGATCGACGCGATCGGATTGGTCGACGTCGCCTTGCCCTGCTGATGCTGGCGATAGTGGCGGGTGACGGTGCCGTGCGCTGCTTCGGCCTCGACGGTCTTGCCGTCGGGGGTCATCAGCACCGAGGTCATCAGCCCTAGCGAGCCGAACCCCTGCGCGACGGTGTCCGACTGGACGTCGCCGTCATAATTCTTGCACGCCCAGACGAATTCGCCGTGCCATTTGAGCGCCGATGCGACCATGTCGTCGATCAGGCGATGCTCGTAAACGATGCCCGCATCCTTGAACTGGGCCTCGAACTCGGTCTCGAACACTTCGGCGAAGATGTCCTTGAAGCGCCCGTCATAGGCCTTCATGATCGTGTTCTTGGTCGACAGATAGACCGGCCATTTGCGGTCGAGGCCGTAGTTCAGGCTTGAACGCGCGAAGTCGCGGATCGAATCGTCGAGATTGTACATCGCCATCGCGACGCCGGCGCTCGGGAAGCGGAACACTTCCTCGTCGATCACGACGCCGTCATCGCCTTCGAACACCAGCCGCAGCTTGCCGGGGCCGGGCACGCGATAATCGGTCGCGCGATACTGGTCGCCAAAGGCATGACGGCCGACGACGATCGGCTTGGTCCAGCCGGGCACCAGCCGCGGCACGTTCGAAATCACGATCGGTTCGCGGAAAACCACGCCGCCCAGGATGTTGCGGATCGTGCCGTTGGGCGACTTCCACATCTTCTTGAGGCCGAATTCCTCGACGCGCTGTTCGTCGGGGGTGATCGTCGCGCACTTCACGCCGACGCCATATTTCTGGATCGCCTTGGCACTGTCGACGGTGATGCGATCGTCGGTCTCGTCGCGCTTTTCGATCGACAGATCGTAATATTCAAGGTCGATGTCGAGGTAGGGGAGGATCAGGCGTTCGCGGATCCATGCCCAGATGATCCGCGTCATCTCGTCGCCGTCGATTTCCACGACGGGCGTTTTTACCTTGATCTTCGCCATCAATGTCTCGCTATTCCTGAAGGGGGAGTTGCCAGCCGTCTACGGGGATGCGGCGGCGGGATCAACCGCGCGGCAGCGATGAAGCGTTGTATCGCCGCGGTCGGATCGCTATCCCTCAAATATGGCATCGCTAGACAAGCCGCCCACCGTCACATCGACGGTGAAGTGGCGCTTCCCCGCAATGCACCCCGAGGGCCGTAAATACGCGCTCGTCGCTGGAGCAATCTCTTTCCTGGCCGTCCTGTGGGGCGGCTGGTTCTGGGGCTGGCCGATGATCGCGCTGACGATCTGGGTCATTTCCTTCTTTCGCGATCCGGTGCGCGTGACGCCCCAGGGCGAGCGGCTGATCGTCGCCCCCGCCGACGGGCTGGTCACGATGATCGAGCGCGTCGCACTGCCGCCCGAGCTTCGCGGCCCCGGAGGCTTGGGCGATCTGCCGCTGGTGCGCGTGTCGATCTTCATGAGCGTGTTCGACGTCCACATCAATCGCACCCCGGTGACCGGCACGATCCGCCAGGTCATCTATATCTCGGGCAAGTTCCTGAACGCCGATCTCGACAAGGCGAGCGACGAGAATGAGCGCCAGCATATCGTGGTCGAGACGAGCGACGGGATGCGGATCGGCTTCACCCAGATCGCCGGGCTGGTCGCGCGGCGTATTCTGGCGTTCATCAAGCCCGGCGACATGGTCGTGGCGGGGCAGCGTATCGGGCTGATCCGCTTCGGCAGCCGCGTCGACGTGTTCCTGCCCGATGGCATCGAGCCGCAGGTGACGCTGGGCCAGCGCAGCATCGCGGGTGAGACGATCCTTGGCCGTCCCGGCCTGCCCGCCGTCCGCGGGGTGGCACAATAATGGCCAAACGCGTTTCGCGTGCGCGCGGCATTCCGCTGCGCGCCATCGCCCCCAACGCGGTCACCGCGCTGGCGCTGTGCTCGGGACTGACCGGGGTGCGCTACGGCATTTCGGGCGAGTGGGAACGCGCGGTATTGATGATCCTGCTGGCGGGTGCGCTCGACGGGATCGACGGGCAGATCGCGCGGATGGTGCGCGGCGAAAGCCGCTTCGGTGCCGAGCTCGATTCGCTAGCCGACTCGATTTCGTTCGGTGTGTCGCCGGCTTTGGTGGTGTATCTCTGGTCGCTGATGGCGTTTCCGCGCGTCGGCTGGATCGTCGCGCTGGTGTATGCGGTGTTCGCGGCGCTTCGGCTCGCGCGGTTCAACGCGCAGATCGACGTAGTCGAGCAGCCGCACAAGTCCGCCGGCTTCCTGACCGGCGTGCCCGCGCCCGCGGGTGCGGGCCTTGCGATGCTGCCGATGTATCTGTCGTTCTGGACCGGCGAGGAGATCTTCCGGTCCTATTGGCTGGTGACGCCCTGGGTCGCGTTCGTCGCGTTCCTGATGGTGTCGAACCTCGCCACCTTCTCGTGGTCATCGCTCAAGCTGCGGCGGACGATCCGGTTCGAGGCGATCATCGCGGTCGTCGTGGTAGCGGCGGCGATGGTGTCGGCGCCGTTTCAGACGCTGTCGGTGGTCTGCATCGCCTATCTGATATCGATTCCGTTCAGCATCGCGAGCTACGCCCGGATCAAGCGGCAGCGCGCAACCGTGCCGGCATCGCCGTCACCTTTGGCGTAACGCGAAGCGTGCTGCGCGGACGCGGAGCCGGCAGCGGCATCGAGCGATACTGGACGCCATGCGTCAGCAGCGAGCGGATACGGCTGGCATAGGGCCGCACCGTCAACAGGATCGTCGTCGTGGCCACGGCGAAGGACGTCGAGAACAAGGCGGCAGCAAGAAAACTATCCATCAAACAGCTCCTGATCTGAACGCAATCTGGACGTTCAGCGACGTTGTAAGGATTTCGTAACCAAAGCCTGTGGACGAAGGTTCCGTGTTCCCGGCGTAAGCGCTATATGTTCCGTTTACGTTCCTTCTGTCAACAGTTGATTACGCAGCCGGCTTGCTGTAAGCGCCGCCACTCAACCCCACATGGGAAGCACATATCCGGTGCCGCAACCGGCCTTTCAGGCTGGCCAGGTCCTTCGCTTCCCAGAGGAACAACCGGTAAGGAGTTATCCCTATGGCGGCACCCGTCGTCTCCATGCAGCAGCTGATCGAATCAGGCGCGCATTTCGGCCACCAGAAGCATCGGTGGAACCCCAAGATGAAGCCGTACATCTTCGGTGATCGTAACGGCGTTCACATTCTCGACCTGTCGCAGACCGTGCCGCTGTTCGCGCGCGCGCTCGATTTCGTGTCGGCTTCGGTCGCAGGCGGCGGCAAGGTGCTGTTCGTCGGCACCAAGCGCCAAGCGCAGGAGCCCGTCGCAGAGGCAGCGCGTCGTTCGGGCCAGCATTTCGTCAACCATCGCTGGCTGGGCGGCATGCTCACCAACTGGAAGACGATCTCGGGGTCGATCAAGCGCCTCAAGGCACTTGAGGAGCAGCTGTCGGGCGACACCGCGGGTCTGACGAAGAAGGAAGTGCTCCAGCTGACCCGTGAAAAGGACAAGCTGGAAATGTCGCTGGGCGGTATTCGCGACCTGAACGGCATTCCCGACATCATGTTCGTGATCGACGCGAACAAGGAAGAGCTGGCGATCAAGGAAGCCAACACGCTGGGTATTCCCGTCGTCGCGATCCTCGATTCGAACGTCTCGCCCGACGGCATCGCGTTCCCGGTTCCGGGTAACGACGACGCAGCTCGCGCGATCCGCCTGTATTGCGAAGCGATGGCGATCGCTGCCACCCGCGGCAACAACGAAGCGCAGATGCGTGGCCAGGACTTCGGCGCGATGGCTGAACCCCCGGTCGAGCCCGTGCTGAGCGAGCCTGTGGCTGAAGCTGCAACCGTTGCAGCCGAAGCACCTGCAGCTGCCGAGCAGGCACCAGCTGAGCAGGCTGTGGCCGAGCCCGAGCAGGCAGCCGCTGCCAGCGAGCCCGAGACGGCTGCCGAAGGCGAGCGCCAGATCGACGCGTGAATCGACGCCCCCTTGCGGGGTGTTACTCGATTGTAATCCGGGCGGGGCAGGGCGTGAAGCACTGCCTCGCCCGCACCCATAATGAAGGAAATGAATATGGCCGAGATCACTGCCGCTGCGGTAAAGGAACTGCGTGAGCGCTCGGGCGCGGGCATGATGGACTGCAAGAAGGCGCTGTCCGAAAACGGTGGCGACATGGAAGCCGCGGTCGATTGGCTGCGCACCAAGGGCCTTGCCGCCGCGCAGAAGAAGTCGAGCCGCACCGCCGCCGAAGGGCTGGTCGGCATCGCCGTCGCCGGCACCAAGGGTGCGGTGATCGAGGTTAACTCGGAAACCGATTTCGTCGCCAAGAACGACCAGTTCCAGGCGTTCGTTCGCGACGTGACCCAGATCGCGCTCGCCACCGGCGATGACATCGAAGCGATCAAGGCCGCCAAGATGCCGTCGGGCACCACTGTCGACGAGGCGCTGACCAACAACATCGCCACGATCGGCGAGAACCAGGCGCTGCGCCGCGCCAGCCGGATCGAAGTGTCGCAGGGCGCGGTGATCCCGTATGTCCACAACGCGGCCGCTCCCGGCCTCGGCAAGATCGGCGTGCTGGTCGCGCTCGAGAGCGCTGCCGGCGTCGACGTGCTCGAGCCCTTGGGCAAGCAGATCGCGATGCACATCGCCGCTGCCTTCCCGCTGGCGCTGCACGAGGACGAGCTCGACCAGGAAATCATCGAGCGCGAGCGTCAGATCGCGACCGAAAAGGCTGCCGACAGCGGCAAGCCCGCCGACATCATCGCCAAGATGGTCGAGGGTTCGGTCAAGAAGTTCGCCAAGGAAAACGCGCTGCTGAGCCAGCCGATCGTGATGGACGGCAAGACCCCGGTCGCCGACGTCGTCGCCAAGGCCGCCAAGGATGCCGGCAGCGAGATCAAGCTGGTCGGCTATGTCCGCTACCAGCTGGGCGAGGGCATCGAGCGCGAGAAGAGCGACTTCGCGGCCGAGGTCGCTGCGACTGCAGGCATCAACAAGGCGTAACCGGCCTGCGAACCTTGTCCCGCCAGCGGGCGAAGGTTTGCCAATCGCCGGTTGGCATTGCGGCGCGGCCCTTCTAAGGTCCGCGCCGTTTTGCTGCTCCCTCAAGACCGATGGAATTCATGACCAAACCCCGCTTCAACCGCATCCTCCTGAAGCTTTCGGGCGAAGTCCTGATGGGCCAGGGCCAGTTCGGCATCGACCCCGCGACCTGCGAGCGCGTCGCGGGCGAAGTGCTCGCCGCCAAGCAGACCGGGCTCGAAATCTGCATGGTCGTCGGTGGCGGCAACATCTTCCGCGGCCTGGCTGGTGCGGCGCAGGGCTTCGACCGCGCGAGCGCCGATTATATGGGCATGCTCGCGACGGTCATGAACGCGCTGGCGATGCAGAACGCGCTCGAAAAGGCCGGCGTCGAAACCCGTGTCCAGTCGGCGATCCCGATGGCGTCGGTGTGCGAGCCCTATATCCGTCGCCGTGCCGAGCGGCATATGGAGAAGAACCGCGTGGTGATCTTCGCCGCGGGCACCGGGCTGCCGTTCTTCACCACAGATACCACGGCAGCGTTGCGCGCCGCCGAAATGGGCTGCGACGCGCTGTTCAAGGGTACCAGCGTCGATGGCGTGTACGACGCCGACCCCAAGAAGGTGCCGACCGCCAAGCGCTATGATACGCTCAGCTTCAATCGCGTCCTTGCCGACGATTTGAAGGTGATGGATGCGAGCGCGGTTGCCTTGTGCCGCGACAATAATATCCCGATCGTCGTCTTCAACATCCGCGGCGAGGGCAATCTGTCCGCCGTCCTGCGCGGCGAAGGCACGTCGACGATCGTCCAGAACAACGTTTGAAGAGGATTTCGCATGGCCGCATATGAAAAGGCTGATTTGGAGCGCCGCATGGCGGGCGCGGTCGAATCGCTCAAGGGCGATCTGGGCGGGCTCCGCACCGGACGCGCATCGATCTCGCTGCTCGATCCGGTAACCGTCGAAGTGTACGGGGCACATATGCCGCTCAACCAGCTGGCGACGGTGTCGGTGCCCGAGCCGCGGATGCTCAGCGTCCAGGTGTGGGACAAGAACAATGTCGGTCCGGCCGACAAGGCGATCCGTTCGGCCGGGCTCGGCCTCAACCCGATCATGGACGGCCAGAATCTGCGGCTGCCGATCCCCGACCTAACCGAAGACCGCCGCAAGGAGCTCGCCAAGCTCGCCAGCCAATATGCCGAAAAGGCGCGGATCGCGGTGCGCAACGTCCGCCGCGACGGGATGGACAGCCTGAAGGTCGACGAGAAGAAGGGCGTCTATTCGGAAGACGAGCGCAAGCGCCACGAGGCCGAGGTGCAGAAGCTCACCGACGCCACCATCGCCGAGATCGACGCTGCGTCGGCGGCGAAGGAAAAGGAAATCCTGAACAAGTGACGTCGGGTCTGGATCGACGGGGCTTTCCGGGTTCCGTTCGTCCTGCGCTTGTCGAAGGACCGTTCTTCTTTGCCGCGCGGGCAAAAGAAGCGCAGTGCTTCGACAGGCTCGGCACGAACGGCATGAGGGGGGGCGAATAATGGCAACGGCAGTCGAGCCCGCACCCGCCGCACGCCCGCGCCATGTCGCGATCATCATGGATGGCAATGGCCGCTGGGCGAAGGCGCGGCGGCTGCCGCGGATCGCCGGGCACAAGCAGGGGGTCGAGGCGGTCCGCCGGGTCACCCGCGCCGCGCGCGACCAGCAGATCGAAGTCCTGACGCTCTACGCCTTTTCTTCGGAAAACTGGCGCCGGCCCGAGGACGAAGTCCATGACCTGATGGGCTTGCTCCGCCATTTCCTGCGCGCCGAGCTCGACGATCTGGTGGCCGAGAATGTCCGGCTGCGCGTGATCGGCGATTATCATGCGCTGTCGAACGACCTGGTGGCGCTGATCGAGGGGGCGATCATACGTACCTCGACCAACACCGGCCCGCTGCTGGTGATCGCGCTGAACTACGGCGCGCAAGCCGAGATCGCCGCCGCCGCGCGGCAGCTGGCCGGTGCGGTGCAGGCAGGCGAGATCGGCGTCGAGCATATCGACGAGCAGCGCTTCGCCGCCGCGCTCCAGAGCGGCGACCTGCCACCGGTCGACCTGATGATCCGCACCTCGGGCGAACAACGGCTGTCGAACTTCCTGTTGTGGCAGGCGGCCTATGCCGAACTGCTGTTCGTCGACACGCTGTGGCCCGACTTCGACGGCGATACGCTCGCGCGCGCGATCGACGTCTTCGGGCAGCGCCAGCGCCGCTTCGGTGGTCTGTGACGCTCGACGACGCCGCGCGGCGCAAGGCTGATTTTCGCCAACGCCTGCTGGTCGGCGGCGCGTTGCTCGCGGTCGCGGCGGTGGCGCTCGCGATCGGCGGACTGTTCTTCTGGCTGATCGTCGTGATCGGCGCGATGCTGACGATGTCCGAATGGTCGGACATGTTCAAGGCCGAGGCCAAGGCCAAAAGGACCGGGCAATTCGCCTTGTCGGTGCCGCTGGCGTTGATGGCACCGATCGCCTCGGGTCCGAGCTTCTTCTCGCTGGGCGTGTTGGTGGGCACCGCGGTGTTCGTCGTGATCGCCACAAGGCGCGCCGAACTTGCGCGCGGAATCCTGTATGTCGGGCTGCCGGCGCTGGCGATCTTGTACCTGCGCGGGCGCGACGACGGGCTTTTTCTGTCGTTCTGGGCGATGGGGCTGGTGTGGGCGGCCGATACCGGCGCGTTCTTCGTCGGGCGCTCGGTCGGCGGTCCCAAGCTCGCGCCGTCGATCAGCCCCAACAAGACCTGGTCGGGCTTTGCCGGCGGGGTGCTGCTGGCGGCAGTGATGGGCGGCGTGATGATGGCCTATGGTCTGTCGCCATGGCTGGCCTTGGCGACCCCGGTGCTCGCGATGCTCTCGGCTGCCGGCGACCTGTATGAAAGCTGGTTGAAGCGCCAGGCGGGAATCAAGGATTCGGGGACCTTGCTCCCCGGCCATGGCGGGTTTCTCGATCGGCTCGACGGGCTGGTCCCGGTTGCGCCGGTCGCTGCGCTGCTCGTAGTGCTCACCGAATGGCTGGCATGAAACGCGTAAGCATCCTCGGCGCGACGGGATCGATAGGCACCTCGACGCTCGACTTGGTCGAACGCGAGCCCGAGCGCTTCGAAGTCGTCGCGCTCACCGCCAATTGCGACGTCGATCGGCTCGCCGCGGCGGCGATTCGCACGCGCGCCAAGCTGGCGGTGGTCGCCGACGCCGCCTGCCTGCCCGAGCTTCGCGCGGCGCTAGCGGGCACCGGCACCGCGGTTGCCGGCGGCGCCCAAGCGATTTGCGATGCGGCGCGCGTCGATACCGACTGGACGATGAGCGCGATCGTCGGTTGCGCCGGGCTCGAGCCGACGATGGCGGCGATCGAGGGCGGCGGCGTGGTGGTGATCGCCAACAAGGAGCCGCTGGTATCGGCGGGCGAGGTGATCCTGGCGGCGGCGGCAGCGGCGGGGACGACGCTGCTGCCCGCCGACAGCGAGCATAATGCGATCTTCCAATGCTTCGACCGCGATCGCCCTGAGGGCGTGCGGCGGCTGATCCTCACCGCCAGCGGCGGCCCGTTCCGCGAATGGTCGACCGAGGCGATGCGCGGCGTGACGCGCGAGCAGGCGGTGGCGCATCCCAATTGGACGATGGGCGCCAAAATCTCGGTCGATTCGGCGACGCTGATGAACAAGGGGCTCGAGCTGATCGAGGCGGCGCGGCTGTTCCCGGTGCGCGGCGAGCAGATCGACATCATCGTCCACCCACAATCGGTGATCCATTCGATGGTCGAATATGTCGACGGGTCGATCCTGGCGCAGCTGGGGCCGAGCGACATGCGCGTGCCGATCGCGCACACGCTGGCCTGGCCCGCGCGGATGGCGACGCCGATGGCGCCGCTCGATTTCGTCGCGATGCGCCGGTTCGACTTCGAAGCGCCCGATCCGGTGCGGTTCCCCGCGCTGGCGCTGGCGCGCTCGGCGCTCGAAGCGGGTGGGGCGCGGCCGGCGATCCTCAATGCCGCCAACGAGATTGCGGTCGCGGCATTCCTGGCGCGCCGCATCGGCTTCCTCGAAATTGCCGCAATCGTCGCCGATACGCTTGCCAGCTATGATCCGCCGGCACCCGGCAATGTTGAAGAGGTGCTGACGATCGATGCCGAGGCGCGGCGCATTGCCGGTGCCCGTGTGAGGGATTGCGTCGCTTGATCGAAACCCCCGGCTTCCTGTTCACGCTGGTCGCGTTCATCCTGGTGCTGGGGCCGCTCGTGTTCGTCCACGAGATGGGGCATTATCTCGCCGGGCGCTGGTTCGGGGTGAAGGCCGAGGCTTTCTCGATCGGCTTCGGGCGCGAGATTGCGGGCTTTACCGACAGGCGCGGCACCCGCTGGCAGTTCGGATGGCTGCCCTTGGGCGGCTATGTCCGCTTCGCCGGCGACATGAACCCGGCCAGCCAGCCCGACCCCCAATGGCTCGCCTTGCCCGCCGCCGAGCGCGCGCAGACCTTCCAGGCAAAGCCGCTATACCAGCGCGCGATCATCGTCGCCGCGGGACCGGCAATCAATTTCGCGCTGGCGACCCTGATCCTAGCGGGCTTCGCTTATGCCTATGGCCAGAGCAAGACGCTGCCGGTGATCGGCCTCGTCGCCGAGCAGAGTGCGGCGGCCAATGCCGGGCTGCAGGTGGGCGACCGGATCACCGCGATTGGCGGACGCAGCGTCGAGACTTTCGATGACCTGGCTAGCTATGCGCGGATCCGCCCGCAGGAGCGGGTGCGCGTCGAGTATGTCCGCGGCGATGCGCCTGCGACCACCGACATGCAGATCGGCGTCGTGCGCGAGGAGGACCGGTTCGGCAACCAGTTCGAGCTCGGGCGGATCGGCATCGGGCCGGTGCAGCCGGTGCGCGTTCCGGTGAGCCTGTTAGAGGCACCGCTCATCGGGATCGAGCGGACCGGCGAGATCGTCGGCATGATGGTCGATACGATCGGCCAGATCATCACCGGGCGCCGCTCGATCGACGAACTCGGCGGGCCGCTGCGGATCGCACAGGTCTCGGGCCAGCAAATGTCGCTCGGCATGGTCGAGTATGTCGGACTGATCGCGCTGATCTCGATTAATTTGGGGTTCATCAATCTATTGCCAGTGCCGATGCTCGATGGCGGACATCTACTATTCTATGCAATAGAGGCGGTGCGCAGGCGGCCGGTGAAGCCCGAAGTGTTCGAATGGGCGTTTCGTGGCGGATTGGTGGCGTTGCTTGCGCTGATGTTCTTCGTGACGGTCAATGATCTGGGCGCGTTCGGGGTCTGGCGCAGCCTGGCCGGCTTGATCGGTTGAGCCCGTTGGGGCAGGGGGCGTGGCGATGCCGGTACGCCCGGAACGATATTTTCCAGTATTTCGGGATGGAACGACGGTGACGGCGATCATGGGTAGCAAATATCGCGCACAGGCTGCGGCGGTGCTGTTGGCGGGAACGATGCTGGCGGGCGTCGCCGAAGCGCAGACCGCGCCTTCGACACCGGTGCCGACCCCGGGCCAGGCGGCACCTGCCCCGGCCCCCCAGGTAACGACGCAGGGTGCGCCGCAGACCGCGACTCCCGCGACCGTGGTAGCGCAGCCCGCGCGGACGATCCGCTCGCTTCGCGTGCTGGGATCGCAGCGGATCGAACCCGACACGGTGCTGTCCTACACCAAGCTTCGCGTCGGCGAGCCCTACACCAACGAGACCGTCGATGCCGCGATCAAGGACCTCTACGCCAGCGACCTGATCGCCGAGGCGCAGATCGAGGGCGTCGAGAGCGGCGACCTGATCGTCCGCATCCGCGAGAACCCGGTGATCAACCGCGTGGTGCTCGAGGGCAATCGCCGGCTCAAGAGCGACAAGATCCTCCCCGAGATCAAGCTGGCCCCGCGCCAGATCTTCACCCGCACCGCGGTGCGCGCCGATGTCGGCCGGATCGTCGAGCTATATCGTCGCCAGGGACGCTTCGCCGCGGTGGTCGAGCCCAAGCAGGTCGTGCTCGACCAGAACCGCGTCGATGTGGTGTTCGAGATCGCCGAGGGACCCAAGTCCAAGGTCCGCCAGATCAACATCCTGGGCAACGAGCAGTTCAGCGACAATGCGCTGCGCAAGGAAATGGCGACCAAGCAGGCGCGCTTCTTCCGCTTCTTCAGCTCGGCGACGAGCTACGACCAGGATCGGCTGGCCTATGACCAGCAGAAGCTGCGGCAATATTATCTGACCGAGGGCTATGCCGATTTCCGCGTGATCTCAGCGGTCGCCGAGCTGACCCCCGATAAGGAAGACTTCATCATCACCTATGTGGTGGAGGAGGGCCCGCGCTATAAGTTCGGTGACGTCACCGTCGACAGCGGCATCCGCGACTTCAACGGCGAGCAACTCGCCAAGAGCCTGCAGATCAAGAAGGGCGAATGGTTCAACGCCAAGCTGGTCGAGGATTCGGTGACCTCGCTCAGCGAGGCCGCCGGCCTGTTCGGCTACGCCTTTGCCGATGTCCGCCCCGAATATCAGCGCGACGAAGAGACGCTGACGATGGGGCTGACCTTCAACATCGCCGAGAGCCAGCGGACCTATGTCGAGCGGATCGAGATCACCGGCAATACCCAGACGCAGGACGAGGTGATCCGCCGCGAGATGCGGATCGCCGAGGGCGATGCGTACAACTCGTTCCTGCGCAAGCGCTCGCAGGACCGGATCAATTCGCTCGGCTATTTCCAGGACAAGTTCGAGATCGAGGAGCAGCCGGGATCGACCCCCGATCGTGTCATCCTGACCTCGAACGTCGAGGAACGCTCGACCGGCGAACTGACGCTCTCGGCAGGCTTTTCGAGCCTCGAGCGCTTCATCTTGCAGGGCTCGATCCGCCAGCGCAATTTCCGCGGCAAGGGCCAGGATCTGCGGCTCCAGGTCAATTATTCGAGCTTCTCGAAGTCGATCGAGGCGGGGTTCACCGAACCCTATCTGTTCGACAAGAACATCGCGCTCGGCGGCACCGTGTTCCGCCGCGACTTCAGCAACTTCAACTTCGTGGGCAACGAGCGCAACACCACCTATTCGCAGGTGTCGACGGGCTTCAACATCGTCGCCGGCATCCCGCTGACCGAATATTGGTCGCTGTCGGGACGCTACAATCTGCAGCAGGATGACGTCTCGCTCGACGAAGCGACCTTCTTCAGCAACGGGCAGTGCGACCCGCTGCGCGCTGGGCGCTTCCTTTGCGAACAGCTCGGCAACCGGATCACCTCGCTGGTCGGCGCATCGTTGGTGTATGACAGCCTCAACAGCCGCTTGCGCCCGACCGCTGGCCAGCGCCTGCTGATCGGCGCCGATTTCGCAGGGCTCGGCGGCGACGTCCGCTATGCCCGCGCGCGGATCGACGGCATCAAATATTTCAACATGGGTGGCGGCTTCATCCTGTCGGCTGCGGCGCAGGGCGGCTATATCAAGGCGCTCGAAGACAGCCGCGGTCCCGGGATCGATCCGGTGCGGATCATCGATCGCTTCTACCTTGGCGAACCGCAGTTCCGCGGCTTCGACATTCGCGGCGTCGGCCCGCGCGTCCAGCGTATCCCGTTCACCACCGACGAGGACGGCAACACGATCCTTGTCACCGATCGCGACCAAATCGTCGACGACGCGATCGGCGGCAAGGGCTATTACCTGACCAAGGCCGAGGTCGAGATCCCCTTGGGCTCGGGTGCGCAGGAATTGGGGCTTCGGCCTTCGGTCTATGTGATGGCGGGTGCGTTGTTCAACGTCACGCGGCCGCTGCCGACGATCACCTTCACCCAGGCGACCGATTCGAGCGGCAACCCCGTCTTTAACGTCGACGGTTCGCCCAGCCTGCTGCCCGCGACGACGCCGATCCGGAACAGCGAAGGCGCGCCGCTGTATATCAACACCTTCACCAACAACGGCGTTCCCAGCCAGCGTTCGACGACCTGCGCGACCGGCTATGCCGCCACCGTTGGCGCCGCTTGCGTCGGCACCGAACAGAATAGCGCGGCGGTCAACACCACCACGCCGTTCCTCGAGCGCTTCGTCGGTGATTCGATCAAGCCGCGCATCACCGTGGGTATCGGCGTGAACTGGAACTCGCCCTTCGGTCCGCTCCGGATCGATCTGGCGAAGGACATCATCTCGGTCGACGGCGACGATCCCAAGCTGTTGACCTTCAACGTCGGCGCTGGTTTCTGACCCCCATCATTCTCTTTCGATCAAGGACCCGTATCATGACCATGTTCAAAACCCTGTTACTTGCCGCAGCGCCCGTCGCCATCGCCGCAATGCCCGTTCCTGCCGCCGCGCAGACCGGTGGGATCGCGGTCGCCAACCCCGAGGGCGCGGTTGCGCAGAGCAACGCGTGGCGCACCGCGCAGTCGCAGATCCAGACGACCTATAAGGCGCAGCTCGACCAGGCACAGGCACGCCAGACCGCGCTGCAGAACGAACTGCGCCCGCTGGTGACCGCATTCGAGACCGCGCGTGCGGCACCCAATGCGAACGAAGCAGCGCTTCGCACCCAGGCGACGACGATCCAGCAGCGCGAGCAGGCAGCCAATGCCGAGCTGCAGCGGCTGACCGCACCGGCATCGCGCGCGCGCGCCTATGTCGTCGAGCAGATCAGCGCGCAGCTTCCTGCCGCGGTCAACGCTGCGGTCGCACGCAAGAAGGTCACGCTGCTGCTGCGTCCCGACGCCGCGCTCTACACCCAGCCGTCGAACGACATCACTGCCGACGTGACGACCGAGCTGAACCGCCTGGTCCCCAGCGTGACGATCACGCCGCCCGCCAATTGGCAGCCCGGCCAGCAGGGCCAGGCACCTGCCGCGGCGGCTCCTGCAGCCGCACCTGCTCCTGCCGCCCCCCGGGGCCGATGAGCGAGGCGGCTGAGCCCAAGGCCGCGATCGGCCCGCTCGATATCGGGCGGGTGATGGCGGCGCTGCCGCATCGCTATCCGATGCTGCTGGTCGACCGCGTCGAGGAATTGCTCCCCGACCGGTCGATCCGCGCGATCAAGGCGGTGACGATCAACGAAGGCTTTTTCCAGGGGCATTTCCCAGGGCGGCCGATCATGCCGGGCGTGCTGATCGTCGAGGCGCTCGCGCAGGCCGCGGGTATCCTCGCGGTCGAAAGCCTGGGTCTCGCGGGCTCGGGCAAGCTCGTCTATTTCATGGCGATCGAGGAAGCCAAGTTCCGCAAGCCCGTCGAGCCCGGCGTGCTGCTGACGCTCGAGGTCGAGTTCGTCCAGAAGCGGTCGAGCGTGTGCAAGTTCGCCGGCCGCGCGATGCTGGGTGATCAGGTGGCGGCGACCGCCAACTTCACCGCGATGATCGCCGACCCGCCCAAGCCTGCCTGACGCCCAAGGCCTGAAGATTGCACCAACGGCCCGGCTCTGCTAAGGGCCGCGCCTTCGCTACTGGTCGGAAACCAGCGGCATGACCTCGGAGAATTCGACGTGAAGAAAGATACCCACCCCGACTACCACATGATCAAGGTTCAGATGACCGACGGCACCGTGTTCGAGACTCGCTCGACCTGGGGCAAGGAAGGCGACCTGATGCAGCTGGAAATCGATCCGCTCGCGCATCCGGCATGGACCGGTGGCAACCAGCGCCTGCTCGATGCGGGCGGCCAGGTGGCACGCTTCAACAAGCGTTTCGGTGGCGGGCTTTCGCTTCGCGCCAAGAAGGAAGCCTGACACCAGGCCGCGGCGTCAGGGCGCGCGGGCCCGGCGCGGAGGCAATGCCTTCGCCGCCGCTCGCGCGCCTTGCCGCTCGCGCCACGAATCGCTTTCCACCTAGCGCTAAACGCGCCATGATCCGGCCATAATCGTGGTTGGAGGCTTGGATGGTGGCAGGCATGATCGCGGGAATGGCATTGGCGCTGTTGGCGTCACCCGGTTCCGACGACGATCCACAGCACGCCAAGGTCGCAATGCTTGCATCGGCAGCCACGTCGGGTGCCGCATCGGCGATCGCGCTTTCGCCCGCCACCCCTGAATTCGAACCCATCGAGCGCAGGCGTATCCGCGAAGCCATCGCCGCGTTTCGCGTGACCGGGCGCGAGGCGAGGGTTGCCGAAACATTGCGTATCGCATCGCCCGCCGATGGCGCGCTCGATCCGGTGCCGGGTGACCGCACGCTCGACATCAGCAATCTCGATTATCGCCAGCAACGCCGCGGCGCGCCGAGCGCCGCAGTCGATGCGCGGATGTCGATGCGGCTCGATCCCGGCCAGCGATCCGATCCCGACTTCGCAATGGGGGGCATCGGCGGCGCGCTGATGCGGGTGACCAGCGCGCTCATCGACTGAGTCGGGTTCGGTACCGCCGGTTTTCGGCATCATTCGCTGCTGAGTACCGCCAGCGCTTCGCCCGCGCTGCCCGATTGCAGCGTATCGGCGGTGACGACTACCGTAGTGCCGGGGGTAAGGATTTTTACGAGCGCCTGCCGGAAGCGTTCATCGATGATCACCGGATCGCGATCGTCGCCATCGGCGATCGGCTCATCGAACGCCCCGTCCCAGGGCAGCGCGACGCGCGACCATTTCGGGGTGCCGCTATCTGCCGCCGCCATCGTATAGGCGGTGGTTCTGTCGACAGGGCGCCGCAGGACGATCGGTGCCGAACCGATCGGCTTGCCGTTGCGCAGTACAACCAGCCGTCGATCGGCTGCGCTGACGACGATGGATACCGGCCCCGAGGCAGCGGTGGAATCGAGCCATTGCCACGCGGGCTCGGTGCCTGCTGCGATCTCGGCGCCGCCGGCAGCGAACAGATCGACCGCTGGGGCAACCCGCGGGACGGCGGGGCGATCGGTGATGATCACCGTCATCCCGCGCGTGGTGACGCCGTATAGCAGCCGGGCGAAGGCTGCGGGCAGGCGGATGCAGCCATGCGATGCCGGATAGCCGGGCACCTTACCCGCATGGAGCGCGACTCCGCCCCAGGTGAGCCGCTGCATGAACGGCATCGGCGCGTCGTCGTACAGGTTCGACACGTGATCGACCTTCTTCTGCAGGATCGTGAACACCCCCGTCGGCGTCGCGTTGGCCGGCGTCCCGGTCGATGCGGTCGACACGCCGATGACGACGCCGTTGCGGTAGACATAGGCGCGCTGACGGGCGAGGCTGACGACGATCATCAGCGGGCCGGTGGGCGAAACCTGCGGGGTCCAGATATATTCGCCGGGTTTGAGCCGCGCGACCGCATCGGCGATGGTGAGTGGCGCGTCGGTGACCTGCGGCGCCGTCATCGCGGGCACCGGCAACTCCGCTGCGAGGAGCAAGGCGAGCGCGCCGCCTGTCATCCGGAGGAATCGATCGCGTGCCATTTGCGCACTGTATCGGCCGCAGCGCGCCGGCGAACCGCGGAACATTACCTAGCCGATGCGGACTCGCTGATGCTCGAGAATCGCGCGATTTGCCGCGGGCTTGAGCAGTTCGAGGATCGCGAGCAACACCGCGCCAACCGCCAACGCGACGCCCAGGTCGCTCGCGTGAAGCTGCTCGAAGCGCAGCAGCGTCTGCAGCGGCGCTACGAAGAGGATCAACATCGCCACCGCCACCAGCGTCGCCAACACATACCGCAGCGCCTTGTTCTGCTGGCCGAACATCGCGCGCAACGAGGTGCCGTAGGACCGGTTCACCAAGATCAGCGCGACCATCGAGGCGAGCAGCGCGAAGAAGACGAGCGCGCGCACCTCCTGTTCGGGCATGCCGACCTGGCTTTCGACGACGAACAAGCCCGCCAGCAAGGCGAAGGCGATGCCGCCCTGGGTTACGCTCCAGGCGATCATCGGGAGCGAGAAGAGCCGTTCGCTCGCGGGTCGCGGGGGGCGACGCATGCTGTCCTCCTCGGCGCGCTCGGCCTCGAACACGAGCGCGCAGACCGGATCGATCACCATTTCGAGCAACGCGATGTGGATCGGCCCGAACAGGATCGGCAGCCCGAAGGCTAGCGGCAGCAAGGCGAGGCCGGCGATCGGCACATGGATCGCGAAGATGAACCCCATCGCCTTGCGGATATTGTCGTAGATCCGGCGGCCCAGCCCGATCGCCGAGACGACCGCGGCGAAATCGTCGTTCAGCAGCACGATCGCCGAGGCTTCGCGCGCGACGTCAGTGCCGCGTTTGCCCATCGCGATGCCGATATGCGCCGATTTGAGCGACGGCGCATCGTTGACGCCGTCGCCGGTCATCGCGACGATCTCACCCGCCGCCTTGAAGGCTTCGACGATGCGCAGCTTTTGTTCGGGCATGATCCGCGCGAACACCGCGATTGCAGGCAGCCGGCGGGCGAGGTTGGCATCGTCGATCGCGGCGAGCTGGGCGCCGGTGACGACCTCGCCGCGCGCGATCCCCGCCTGGGTGGCGATCGCGCGCGCGGTGGTGGCATAGTCGCCGGTGATCATCACCACGCGCAGCCCGGCGGCGCGGAAGGCCGACACCGCCTCGGCGATGCCTGGGCGCACCGGATCGGCGAGCCCGATCAGGCCGAGCAGTTCGAAGGCGAAGGCGTGGAGGTCCTCGGGTAGCGCGGTGTCGCTGGCGGTGGCAGATGCGACCGCGAGGACACGAAGCCCGCGCTCGGCCATCGCGTTGACCGCGGCGAGCAGCGCTTCGCGCGCTTCGTAGGGCAGCCGGCAGAGGTCGGCGATCGCCTCGGGGGCGCCCTTGGCGGCGACGGTCGCGGTGCCGTCGCTGGTTCGCCAAACATTGGCCATGGCGAACAGGTCGGGGCGCAGGCCGTAACCATGGATGAGCACGGCGTCGCTGGGGGAGGGCGGCGCCACCGCGGCGATCGCGATTTCCATCGGGTCGACCGGGTGGGGTGCGCTGGCGAGCGTGCCTGTCTTGAGCAGCGCCGCGAACGGTTCGCCCATCGCGATGTCGGGGAGCGGCGTCAGCGTCGAACCGTCGGGCAGCCAAAGCGTGGCGACCGCCATGCGGTTCTCGGTCAGCGTGCCGGTCTTGTCGGTGCACAGGATCGTCGCCGATCCGAGCGTCTCGATCGCCGCGGCGCGCCGGGTCAGCACGCCCGCCTGGCCGATGCGCCAGGCGCCCATCGCCAGGAAGATCGTCAGCACGACGGGAAATTCCTCGGGCAGCATCGCCATGCCGATCGCGATCCCCGCTAGCACGGCGTCGATCCACCCGCCGCGGAGCAGCCCGTAGAGCACGATGACCGCGCCCGCGACCAAGGCGCCGCCGATCGCGCAGATGCGGACGATGTGCGCGGTTTCGATGCGCAGCCGCGGCGCCTCGGTATCGAGGCTTGCGAGCGATTGGCCGATCCGACCGATTTCGGTCGCGGCGCCCGTCGCGGTGACCAGCGCGGTACCGCTGCCGCGCGTCACCATCGACCCCGAATAGACGAAGGGCTGGTCCTCGCCGCCGGGGCGGTGATCGCCGGACGCTGCCGATGCCAGCTTGCCCACCGCGACCGATTCGCCGGTGAGCAGCGATTCATCGACCTGCAGGTCGATCGCCGATTGCAGCACCGCATCGGCGGCGATCCGGTCGCCGGGTTCGAGCAGCAGCAGGTCGCCGCGCACCACTTCGCGGCCGGGAATCGCGAGCTGCTCGCCGTTCCGGACGACACGCGCGCTGGGCGCCGACAGGTCGCGAAGCGCTTCGAGTACATGCTCGGTCCGCGTTTCCTGCACGATCGTGACCACGACCGAAAAGGTCGCGAACGCGAGCAGGATCAGTGCTTCGCCCAGGCTGCCGAGCAAGAGATAGGCGACGCCGCCCGCCAGCAGCAGCGTGAGCATCGGCTCCTTGAGCACGTCGCGGGCGATACGCAGCACCGAACGATTGCCCGTTCGCGGCAGTTCGTTCGGCCCCTCGGCCAGCAGTCGTGCGGCGGCCTCGGCGGACGTGAGGCCCGGCGGCGCAGCGGCAGGGTGTTCGATGACAGCCATAACATTCCCAAGGTGGCTGCAAGGATCGCGCGACCGCGCCGACTCTAGGCCTGGGGCTGGCTGGCGATATGCGGGAAACCACTATGTCGGGATCATGCGCCGGACCGGCGCGTTGAATGTGGCAACCACCGAAGGAACGAGCCTTGACCCATCGAATCGCGATCATCGGCGCGGGCCATGTCGGCGCGACTGCCGCCTATGCGCTGATGCTACGTGCGCTGGTGCGCGAAATCGTGCTGATCGACGCGAATCCTGAGCTGGCCAAGGCCGAAGCCGCCGACTTGGCCGATGCCGATGCCTTGGCACGCCCGGCGCGGATCTGGGCAGGCGATTATGCCGATGCGGGCAGCGCCGCGATCGCGGTGCTCACTGCGGGCGCGGCGACGCATGGCGACGAAAGCCGGTTGTCGGTGGCCTCACGCAGCGCCGCGATCGTCGAGCAATGCGTGGCAGCGCTGATGGAAAACGGCTTCGACGGCATATTGTTGGTCGCAGCGAACCCCGTCGACCTGATGGCGCAGGTTGCGCTGCGGGCGTCGGGGCTGCCGCCCGAACGCGTGATCGGCACCGGCACGCTGCTCGATTCGGCGCGGCTGCGTCAGACGCTCGCCGAAAGGTTCGACGTTGCGCCGTCGGCCGTCGAGGGCTTCGTGCTCGGCGAGCATGGCGACAGTGAAGTCACGGTCTTTTCGACAATCCGTGTCGGCGGCCTGCCGCTCGATGCCTTCGCCGCCGCCGAACCGCCGCTCGATCGCGCCGCAATCGCCACCGAGGTGCGCGAGGCTGGCTATCGTATCGCCACCGGCAAGGGATATACCTCGTTCGGCATCGCCACCGCCATCGTCCGCATCTGCGAAGCGGTGCTGCGCGACGAACGGTCGGTGCTGCCGGTTTCGACGATGCCGGCGGACGATAGCGGATTCGGCGGTACCTATATGAGCTTGCCGTGCCTGGTCGGGGCGGGCGGCATCGAACGCCAGGTCCTGCCCGAACTGACCGACGAAGAGCGGGACGCGCTCAAGCGGTCGTCGAAGGCGCTCGAGGACGCGATGGAGGGGATGAAGCGCGATCCAGCCTGACGGCGCCATGCGGGGTTCTACGCATAGAGTGCGGGCCCGATGCGGTGCACTGGCCCGGTGAAGCCGACGCCATTGTCGTGCAACCCCGGAGAATCGCATGACCCCGCACGGCAACGCAGACCTGGAGACCCGCACGGGGCACCGGTTCCTGGTGCGCACGGTGACCGATCGCGACGAGCCCGCGCTCGCCGAGTTCTTCACCCACGTCACGCCCGAGGACCTGCGGTTCCGCTTCCTGACCGGGCTGGCCGTCGTCGGGCCCGACCGGCTGGCGGCGATGATACGCGTCGATCACTACCAGTCCGAGACCTTCCTAGCCTTCGCCGACGATGGCGTGACGGTGATCGCCGCGGCGATGCTCGCCTGCGACGCAGCGCTCGAGGTCGGCGAAGTCGCGATCAGCATTCGATCGGATTATAAGCAGCGCGGCATCAGCTGGGCGCTGCTCGCGCATGTCGCGCGCTACGCCGAAGCCCGCGGCGTCCAGACGCTCCAATCGATCGAGAGCTACGCCAACCACGCCGCGATCGAGCTCGAACGCGAGATGGGCTTCACCGCACGTGCCTATCCCGGCGATTCCTCGCTGGTGCTGGTCGAGCGCAAGCTGCCGCTTTCCGCCGCGCTCTGACATTCCCCGAAAAGGCTCCCGCATGACCAACACCATCCTTATGCCCAGTCCCCAAGCCCTGCACGACGAGCGGGAGGCGCAACCCCAGATCCATCACATCCCCTCGGGCTTCTCGGATCACTTCGCGCTCGGCTTCACCAAGCTGCTGCGGCTCACCGCCGACACCTTCTTCGCCAAGCGCTACGGCCATCGCGCGATCGTGCTCGAAACCGTCGCGGCGGTGCCCGGGATGGTCGGGGCGATGTTCACGCATCTGACGTGCCTTCGCTGGATGCGCGACGACGAAGGCTGGATCCGCACGCTGATGGAAGAGGCCGAGAACGAGCGGATGCACCTGATGACCTTCATCGAGATCGCCAAGCCGACCTGGTTCGAGCGGATGGTGATCCTTGGGGTGCAGGGGGTGTTCCTGGTCGGCTTTTCGATCCTGTACCTGCTGTCGTCGCGCACCGCGCACCGCGTCGTCGGCTATTTCGAGGAGGAAGCGGTGATCAGCTACACCATGTACCTCAAGGAAATCGACGAAGGCCGCTCGGTCAACGTGCCAGCCCCCGCGATCGCCAAACATTATTGGCAGATGGCCGACGATGCGACGCTGCGCGACGTCGTGCTGGTCGTGCGCGCCGACGAAGCGCATCACCGCGACGTCAACCACGGCTTCGCGAGCCAGCTCGCCGGCGGCACGATCGATGAAACCAAGATCGCACCCTACCCGGTGCACGCGACCGACATCCGGGTGGCCGCCTGACCATCGCGCGGTGCCGATCGACTTGCGATCGGCACCGTGGCGGGGGTTCGCCGGATGCTGCTGGGTCGCTTGTCGGCCTACAAAATCTCGGGGATATCTGGCGATACGAAAATAGACTGTGGGGATGTATGTGGTCTTTGCTCGTTCTCGCCACTCTAACGCAGGGTTCTGGCCGAGCGCCTGTGCCGCCGGCAGCCCACACTACATCTGAAAATGTCGCAACCGAAGACGCTTTCGCGCAACTGTTTCGGATGGTCGGCGCCTGGCGGCCTGCCGACGAGCCGCAGAGCCCGCTTCGCATCCGCTTTTATCTGGTGGCGGGAGATTCCGTTCTTGTCGAAAGCTGGGACGTGCATGGTAAACCGCATTCGCTGACGCTTTACCACCGCGACAGCGGAAGCTTGCTTGCCACCCATTATTGCCCGCAGGGCAACCAGCCGCGCCTGGCGCTGTCAACTCGGGGTGCCGGTCGACTGCATTTCGTGTTTCGCGACGCGACCGACCTTGATCCGGCAAAGGAGTCGCATTTGCATGACCTCTGGTTTGATCTCACCAATCCCGATCGGCCCGTACGTAGCGAGACCTATTCGAGCAAGGACGGCCCAGCAAATCCAGAGCGACTTCAACTCATTCGGTATAGCGGGGAATAGCGCCGGTTATCTCCAAGGGACGGTTTGAAAGCGTGTTTCGCCTGTTGTGATGCACGGAATCTATTTGTCGTACGACGATACCGGACACGTCCGTGTATCAGACCACGGTGGTGGTGCCTCGAAACAGTACCCGCGCCGTGATCGTTGCCCCGAGGTGGCTGGCACTGCCAAAACCACAAGCGAGATACCCTACGGGCTGACGGCAGCTCACGACTTCACCGTTCTGCACGCCCCCGGACGGGGGAAATGGCGGAGAGGGTGGGATTCGAACCCACGGTGAGCTTCCACCCACGGCGGTTTTCAAGACCGCTGCCTTAAACCACTCGGCCACCTCTCCGCATGCCGGCACTCAGCATGCTGGCACGCCCGATTACGCAGGTCGGCGGGTTTTCTGCAAGCCCGTGTTCGCCAAGGGGTTCCAGCACCGGGGGGGAGTGTGCCAATAGTCGGCACCACGGCCGGCGGGGCCGGGGTGGAGCTGTGTAATGCGTATTTTTGGGGCGATCCTTCTGGCCGGCATCGGGCTCGGCGGCTTGGGCAGCGGGGCAGCTGCCCAGGACAATGCGAGCTTTCAGAGCTATCTGGCGACGGTGCGAAGCAAGGCGCTGCGCGAGGGGGTGAGCGATCGCACGCTCAATTCGGTGCTGCCCTCGCTGACGGTGAACCCGCGGGTGATCGAGCTCGATCGCGACCAGCCGGGCAGTTCGAGCCCCAATGCGCCGATCTCCAATTTTGCCCCCTATCGCGCACGTCATGTCGATGCCGCGCGGATCGGACGCGGTCGCAGCGCCTATCGCGGCAACCTGAACACCTTGCGCGCGGTCGAGCAGCGTTATGGCGTGCCCGGATCGATCCTGGTCGCGATCTGGGGGCATGAGACCAATTATGGCGGCTATACCGGCGATTTCGATCTGCCGCGCTCGCTAGCCACGCTCGCCTTCGAGGGACGCCGCCGGCCATTGTTCGAGGGCGAATTCATCGCGCTGCTCAAGATCATCGACCGCGGTGTGCCGCGCGACCGGCTGAAGGGCAGCTGGGCGGGCGCGATGGGCTATCCGCAGTTTCTGCCGTCGGTGTATCTGCGGCTCGCGGTCGACGGCGATGGCGATGGCGACGCCAATATCTGGGCGAACGAAGCCGACGCGCTGGCATCGATCGGCAATTATCTGTCGAACGCCGGCTGGCGGCGCGGCCAGCCCTGGGGCGTCGCGGTGAACGTGCCCGCGGGGCTCGCGCGCGCGCCGCTCGAGACGCGCACCGTCTCGCCGCGCTGCCCGCGAGTATTCGACCGGCACAGCCAATGGCGCACGATCGCCGAATGGCGCGCGCTCGGGGTGACCCCGCAGGGCGGCGCCTTGCCCGCCGACAATGTGCAGGCGACCTTGCTCGAACCCGATGGCCAGGGGCGCACCGCCTTCCTGCTGACGAGCAATTATCGCGTGATCCTCGATTATAATTGTTCGAATTTCTATGCTCTTTCGGTGGGGTTGCTGGCCGATGAAGTCTCGCGCTGAGTTCCTGATCCTCGGCCTGCTGGGCGCTGCGGCGTCGGCGCAGGACGCGCCGCCCGCCGAAGTCGTCGCGGCTTCGGGGCCGCTGGGTACCTCGGGCGAGGTCAAGCGCTACGACGAAGTCGGCGCGGTGGGGCTGGCGAGCGCGCTCGACAGTCCGATCGGTGCCGCCCATGCGACGCTGCCGGTGGGGAGCGTCGCCGAGGTGACCGCGCTCGATACCGGCCGAACGATCCTGGTACCGATCGCGGGGCAGGTACCCGCAGCCGGTCAGGTGATCGCGCTGGCACCGGGCGCGCTTTCGGCGCTTGGCATTGCAGCGCAGGCGGGGGTTCGGGTGCGCAGCGTGACGCCTTCGCCGCAGGATCAGGCGGCGTTGCAGGCGGGGCGTCCCGGGCTGCCGCGGCTCGATGCGCCGCCGGTGCTGCTCAACGGCTTGCGCAAGCAGATGGCCGCGGTGCTACCCGCGCCAACGCCGATGGCGCCGCCCAAGCCTGTTGTTGCCAAGCCAGCTCCCAAGCCCGCATCGCCCCGACCGGTGCCTACGGCACCTGCGCCACCAAATCCCGCTGCCACCGGCACCTGGTTCGTCCAGGTCGCCGCGCTCTCCAGCGAGCCGCGCGCCAGGGCGCTGGCGAGCCAGCTGAACGGCCGCTCGATCGCCGCAGGCCGCTTCTGGCGCGTCCAGCTCGGGCCGTTCCCCGATGCCGCCGCCGCCAATTCGGCACGCGCGCGCGCGGCCAGAAGCGGCTATCGCGACGCCACCGTCTTTCGTTCGAAATGATCCTCAAGCCACCAGGGTTCGTGTTTTCCATGAAGAAACTGCTCGTACTGCCGCCGCTGTTCCTCGCGCTGGCGATGCCCGCCTCGGCGCAGCGTCCGCCCTATGACACGCCTGCGCCGGTGGCGTTCATCGAGGATTTGTCGTCGGGCGCGGTGCTGTATGCCAAGGACGCCGATCGCCGGATGCCGCCGGCGTCGATGGCCAAGATGATGACGACCTATGTCATCTTCGACATGCTCAAGAAGGGCGAGCTGAAGCTCGACCAGAAGTTCCGCGTCCGCCCCGAGACCTGGGAGCGCTGGCACGGCCCCAAGGCGGGCTCGACGATGTTCCTGTCGCCCAACGAGGAAGTGAGCGTCGAGAATCTGCTGTACGGCGTGGTCGTGCTGTCGGGGAACGACGCCTGCGTCGTGCTCGCCGAGGGGATTGCCGGCACCGAGGAAGCGTTTGCCAATTTGATGAACCAGCGCGCCAAGGCGATCGGCCTGAGCAACAGCCGGTTCGGCAATTCGAACGGCTGGCCCGATGAAGGCCGCACCTATGTCACCGCGCGCGACCTGGCGACGCTCGCCAAGGTGACGATCGAGCAGCATCCGCAGCTCTACAAGAAATTCTACACCCGCCGCGATTTCACCTGGGGCCAGACGATGGGTGGCAACGCGATCACCCAGGCCAATCGCGACCCGCTGCTCGGGCGCGTCGACGGCGCCGATGGGCTGAAGACCGGGCATACCGAGGAAGCGGGCTATGGCTTCACCGGATCGGCCGAGCAGAGCGGGCGGCGGCTGGTTATGGTGCTTGCCGGGCTGACCAGCGCGAACCAGCGGATCAGCGAGTCGGTGCGCTTCATGGAATGGGGCTTCGGCGCGTGGAAGTCGCGGCCGATCGTCAAGAAGGGCAAGCGCGTCGAGACCGCCGACGTCCAGCTGGGCGGCGAGGCGACGGTCGGGCTGGTCGCGCCGCGCGACCTGTCGATCACCGTCCCCTCGGGCACCAGTGCGCCGGTGACCGCCAAGGTGGTGTATCAGGGGCCGATCAAGGCGCCGATCGCCGCGGGCCAGCACATCGCCGACCTGGTCATCACCAGCGCCGACACCGGCGAGCAGCGGATGCCGTTGGTCGCCGAAGCCGCGGTCGAGGAAGCCGGCTTCTTCGGGCGCGTCTGGGCGGGCCTGATGTCGCTGTTCGCTTGATCGGACGCTTCATCTCGCTCGAGGGCGGCGAGGGGGCGGGGAAGTCGACCCAGGCCGCCGCGCTCGCCGCCGCGCTCGAAGCGCGCGGGCTGCCCGTGCTGGTGACGCGCGAGCCGGGCGGGAGCGAGGGCGCCGAAGCGATTCGCCAGCTGCTGATGCAGGGCGATGTCGCACGCTGGAGCGCGCATGCCGAGGCGTTGCTGTTCGCCGCGGCGCGCGCCGATCATGTCGAGAAGCGTATCCGCCCGGCGATCGCGGCGGGGACGTGGGTGATCTGCGATCGGTATCTCGACTCGACGCGCGCCTATCAGGGCGCGCAGGGGATCGACGATGCCGCGATCCTGGCGCTGCACGGTTTTGGATCGAAGGGGTTGCTGCCCGATCGCACCTTCTTCCTGACACTGCCGCGCGCGGCGGGGCAGCAGCGGACGCGGGCGCGCGACGGCGCCGCCAACGACCGGTTCGAAGCGCGCGATGCGGCGTTTCACGATGCCGTCGCGGCGGGGTTCGAGGCGATCGCGGCGCGCGAGCCCGATCGGGTGCGGCGGATCGACGCGGCGCGGTCGGCCCTCGAGGTGACGCAGGCGCTGCTCGACGGCCTCGCCGACCTGCTGCCATGACGCCAGCGATCGGCAACGCCGCGCCGCGCGCCGCGTTCGCCGCGGCGATGGCGGGCGGGGCGCTGCATCATG